>JAHECD010000171.1 GCA_024641945.1 Rubrivivax sp. | reverse complement strand
CGAGGAATTCCCGACCCACCTTGGCGGGCTCCGACCGTTCCGGCGAGATGATGACAGTGTTTGCCCCATCGCATCGGGATTGCGCAGGCGGCTGCGGCCGCACCCGTCTCATACTGCTTTGTCGGAGGGTTCACCCCCGTGGACGGACAGACGGGATTGGCGTCGGGCAAGCGTGTCGTGTCGGCCTGCGCAAGATCGAGGTCGATGCAAGGAATGCCGCGGTTTGCATCTCCGCGAACCAGGCAAGCCGGGCCCGGCGACGGCAGTGCCCGTGGCGGATTCGTTGCAGGCGAGGTCCGACGTTGGACGGGGTTCGAATGAAGTGAATCCACGACGGCGTTTGACGGTCGTTCGGTCGCGGAGCGAAGAAGCGTCGTGCGGCAACGCAGGCGCGTCTGCGCAGAAGACGGCGCTGGCCGCTGCATATGACCCACAGGGTCGCCTGCGGGCGCAAGGTCAACGTGCCGTAAAGATCCCGGGGTCGTCGCGGATGATCTTCGCCGTGCGCTCGAAGTGGGCCTTGAGCAGCGCCACGGCGTCGTCGGCGCGTCCATCGATCGCGGCCTGCATCAATTGCTGGTGCTCGCTCTTGACGCCGCGCTTCGAGAATGCCCGGGGGGCCGACAGTCGCCGATAGCGATGATGTTGGTCGGCGAGTTGGTCGCAGAACGAGACCAGCCAACGTGAGCCGCAACCACCGATCAACGCCCGGTGAAAAGCACGGTGCAGGGGTTCCCATTCCGGGTTGTCCTCGAAGCGGCTGTCCGACAGCGAGCGCGGCGTGCGGGCCAGCCGATGGTGCGCGAGCACCAACGCCTCCTCCCACGCGGTCGTGTGGGCCGCGATCGACTCGCGCAGCGCAAGCCCTTCGAGCCAGCAGCGGGTCTTCGTGATCTCGGCCAGGTCCTCGGCGCTGATGGCGGCGACGACGAATCCCCGTTGCTCGCGACGCTCGACGAGGCCGTCGGAAACGAGCCGGTTGAGTGCCTCGCGCAGCGGCGTGGCGCTGGTGTCGTAACGCTCGGCCAGGGCCTCGATTGCCAGCTTGCCGCCCGGGTCGAGGGCGCCGGCGAGCAGGTCTGCGCGCAGCTCGTCGTACACGCTGGTGGCGCGCGTGGCAACGCCATTGACGGCGGCAAGTGCGGGGGTGCGGGCCATGGAGGGACGAATGTACACATCCGGCCTGGATTGTCAATTTGTGTCGTAACTATTGCATTAGACGTTTTTATATATAAAACTAGGCGAGGCTTCAAGGAGATCCGATGAGCACACTCACACTTGTCCACGCACGCGCCGTCATCGACGGCGCTCTTGCCGCCGCCCGGCTACAGGGCTTCCGAGCCATGGGCGTCGTCGTCGTCGATGCGGCGGGACAGGTCGTCGCCAGCGCTCGCGAGGATGGCGCCACGGCGCTGAGGCTGGATATCGCGCTCGGCAAGGCGGCGGCGGCCGTCGGCATGGGCGTCAACAGCCGCACGCTCACCCAGCGTGCAAAGGATTTGCCGGCCTTCTTCAACGCCTTGGCCGCTGCGTCGCAGCAGAAGTTCATCGCGCAGACGGGTGCCGTGCTGATCGTCGACCCGAGCGGCCACGTGATCGGCGCCGCGGGGGCGTCAGGGGGTACCGGTGACGAGGACGAGCAGATCGTGATCGCCGGCATCGCTGCCGCAGGGTTGGTCCACGCGTGATGGCAGCCGCCGGCGGCACCGCGTCGTGTCGTCCACCAAGAAGTGGCGCCCGTCGAATCGACCTCCACGCGCCTGTGTGGCCGGAGCGATTTCCGGCGTCCCGGACCCTGCAACATCGTCGCCGTGGCCAAGTGTCGCCATTGCGCCGGATGCCCATGACGTGTGCCACCGCCAACGCAAGACCGGCGGCTGGCACGACCGGTTCTTGTCCGAAAAGAACCCGCCGCGGTCGCGGCGTCAGGCCGACCTGCCAGACGTGGGGCTGGCCGTGCAGGCAACTTCGCCGATGCCCGGGCGTTTGTCGAACCGGCTCGGCCCCAACGATGGTGCTGCGCTTGAGCGCCGCCTGCCCATGCAGGCCCTGACGTTCGGCAGATGCCACCCCGACGGCCTGCGCGAACCGCATCCACCCGGGTGGTTCGATGGCGCGGCGCTCGACCGCACCACCGGCGACGCCCCCCCAGCGTTCGGCAACGCCCAAGGCGTTGTCGGCCGCGCATCGCCGGCACCGAGATCGAACGTGGAGAGCGAATGAAATCACCCTGGATTTCGGGTCTGCGCAGCGTCGCGATGACCGTGCCCGATCTCGCGGCGGCCGAGGCCTTCTATACCCAGACCTGGCGTCTCGCGGTGGCCGGCCGCGCCGACGGCGTGCTCTACCTGCGCGGCAGCGGAGGCGACCATCACCTGCTGGCGTTGCGCGGTGGATCCGGCACACCGCAACTGCTGAAGGTGACGCTGCGCGCGCGCACAGCGGCCGCGCTCGAAGCGGTCGCGCGGGCCGCGACGGCGGCAGGGGGCGTGGTCGAACAACCGGTTGCTCCGGCCGTCGACCCCGCCGGGGGCATGGCGCTCGTGATCCGCGATGCGGACGGGCGCCGCCTCGAAATCGTGCACGGCGACACGCGGCGGGTGGCCGACGATCCGCTGCCACCGGACCAACCCGTGCGGCTCGCGCACGCCGTGCTGAATTGCCACGCGGTCGAGTCGACGCGTGAGTTCTTCGAGAAAGCGCTGGGCTTCGTGCTCGCCGATCGCACCCGGATCATGGCGTTCATGAATTGCGATGCCGACCACCACAGCATCGCACTCGGCGACACCGACAACGATGCGCTGAACCACATCGCCTTCCTGATGCCCACGCTCGACGCAGTGATGCGCGGCGGCGGCCGCATGAAGGACGCCGGCATGCCACCGCAATGGGGTCCCGGCCGGCACGGCCCGGGCGACAACGCGTTCAACTACTTCGTCGATCCGTTCGGCATCGTCGTCGAGTACACGGCCGAGGTCGAGCAGATCGACGACAGCTACCGCGCCGGCGCGCCCGGCGACTGGACCTGGCCGTCCGGCCGCATCGACCAGTGGGGCATCGGCCAGGCCCCGACCGACCAGCTCAAGCAGGCCCAGCGCCGGGTGTTGTTCGCGCCCGCGCCCTGATCCTCAACGATTCACCTCAACGGAGCATCACCTTGCGATTCACCACCTACCTGAAGAGCGGCCAGCCGCGTCTGGCCGTCGTCGACGGCGACGTCATCGTCGACCTCGCCGATGCGCGGCCCGGCGTGCCGGCCGACGTGCGTGCCGCGCTGGCTGCCGGCCTCGACCTGAAGGCCGAGGGTGCCGCGGCGCTCGCCTCGAACGCGCCGCGCCTGCCGCTGGCCGCGCAGGCGCTCGCGCCGCTCGTGCCCGAACCCGGCAAGATCATCTGCCTGGGGCTGAACTACTACGACCATGCAAAAGAGGGCGGGCGCGAGAAGCCCGACTACCCGTGGTTCTTCTACCGCGGAAAGAGCTCGCTGATGGGGCACGGCCAACCCGGCCTGCTGCCCAAGGTGTCTTCGAAGTTCGATTACGAGGCCGAAATGGCCGTCGTGATCGGCAAGACGGTGCCGCGCCACACGAAGCGCGGCGATGCGCTGCAGTATGTGTTCGGCTACGGCTGCTTCAACGACATGTCGGTGCGCGACTACCAGAAGCGCACCGCGCAATGGACGATCGGCAAGAATTTCGACGCCACCGGCGGATTCGGCCCGGTGCTCGTGACTGCCGACGAACTCGCTCCCGGCGCCACCGGCCTGCGCATCCAGTCGCGGTTGAACGGCAAGGTCATGCAGGACGCCAGCACGACCGACATGATCTTCGCTGTCGACGAGACGATCGAACTGCTGGCCGAGTGCATGACGCTCGAACCCGGCGACGCGATCATCATGGGCACGCCCGCCGGTGTGGGCCAGGCGCGCACACCGCCGGTGTGGATGAAGGCCGGCGACGTGATCGAGATCGAGATCGAGAAGATCGGCGTGCTGCGCAACCCGATCGTCGCGGAGGCGTGAGCGGTGGCGGGTTCGAACGGCAGCGGGTCCGGCACGGTCGACGTGGCCATCGTCGGCTACGGACCGGCAGGTGCCGTGGCGGCGGCACTGCTCGGCCAGGCGGGTTTCACGGTGCACGTCTGCGACCGGCTCCGCGACGTCTACGAGATTCCGCGTGCGATCGCGCTCGACCACGAGATCATGCGTGTCTTCCAGCAGATCGGCATCGTCGACGCGGTGCTGCCGCACACCGAGCCCTTCACGAATTCCGAGTGGTTCGGTGCCGATGGCCAGCTCATCCGCCGCATGACCATGGTCGCGCCGCCCTACCCGCAGGGCTACACGCCGTCCATCGTCTTCACGCAGCCGCCGGTCGAGCGCCTGCTGCGCGCGCACGTGGCCCGACTGCCGAATGTCACCGTGGCGCTCGGCACCGAGATGACGGCGCTGGTGCAGGACCGGGGCGGCGTCACGCTGACCCTCCAGGCCGACGACGGCACACCGTCGACCGTGCGCGCGCGCTGGGCGATTGCGTGCGACGGTGGCGCGAGCACGGCACGCGCGCAGGTCGGCATCGAGCTCGAGGATCTGGACTTCGACGAACCCTGGCTGGTCGTCGATGCCCGGGTGAATGAACGCGGGCTGGCCAGGCTGCCCACCACGAGCGTTCAATATTGCGAGCCGCAGCGGCCGTGCACGCTGGTCATCGGCCCGGGGAACCACCGGCGCTGGGAAATCTCGCTCAAGCCCGGCGAAGATCCGCGTCAGGCCGCCACCGCAGAAGGCACCTGGGCGCTGCTGTCGCGCTGGATCACGCCTGAAGATGGCGAGCTCTGGCGCCAGTCGAGCTACCGCTTTCATGCGCTCGTGGCACAGCACTGGCGTGCCGGGCGCGTGTTCGTGGCCGGCGATGCAGCCCACATGCAGCCGCCATTTCTCGGCCAGGGCATGTGCCAGGGCGTGCGCGATGTCGTCAACCTGAGCTGGAAGCTGGCGGCCGTGCTTCGGGGCGAGGTGCAAGGCCATGCCGCCGAGGCGCTGCTCGACAGCTACGGCACGGAGCGAAAGGCGCATGTGCGCGAGCTCACGGGCCGGCTCAAGCACGTGGGCTCGATCATCTGCGAGCGCGATCCGGCCAAGGCACGCGAGCGCGACGCACGGCTGCTCGCCGAGTGCGACGGTGTCGTCAAGGACACGCCGCGCCAGGACGTGCTGCCGCGCCTGGACGCCGGATGCCTCTCGGCCACGCCCGGCAGCGGCCGCGGCACCTTGTTCCCGCAGCCGCGGCTGGCCGGCGGCACGCTGATGGACCGTGTCTGCGGCACGGGCTGGCGGCTCGTGCTCGACGCCGCGGCCGGTGCGCATGCGGACGCGAACGACGGCGTCACCGTCGTGCACCTGGCGGAAGGCGCGCTGCCGGAAACCGAAGGCGTGGTCGCGGCATGGATGCGCCGCCACGATTGCCGTGCCGCCCTGGTCAGGCCGGACCACTATGTCTATGGAACGGCCACGTCCGCCGCCGACATCGATGCACTTCTGATCGAGCGGCGCACCGCCCTCGGTCACTGATTCGAAATCCTGGGCCCATTCAACCGACGAAGGAGACACGACCATGCAACGACGCCACTTCACCCTGGCCCTGGCCAGTACGGGGCTCGCCGCCGCGACCCCCGCGCTGCGTGCGCAGGGCTGGCCCGACAAGCCGGTCAAGTGGGTGCTGTCCCAGCCGCCGGGGTCGGGGCCGGACAACGTGGCGCGCATCCTCTCCGAGCGCCTGTCGAAGATGTGGGGACAGCCGATCGTGATCGAAAACAAGCCGGGTGGGCAGAACACCATCGGGGCCCTCGCGGCGGCGCGCTCGCCCGCTGACGGCACGACCTTCTATTTCGCGACAACCGCGGCGCTCGTCACGAACCCGCTGCTGTTCAAGTCGCTGCCGTACGACCCCGCCAAGGAATTCGTGCCGGTGGCCTTCGTGGCGCGCAGCCCGTTTGCGGTGCTGGTCAGTGCCGATTCGCCCGTCAAGACGATCGACGACCTGGTTGCGCGTTCGAAGGCCGACGCCGGCAAATTCACGCTCGGCAACGAGGGTCCGCGCACCTTCAGCGGCATGATCGCGCGTCTGTTCAATGCGCGGTCACAGGCCGGCGCCAACCTCGTGCCGTACGCCAACACCGGCGTCGGCACGCAAGACCTGATGGGTGGGCATATCGACGCCATGGTGGCCGACCTTGCGTCCACCGCCGCCCTGGCGCGCCAGGGCCGGCTGCGTGTGCTGGCCACCACCTCGGCCAAGCGTGTCGTCGGCTGGGACCAGGTGCCGTCGCTGGCCGAGAAGCTGCCTGGCTTCGACATGGTCGGCTGGTTCGCCGTCGTTGCGCCGACCGGCACCCCGGCGGCCGCCATCGAACGCGCCAATCGCGATATCGACGCCGTGCTGAACGACAAGGAGGTGGCCGATCGCATCGGCGTCATCGGCCCGATCGTCGACGGCAGCATGAACGTGGCGCAGGTCGGTGCCTTCCTGCGCGAGGAATCGGCGCGCTGGGGTGCGGCCACCAAGGAGATCGGCGTGCTACCGGAGTGACCGACATCCCGCCGATGCCGCGCCGCCGAGCGGCTGCACGCCAGCACTGAGCCGACTCGGCAATCGAATGGTAGCCGGCGGGTGCGGGTGGGTGCAGGGGGGGTACAGGAGGGGTGCGGGTGGGCGCCGATCCGCCGACCGTTCGCGGTGG
>JAHECD010000004.1 GCA_024641945.1 Rubrivivax sp. | reverse complement strand
TCGCACCGATTCTCGGCGCACGACTACGAGGCGTTTGCCGCCAGTTTCGGGTTCGAGGAGACGCCCGACCAGCGCGCCGCGATCCACGCCGTGATCCAGGACATGGTCAGCCCGAGGCCGATGGACCGCCTGGTGTGCGGCGACGTCGGTTTCGGCAAGACCGAGGTCGCGCTGCGTGCCGCGTTCGTCGCCGTGCACGGGGGCAAGCAGGTGGCCATCCTGGCGCCCACCACGCTGCTGGCCGAGCAGCACTACCAGACCCTGGTCGACCGCTTCGGCAAATGGCCGGTCAAGGTGGCCGAACTGTCGCGCTTCCGCTCCGCGAAGGAGGTGAAGGCGGCGGTCGAGGGCATCGAGGCGGGCACGGTGGACATCGTCGTCGGCACGCACAAGCTGCTCAGCGAGGGTGTCAAGTTCAAGCGCCTGGGCCTGCTCGTGATCGACGAGGAGCACCGCTTCGGCGTGCGCCACAAGGAGGCGATGAAGGCCCTGCGTGCCGAGGTCGACGTGCTCACCCTCACCGCCACGCCGATCCCGCGCACGCTGGGCATGGCGCTCGAGGGGCTGCGCGACCTGAGCGTGATCGCGACCGCGCCGCAACGCCGCCTGGCGATCAAGACCTTCGTGCGCACCGAGGGCAACGGTGTCATCCGCGAGGCTGTGCTGCGCGAACTCAAGCGCGGCGGGCAGGTGTATTTCCTGCACAACGAAGTCGAAACCATCAAACACCGGCGCGACAAGCTGGCCGAACTGCTGCCCGAGGCGCGCATCGCCATCGCGCATGGCCAGATGCCCGAACGCGAGCTCGAACATGTGATGCGCGACTTCATCGCGCAGCGCCACAACGTGCTGCTTTGCTCGACCATCATCGAGACCGGCATCGACGTGCCCACGGCCAACACCATCGTCATCAGCCGGGCCGACAAGTTCGGCCTTGCGCAGCTGCACCAGTTGCGCGGGCGGGTCGGCCGCAGCCACCACCAGGCGTATGCGTACCTGATGGTGCCCGACATCGAAGGGCTCACGAAGCAGGCGACGATGCGGCTCGACGCGATCCAGGCGATGGAGGAGCTCGGCTCCGGTTTCTACCTCGCGATGCACGACCTCGAGATCCGAGGCGCCGGCGAGGTGCTCGGCGAGAACCAGAGCGGCAACATGATGGAGGTCGGCTTCCAGCTCTACAACGACATGCTCGCCGAAGCCGTGCGGTCGCTGAAGGCGGGCCATCATCCGGACCTGCCCGACCTGATGAGCCCGCTCAACGTCGCCACCGAGATCAACCTGCATGCCCCCGCGCTGCTGCCCGACGCCTACTGCGGCGACGTGCACACGCGCCTGAACCTCTACAAGCGCCTGGCCATGGCGGACAAGCCGGAACAGATCGACGCGCTGCTCGAGGAGATCACCGACCGGTTCGGCCGCCTGCCGGCGCAAGGCCAGACCCTTTTCGACACCCACCGGCTGCGGGTGCTCGCGCGGCCGTACGGCGTGCAGAAGATCGATGCCGGGCCGAAACTGATGAGCATCACGTTCCGCCCCAACCCGCCCATCGACGCCGCGCGGATCATCGCGCTCGTGCAGAAGAACCGGCACATCAAGCTGGCAGGCAACGACAAGTTGCGCATCGAGCGCGAGCTGGCATCGGCGCAGGAACGGGCCCAGTTCATCCGCGACGTGCTTCGGTCGCTGGGCACGCCGCAGCCGGCCACCGCCTGAGTCCGAGCAGCGACGCTCCATCAACCCGCATCGCCCGATGACCGCCCCTGCCGTGACCCCAGGCCTCTCGATCCGCGGCTTCGTGCCGCCGCTGAGCCTTTCCGACTTCAAGCTGGTGGCGTTCGACATGGATTCGACGCTCATCAACATCGAGTGTGTCGACGAGATCGCCGACCTGGCCGGGCGCAAGGCCGAGGTGGCCGAGATCACCGAGGCCGCGATGCGCGGCGAGATTGCCGACTACAAGGACAGCCTGCGGCGGCGTGTCGCGCTGCTGGCCGGCGTGAGGGAAACGGCGTTGCAGCAGGTCTACGACGAGCGGCTGCACCTCAATCCCGGTGTCGAGACCTTCGTTCGCGCTTGCCAGGCCGCGGGCCTGAAGACGCTGCTCATCAGCGGCGGTTTCACCTTCTTCAGCGAGCGCATCAGGCATCGGCTGAAGCTGGACTTCGCGCGCGCCAACACGCTCGGCGTCGCCAACGGCAAACTCACCGGCACCCTCTTCGACCGTCCCTGGGGCGATATCGTCGACGGCGCGGAGAAGCGGCGGGTGCTGCTCGAGGTGATCGAGCTGATGGGCATCGAAGCGGGGCAATCCATTGCCGTCGGCGACGGCGCGAACGATCTCCCGATGATGGCGGCGGCGGGGCTCTCGATCGCCTACCGCCCCAAGCCGGCGGTGGCCGAAAAGGCGATGATCTCCATCACCTCGGGGGGTCTGGACCGCGCGCTCGAAGTGCTGCGGGCCTGACGTCGCGCCGGCCGGGTGTCGTCAGGGCTTCGTGCTCTTGGGCGCCGTGGTCGAATGGTCATTGGCCTGGCCTGCCATGGGCATGGCGGTCGATTCCTGCGCCTTCGTCATCGACGATCCCGCCGGGTTGGCTGCGTCGCCCGCGCTACGCGCAATGGAGGGCTGGCCGAGCGCGGCCGACGCCGCGGGCACCGATGGGTCGCCTTCAGGTCCCGGTACGCTGTGCTTCAGTGACGCGACATCACTGGCGGCCGGTGCGGCGGCATCGACCTGTGGCGGTCCCGACACCGGCCTGTCGCCGCAAGCGGCGACCAGCAAAGCGGCGATGATGGTCGTGGCGCGCAGCCCCATCACGGTCGGGTGTGAAAGAAATTCTGGCCGGTGCATGGCGTGCTCCTGAAGTTGGCGTCGGTGGACGGGCACCTGCGGATGGCGTGGTCGGCCGTGAACGGTCGTGCGACGTCGGCGTCGCGCCGACCATCTGGGCGACTACCGTGAAGCCACCGTCCGGATCTGGCGTGCATCGCCTCGGGTCGGCGCGACACGGAGGCTCGTGTCGCGCAAACGGCGCGAATCGGCGCCGGCCTCCGCCGAACGCGTGACCGAAGGCGCTCGCTGACCGCGCGCCTGTTCCGCGTCGGCCGTGGCCTGAGCCACGATCGTCGTAAAGCCACTGAGCATCGCCGTGGCCGTGACCAGTCCGGCGACGATGAACGACTTGTCGGTGAGGCTGGGCAGGTAGATCATGTTGAGTCTGCGTGGGTTGAAGGGGGTGATCGGTTTGTGCAACCGGCGACCTCATTCTTCAACTGCACCCAGGCTCGCGGCGTAGGTCCACGGACGATCGCCGTGTAGGACGACCTGCCGACAGCGCGCCAATGGCGCTCAGGTTCGCCGCAGCGGGACTGCAAACCCGCGTGCCGTGCCCGGCCGGGCCATCATGGCGGTGTACCACCGCCGGACGTGCGGAAAGTCCGCCAGGTCGACCTGATGGCGCTCGTGGCGCCAGGCCCAGCCGACGATGGCGAAATCGGCGATCGACACCTCGCCGGCAAAGAACTCATGGTCCGCCAGGCGTCGGTCCATCACGCCGTACAGGCGGCGGGTCTCCGTCATGAACCGCTTCAGGCCATAGCGCTTGTCGGTTTCGTCCTGCAGCGCGATGAAGTGGTGCACCTGCCCGGGCATCGGCCCGAAGCCGCCCATCTGGAACATCAGCCATTCGAGTGCCGCCACGCGTGCGGCCGGGTCGCGCGGAAGAAACCGACCGGTCTTCTCGGCCAGGTAGATCAGGATCGCCCCCGACTCGAACACGCTGATCGGCGCACCTGCCGGCCCTTGCGGGTCGACGATGGCCGGGATCTTGTTGTTCGGGCTGATCTTCAGGAATGCAGGATCGAATTGCTCGTCCTTGGTGATGTCGACGACATGCACCGCATACGGCAGGCCCATCTCCTCGAGTGCGACGCTGATCTTGCGTCCGTTGGGGGTGTCGAAGGCATACAACTGGATCGTCACGCATCTGCTCCTGGGAATCCGCCGCTATTTCGGTTCGGTCGATTGCACCGCTGCACCGGGGCCCGCGGGCAGCGCCCGCAACCAGCGTTGGCTGGCGAGTGTCGAGCCTACCAGCACCAGACCCACGGCGTCGCTCATCCAGCCGGGCTTGATGAGCACGAAGGCCGCCACGATCAGCATGATCCGCTCCCACCAGCGTGCGGAGCCCAGAAAGAACGACTCGTGGAGCCCGCCGGCCAGGCACATGACACCCACGGTGGCCGTGACCACCGCCAGCACGACCGTGCCGACATCGCCGATCAGCAGCAGCGACGGCGCGAACACGAACATGAACGGGATGATGTAACCGGTCAGGCCGAGCTTGACCGCCGCCCAGCTGCTGTCCATCAGCGTCGCGCGCGAGATGCCGTTGGCCGCGTACACCGCCATTGCCACCGGCGGCGTGATCGCCGAGAGCACGGCGAAATACAACACGAAGAGGTGCGCGGCCTCGACCCGGACCCCGAGCTTCACGAGCGCCGGCACCAGCAACGCCACCTGCACGATGTATGCGGGTGTCGTCGGCAGCCCCATGCCGAGCAGGATGCCGGCCAGCATCGTCAGCAGGAGTGCCAGCATGAGCGAGTTCTGCGACAGGGCCAGCACCACGCCGGTGAAGCTCAGGCCCAGCCCGGTGAGCGTGATCGTGCCGATCACGATGCCCGCGCAGGCGCAGGCCAATGCGACCACGAGGGTGTTGCGCGCACCCGCCTCGAGGGCTTCGACGATGGCCCGCAGCGTGAAGGTGCCGCGCGTGCTCCTGCGCAGCCAGGTGGTCGGGATCACCGAGCCGATTCCGCACAGGGCCGCGAAAGCCGCGCTGCGCCCGCCCAGCAACACCGCGACGATGACCACCAGCGGCAGGAACAGGTGCCCGCGCTCCGCGAGCACCTGGCGCATGCGGGGCAGGTCGGCCTTGGGCAACCCGACAAGCCCGATGCGCCTCGCTTCGAAGTGCACCGCCATGAAGACGGCCACGTAATACAACACGGCCGGCAGCAGCGCAAAGCCGGCCACCGTGAGGTACGACACCCCCAGGAACTCCGCCATCACAAAGGCCGCCGCGCCCATGATCGGCGGCATCAGTTGGCCGCCGGTCGACGCCACCGCCTCCACCGCGCCGGCGAAGGCCGGGCGGTAGCCGGTGCGCATCATCAGCGGGATCGTGAAGGTGCCGGTCGTCATCACGTTGGCCACGGCGCTGCCCGAGACGGTGCCGAAGAGGCTGCTCGTGATGACGGCCACCTTGGCCGGGCCGCCCGAGCTGCCGCCGGCGATGGCGAGCGCAAAGTCCATGAACAGCTGCCCCGCCCCGCTGCGCTCGACGAACGAGCCGAACAGGATGAAGAGCATGACGTAGGTGGCCGACACGTACAGCGGGATGCCGAAGATGCCCTCGGTCGTGAGGTACAGCTGGTCGAGCATGATGCCCACCGACTGCCCGCCCAGCGTCAGTCCGTAGGCCAGGAAGGCGCCCGCGGTGATCGGTAGTGCCCATCCCGTGGCGCGGCGTGTGGCCTCCATGATGAGCACGATCAGTGCGCCGCCGAAGACATAGTCGGCCACACGTGGGTCGTCGACGTAGTAGATGCGGTTTTCGATGTAGGCCAAATTGGCGCTCGGGTAGAGCGCAGCCGCAGCCGCCGCGAACACCAACAGCAGATCGAGCCAGCCCAGCCGCTCGGCGCGCCCGTTGATGCCGGGCATGACCAGGAAGGCGAGCACGAGCGCAAACGCCAGATGGGAGCCGCGCATGACATACGCATTCGGCGGCCCGACGAAAGCGACGTAGAGGTGGAAGACCGACATGGCCACCGCCAGCACGGTGACGCTGCGGCGCACGAGGGTCATGGGGATCTGAGGCATGGGCGTGCTCCGGTGCGCTCGGGCACGGCTCTGGCGACGGCGCGGCGCACAGGTTCCTGCGCGCCGCGCCGGTTTGTCAAATCAAAGAACGCCGGCCTCTTTGTAGTAGCGCATGGCCCCCTTGTGCATCGGCACGCCGATGTCCTCGGCCATCATCTTGGGCGTCGTGCCGGCCATCGCCTTGGCGATGGCGGCGAGGTCGGCTTTGTTGTCGACCATGCCCTTGAGCACCTTGTAGACCACGGCCTCGTCGAGGTCGCAGCGGGCGATGACGTGGGTGGCATAGCCGATCGTCGGCACGTCCTGCGTCTGCTTCGGATAGCTGCCGGCGGGGATGACGAGCTTGGTGTAGCCCGGGTTCAGCTTGCGCATGGCCTGGAACTTGTCGTCCGGGATGCCGACGACCTGGATGTCACGGGCCGATGCCAGGTCCATGATCGCCGAGGCGGGCACCGTGGTGCCGAGCGTGAAGACCTGCGCGTTGTTGTCCTTCATCAGCGACACCGCATCGGTGTACGACACATAGCTCACCCGGCTCATGTCCGGGTACTTCAGGCCATACACCTCGAGTGCCTGCTGGCTGATGAACTCCGCCGTGTTGCCCTTGGGCTGCACGGCCAGGCCCTTGCCCTTGAGATCTCCGAGCGACTTGATCCCGGCGTCGGCGTTGGCCACCACCTGGAAGTACTGCGGGTACAGCGTGGCGACGTTGCACACGTTGGTGGCCTTGGCGTCGAACGGTGCCCGTCCAGCCACGCCGTCGACCGTGGAGATCGAATTGGCAAATCCCAGGTCCGCCTTGCCGCCGTTGACGCCCTTCACGTTGGCGATGCCGGCGCCCGGCAGCACCTGCACCTTCAGCCCCGCCTTGTCGGCGATGTTGGCGATCGCGCCGCCGAGCGGGTACCACGAGCCGCCCTGCGGCCCGGTCATCAGCTTGACCTGTTGGGCCTGTGCGGCGCCTGCGCACAGCGCGATGGTCGCCGCAGCGAAGTACGGTGCGAAAGTGGAATGGCGTTTCATGGCTGCGTCTCCTGACCGATGTTCATTTGTGCAAATGTGGAGCGGCGATACTAGGCCCCGGAGCCCGCCCAGGGCCATGCGCAGAAACGCGAACAACGGTCGTCCGTGCAACGGACCGCCGGGCGCGGCATTCGAACTCGCGAGCGGTGCGGCCCGCGATGCGCCCCGTGTGCGAAGGTCAGCGTTTCTTTTCGACCCACACACTCGGTTTGCCGGGGCCGATCGCGCCATCGGCACGCGCGGTCAGATACGCGTAGAGATCCAGCACGTGCGGCGAGACGCCTTCGTCGCCGTCCCAGGCCGGCATCACGGCCTGGCCGCGTGCCGCGCGCTCGCGCCGCATCACCCGCTCGAGCAGTGCTGCACGCTCGGCGTCGCTGTCCGCAGCGCCATCGTCGGGGGTGATGCGCTGGATGCGGTAGCTCGTCAGCACCTTGCTGGCGAAGCCCCTGGGCGTGAAGTTCACGATGCGCTCCAGCAGGTTCGGTGCGGACTCGGTTCCGACCGCACCGACGCCGTGGCAGCGCTGGCAATTGGCCTGGAACAGGGTCCAACCCGTGTATGTGCCGCGGTCCACACGGCCATCGACCAACCGATAGTCGCCGGGCAATGGCTCATCGGCGGGTTGTGCGAACACCGGCCCCACGAGCAGGACTGCCAAGGTGGCGGGCAGCAGCCATTTCAGTCGGGTCGGATTCATCGAGGCCAATGAAAGGGAGGTGCCGCCATTCTGTGAACACGGCTGCGTACCGGCCTTGCGGACGATCAAGCCCCGTGCCGATCCCGAACGCCGTTCGCGGCCCTACCGTGAGCGTCTGAAGACAGCGATCAGCGCACCGAGCTTGGGCCGCCAGGTCAGGCGCTCGTCGGAAAGTGCGTCGAGAAAATCCGACAGCCGCTTGCTGCGCACGATCGTGAACGCGGTCAGGACGACGGTGGCCACCGTCACGAGGGCGAATCCCCACACCCGGCGGCCGAGCGGCTCGTCTGCCGCGGCGATGAGATTCATCCCGAGGAAGCCGGTGGTGATCGTGCCGATCAGGCCGAAGATCGTGACCACCGTCAGGCGCACGACGGTATTCGCCTGCCGGCGCAGGCTGTCGGCGTCGAGATAGGCATTCATGTCCGCCGTACGCTGCTTGACCTCGTCGTACAGATCGTCGAGTTCGAGGTGGCGCACCGTCATGCGGAACAAGGCCCGCACCTGCGCCTGCTCGCTGATCTCATGGAACCAGTAGCGGTGCGTGAAGCGCAGGAAACTCTCGAAACTGCGCCGGATCGTGCGCTTGAAGCGCTTGACCGAGTCGGCGTCGCTCACGTCGAGACGCTTGAGCGCGTCGACGAGCCGATCCGAATACATCAGCAATGCGGCCTTCTGCACGTGCGCGATCAGGAACAGCAGAAAGTGCTGGTGGCGGAACTGCGCCAGCACGCCACGCTCGGTGCAGCCGAAGAAATGGCTGCCCGCGTCGCCCACCACGACCAGCGAATGGCCGCTCCCGAGGTAACGCGTGCGCGGCGCGCTGCCGGCGTCGGACCAGAACCGGTCGTAGCAGTGTCGGGCCTCGAAATCGCCGAGATAGTCCTCCGAATACGGCAGCGCCGGCTCGTTGCCGGCGGCGCCGGTGACCAGGCCCAGACGCACAAAATCGGCACGGCTCAGCGCGCGCGGATCGTCGACCGCCAGGTACGCCATCGTCGGCATCCGGTAGTACTCGATCTGACGGTAACGCAGCACGCCTGCGCGGTCCGACAGGTCGGGCACCAGAGGTTCGAGCATGAACGCCCAGTGCGCGGCGATGCGCGGCGCACGATGCTCGGCCACGAACGCCAGAAAAAGCTCGCGCTGCTGTGCATCGGAACGTGCCAGCACCTGCCCGCCCGCGCCGAGCCACTCGAGGTCGTACAGGCAGTGCAGCGCCGTGCCATCGGGCTGCCAGCCGCCGGGATAGCCACGCCCGAAGCGGTACATCAGCTCCTGCACCAGCGCGAGCGGCAGATCGGAGGCCGAGACTTCGACGTTGAGCAGCACCAGGTCGAGGTCATAAAAGAAGTACAGGTCGACATGCTCGACCTTCAACGTCAGTGGCGATGCGCCGGGGTGCACGACCATGCGGACCGCCTGGATGTCGTGCCGGCGGAAGACACGCATCGGCGATCCGCGATGGACCGCGTCGTCGTCATCCGGCGCGCGCCGCGCCTCGCCATACAGGAACCGCTGCACGTACGGCAGGAACGTGACGAACTCGCTGTAGTGCCGCTCCTGCAGGCATTGCCCGCCGACCACCTCGTCCACGACTTCGTGCCACGGCCCGCCGGCCGCAAGGCGTTCCCACGGCTTCGCATGCATCTGGTCGTCCTGCGGCACGAGTTGCAGCGGCCACAGCAGCACCTGGCGGAAATGCCGCACCCGACGTTCGGAAAGCGTGGGGTCGGACGACATCGCCGCAGTGTAGGCCGGCCTCGATCTAGGGCAAACCGCGAGATTCGCGCAGGGTGTCCGTGCCTAGCATCGACATCTTTGCCCCGCCCGAGGAGAACCCCATGAGCGCACAGACGAAGTTCCTGCTCGATGAAGGCCGCATGCCCACGCATTGGTACAACCTCGCGGCCGACCTGCCGGTGCCATTGGCGCCACCGCTGCATCCGGGCACGTTGCAGCCGGTCGGGCCCGACGATCTGGCGCCGCTGTTCCCGATGGAGCTCATCCTGCAGGAGGTCTCCACCGAGCGCGAGATCCCGATTCCCGAGCCGGTGCGCGAGGTCTTCCGCCTCTGGCGCCCGTCACCGCTGTACCGCGCGCGGCGGCTCGAAAAGGCCCTCGGCACGCCGGCACGCATCTACTACAAGTACGAAGGCGTCTCGCCCGCCGGCTCGCACAAGCCCAACACGGCGATACCCCAGGCCTGGTACAACGCGCAGGCTGGGGTAAAGAAGCTCACCACCGAGACGGGCGCCGGCCAGTGGGGCTCGTCGCTCGCCTTCGCGGGGTCGCTCTTCGGCATCGAGGTGCAGGTGTTCCAGGTGCGGGTGTCGTATGACCAGAAGCCCTACCGACGCGCCTTGATGGAGACCTATGGCGCCAGCTGCGTCGCCAGCCCGAGCAACCTGACCAACTCCGGCCGCGCGATCCTGGCGAAGAACCCCGAGCATCCGGGCTCGCTCGGCATCGCCATCAGCGAGGCGGTGGAAATTGCGGCCACGCACGACGACACCAAGTACGCGCTGGGCTCGGTGCTCAACCACGTGCTGCTGCACCAGACCATCGTCGGCCAGGAAGCGATGCTGCAGCTGGAGATGGCCGGCGACGACCCCGATGTGATCGTCGGCTGCACCGGTGGCGGGAGCAACTTTGCCGGCATCTCGTTCCCGTTCATCGGCCAACAACTGCGGGCCAACGGCAAGGGCAAGCAGCGGCGCATCGTTGCCGTCGAGCCTGCCGCCTGCCCGAGCCTCACACGCGGCCGGTTCGCCTACGACTTCGGCGACACCGCGCACCTCACGCCGCTGACCAAGATGCACACGCTGGGCAGCACATTCACCCCGCCCGGGTTCCACGCCGGCGGGCTGCGGTACCACGGCATGGCGCCACTCGTATCGCACCTGCGCAGCCTGAACCTGATCGAGGCCACGGCCTACCACCAGAACGCCTGCTTCGAAGCCGGCGTGACGTTTGCACGTGCCGAGGGCATCGTGCCGGCGCCGGAGGCGAACCACGCAGTGAAGGGCGCCATCGTCGAGGCGCTGCGCTGCAAGGCCGAGGGCCGCAGCGAGGTGATCCTGTTCAACCTGTGCGGGCACGGCCACTTCGACATGTCGGCCTACCAGAGCTACTTTGCCGGCAGCCTGACGGACCAGAACTACGACGAGGCCGAGCTGGCGATGGCGCTCTCGGGCCTGCCGTCCGTACCGGCGTAGCGCCGTCCCCCGCTCAAGGATCCAGGGCACGGCGCCGATAAGTCCCGCATGGACCGTCTGCGCCTGGAGTCCCTCTTTGCCGCGCCCGCCCCGCGCTCCGAGCCCCGGCTGAAGCTGTCCGAGCTGATCGGTGCCCTCAGCCACGCACTCGACATCACCGAGGGCCAGCCCGCCGGTCACTGCGTCCGCACCTGCTGGATCGGCATGCACATCGGGCGCCAACTCGGCCTGCCCGAGCGCGATCAATGGGAGCTCTACTACACGCTGCTGCTGAAGGACCTGGGTTGCAGCAGCAACGCCGCGCGCATCTGCGAGCTGTATCTCACCGACGACCTGCACTTCAAGCGCGACTTCAAGTTCGTCGGCGACAGCCTGCCGCAGATGCTGCGCTTCGTCTTCTCGCACACGGGGCTGAAGGCCGGGCTGGCCGATCGCCTGCGCAGCGTGCTCAACATCATGCGCAATGGCCCCGAGATCGCGACCAGCCTGATACAGACGCGTTGCACACGCGGTGCCGACATCGCACGCCAGCTGCGATTTTCCGACGCGGTGGCTGACGGCATCGCTGGCCTGGACGAACACTGGAACGGCGGCGGCAAGCCCGCCGGCGTGGCGGGCGAGTCGATTCCGCTCTTTTCTCGCATCGCCCTGCTGTCACAGGTCATCGACGTCTTCCACGCCGCCGACGGCCCGTCGGCTGCGGTCGCCGAGGCCCGCACACGCGCCGGGTCGTGGTTCGATCCACGGCTGGTGCAGGCGTTCGAGCAGGTCGCGCTCGCCCCGGCGTTCTGGACGCAGTTGGCGTCACCGGACATCGACGGTGCGGTGCTCGAGCTCGAGCCCGGGCAGTTCGAGGTGCCACTCGACGACGACTACCTCGACGACATCGCCGAGGCCTTCGGGCAGGTCGTGGATTCCAAGAGCCCGTTCACCAGCGGCCACAGCGCGCGTGTCGGGACGTATGCCGACGCGATCGCGGCGGAGCTCGGCATGTCACCCGAAAGGCGCCGCTGGCTGCGGCGCGCGGCCTTGCTGCATGACGTGGGCAAACTCGGCGTGAGCAATGCCGTGCTGGACAAGCCGGCCAAGCTCGAGGCCGACGAGTGGGAAGCGGTGAAGCAGCACGCGGCTCACACGCAGGCGATCCTGTGCCGCATCCGCGCCTTCGACGAACTCGGCCGCATCGCCGCCGCGCACCACGAAAAGCTGGACGGCACGGGCTACCCGCTCGGCCTGAAGGGCGACCAGATCGCGCTGGAGACCCGCATCATCACCACGGCCGACATCTTCGACGCCATCTCGGCCGAGCGCCCCTACCGTGGGGCGGTACCGATCCCGCGCACGCTGGAGATGATGGCCGAGAGCGTGGGCAGCGCGCTGGACGTGGCGTGTTTCGAGGCCCTGAAGGCGGTCGTCGAGCGCGAGACCGCCGGCGCCTGAGCGCCATCCCGCTGCCGCGCGACGCGGCGAGACGCCGGCACGCGACCGGCGCCGCGACGCCGATCCCCCCGAGTGCGGCATCATCGCGAGGCATCCCCCTGGAGGCCGACGCATGAAGCTGGTCATCGCCCAGATGAAGCACGAGACCAATACGTTCTCGCCCGTGCCCACGCCGCTGGCGCGTTTTGCGTTGGCGGGCGGGGCGCCGCCCGAAGGTGCGGTGGCCATCGCCGCGGTGCGTGGCACCGGGTCGGCCATCGCCGCCTTCATCGACTTGGCCGAAGAGGCCGGCGCGGAATTCGTGGTCCCCATCGCCGCGTCGGCGTGGCCCAGCGGACCGGTGGACGACAACGCGTTCGAATTCATCGTCGGCCGAATCTGCGAGGCGGTTTCACACGGCTGCGATGCGGTGCTGCTGGACCTGCACGGCGCGATGGTCACGCAGACCTTCGACGACGGCGAGGGTGAGCTGCTGCGACGCATCCGCGCGATCGCGCCATGGATCCCGGTGGGCGTGGCGCTCGACATGCACGCCAACCTGTACGACCGGATGGGCGAGTACGCCACCGTCCTGTCCGGCTACCAGACGTATCCGCATGTCGACATGTTCGAGACCGGGCTGCGCGCGGGCCGCGCCGTGCTTGCGCTGTTGGCCGGCACGGCCCGACCCACGATGGCCTGGGGCCGCCAGCCGATGCTGCCGCACGTGATGCGCCAGGGCACCGACGACTCACCCAATCGCGAGTTGCAGGCACGCTGCCGCGAAATGGAAGCGCAAGGCGCACTCAGTGCGAGCGTGTTCGTCGGCTTTCCCAACGCGGACATCGAATTCGCCGGGCTTTCAGCCGTCGTCGTGACCGACCACGACGCGGACCTCGCCCGCCGCCTCTGCGACGAATTGCTGGCACAGGCCTGGGAGCAGCGTGCTGCCTTTGTCTACCAGGCCAAACCGCTGGCCCATTCAATGGCCCGCGCGCAGGCGCTCGCCGCCGCCAAGCCGCCCGGCAGCGGGCCGATCGTGCTGCTCGACCACAGCGACAACTGCGCTTCGGGCGGCACCATGGACACGATGACCGTGCTGGGCGCAATGCTCGATGCCGGCTTGGACGATGCCGCCGCGTTCGCCGTGTTCGACCCCGACGCCGTGCAGCGAATGATCATGGCCGGCGTGGGTGCACAAGTGACCGTGTCGCTCGGCGGGAAGCTCGACATGCCGGCAATCGGTTTAACAGGGGCACCACGCACCGTGAGCGGCCGGGTGAAACTGGTCTGCGACGGCCTGTACCGCAACCTGGGGCCGATGTCGCGTGGCGAGCTCGTCTCGATGGGCCCCACGGCGGTGCTCGATACAGGCCCGGTGGAGATCGTCGTCATCTCCAACCATGTCGAGCCGCACGACCTGGCGGCATTCACTGCCGTCGGCATCGCGCCCGAGCGCAAGAAGTTCCTGATGCTCAAGAGCCGGGTGCACTGGCGCGCCGGGCTCAAGACGCTGGCGCATGCGGTCGTCGAATGCGCAGGCACGGGCGTATGCACGTCCGACTACGCTGCGCTCGGACTGAAGCGGGTGCGGCGTCCGATCTATCCGATCGATGCGATGTAGACCGTGACGCGCTGCGGCCCGACCAACGACCATCGTGAAGCTTTGCCGGCGCATCCACGGTGGCGCCACACCGGAGCCGTGGCGGATAAAGTGCACGCCATGTGGATCCGTAGCGCCCTGCCCCACACCGTTTCGCTGTCATGCGGCCGTCCGGCCGGTGCCGAACCGATGGTTCACCCCGGCAAGCGCCCGGCCCCACCAGCCGTGCTGGCAGTGTCGGCGGTGTTGTCCGTGCTGGGCGTGCTGACCGGTTGCGCTGGGGATGCACCCGTGCGCCCCGCGCCGCGCAGCCCGGAGCGCGTGCGTGCCGACATCGCAGCCCGCGTTCCGGAGCGTGTGCAGGACCGTGCCGGCTGGGCCGCCGACCTGTATGCCGCGTTGACGGCACTGAAGATCGAACCCGGCGACAGCAACGTCTGCGCCGTGCTCGCCATCACCGAGCAGGAGTCGACCTTCCGCGTCGACCCGCCGGTGCCCAACCTGCCGAAGATCGCGCGCGAAGAGATCTTCAGGCGCGCCGATGCCAAGGGCGTGCCGGCGCTCGCGGTGCGCATGGCGTTGCAGCTCAAGTCGCCCAACGGCAGGACCTACGACGACCGGCTCGACACCGTGCGCACCGAAGGCGAGATGAGCCTGATCTACGAGGACCTGATCGACGAGTTGCCGCTCGGCAAGCGGCTTCTGGCTGATTTCAACCCGGTGCATACCGGCGGCCCGATGCAGGTGAGCGTGGCGTTCGCACAAGCACACGCCAAGGCACAGCCATACCCGTTCGGTGCGCCAGAGTCGATCCGGCACGAGGTCTTCACGCGGCGCGGCGGGCTCTACTTCGGCACCGCCCATCTGCTGGGTTATCCGGCACCGTATGGCGACCAGATGATCTACCGCTTCGCCGACTTCAATGCGGGCCACTACGCGAGCCGCAATGCGGCCTTCCAGCAGGCCGTGAGCGTGGCGACGCAGCGGTCCATCAACCTGGATGGCGACCTGTTCGTGCAGGGGGCGCGGTCCGACGCTGCCCCGGGCGAGACCGAGGCGGCGGTCAGGCTGCTGGGCGCCACGCTGGCCATGAGCGACGCCGAAATCCGACGCGACCTCGAACGCAGCGAAGGCGCCGCGTTCGAACGGACCGACCTCTACGCCAAGGTCTTCGCGATCGCCGAGCGGCGCGGCGGAAAGCCGTTGGCACGCGCCGTGATCCCGCGCATCGTGCTGCAGAGCCCGAAGATCACGCGCAAGCTCACCACCGAGTGGTTTGCGCAGCGTGTGAACGACCGCTACCAGCGCTGCCTGGCGAGCCCGGGCTGAGCTCTTGTCTCAATCGGCGCGCGCGCCCGAGTCCTTGACCACCTTGGCCCATTTGGTGATCTCGGTGGCCTGGTAACGAGCCAGTTCTTCGGGTGTCGAGATCCAGGGCTCGAGGCCGAGCGACTTGAGCTTGTCCGCCACGTCGGGCAGCTTGTAGACACGCTGCATCTCCTCGTTGATGCGCGCCACCACCTCGCGCGGCGTGCCCGCGGGTGCGAACACCGCAAACCAGGTCGTGGCCTCGAAACCGGGCACCGTCTCGCCGACAGTCGGCACGTCGGGCGCGGCGCCGGAGCGCTTGGCGGTGGTCTGCGCCAGCGCGCGGATCTTGCCGTCCTTGGCCATCGGCAGCGCCGACGGCATGTTGTCGAACATCACCTGGATCTGCCCGCCGACGAGATCGGGTATCGCGAACTGCCGGCCCTTGTAGGGCACGTGCGTCATGCTGGTGCCGGTCATCGACTTGAAGAGCTCACCCGAGACGTGCACCGAGGTGCCGATGCCCGGCGAGCCGAAGCTGAGCTTGTTCGGGTTCGCCTTCATGTAGGTGATGAGCTCGGCCACATTCTTCACTGGCAGGTCGTTGTTGACGACGAGCAGGTTGGGCGCGGACGCGACGTGTGCCACCGGCGTGAAGTCGCGCACCATGTCGTACGGCATCTTGCTGTAGAGCGCGCCGTTGATCGAGTGCGTGCCGACCGTTCCCATCACCAGCGTATAGCCATCCGGCGCCGACTTGGCCACCATCTCGGCACCGATATTGCCTCCCGCCCCGGGCTTGTTGTCGACGACGATCGGCTGGCCGAGTTGCGCGCGGTCGGCGAACAAGCGGGCCAGGATGTCGGGCGCACCGCCGGGCGGGAACGTGACCACCATGCGCAGCGGTTTGCTGGGGTACCCCTGGGCAGCGGCGGCCAGGCTGGCGAGGGTCAGGGCACAGGCCGAAAGCCAGTGTCGATGTTTCATGGGGTCTCCGTCGGATGGCGCCGCATACGAGGTCACGCCCGGGCACGGCGGCGGCATGCATCCGGGGTCGGCGGCGACGCTATCCGAACATGTCGGCTGCACCAATCAGGGTTTGTGCAAATGTGCGGAGGACGGTGTGCCCCTTCGCCCGGCGCGGACAATGCATCGCCGTTTGTCGATCTGCTGCCCCTGCGAGGTGAGCCATGCCCCTGCCCCCGGACCCGACCGAACTGGACGCTGGCGCGCTGCACGCGGCGATCCATGCACGCACTGTCTCGTGTCGCGAAGTGATGCAGTCCACGCTGGCCCGTATCCACCGCCTGAACCCGCGATTCAACGCGATCGTCAGCCTGGCGCCCGACGAACAGTTGCTGAGCCAGGCCGACGAATGTGACGCCGATCTCGCGCGGGGCCATTCGCGGGGCTGGATGCACGGCATGCCGCAGGCGATCAAGGACACGGCGCACGCGGTCGGCTTCCCCACCACACTGGGTTCGCCGCTGCTGAAGGACGCACGTCCCACGCACGACAGCGTCTACGTGGCGCGCATGAAGGGCGCCGGCTGCATCGTCATCGGCAAGACCAACATGCCGGAGTTCGGGCTGGGGTCGCACACCTACAACCATGTCTTCGGTCCGACCGGCAACGCGTGGAACCCGCAGGTCAGCGCCGGCGGCTCGAGCGGCGGCGCCGCGGTGGCGCTGGCGCAGCGCCTGCTGCCGGTGGCCGACGGCTCGGACTTCATGGGCTCGCTGCGCAACCCCGCGGGCTGGAACCATGTCTTCGGCATGCGTCCGAGCCAGGGCCGGGTGCCGGCCTTTCCCAAGCCCGAGCTCTACGTGAGCCAGCTCGGGACCGACGGGCCCATGGCACGCACGGTGCACGACCTGGCCCAGCTGTTGTCCGTGCAGGCGGGCCACGATCCACGCGCGCCGCTGTCGCTGGCGGGCGGTGCGCGCAGTTACGTACCGGGTGCCGACGCCAGCATGCGGGGCGTCCGCGTGGGCTGGCTGCGCGACCTCGGCGGCCATCTGCCGATCGAGCCGGGCATCCTGCCCGTGTGCGAGCAGGCGCTGGGCGCGATGGCCGCCGGTGGCGCCATCGTCGAGCCGGCCACGCTGGAGGTCGACCTCGACGCGGTGTGGGACGCCTGGCTCGTCTGGCGCCGCGCGCTCGTGGCACCCGCCGTGGCCGCGGTGATGGGGCAGCCGGGTGCGCGCTCGCGCATCAAGCCCGAGGCCCTGTGGGAGCACGACGCCGCGCAGGGGCTGAGCTTTGCGGATTTCATGGCCGCCAGCGTTCGGCGCGGCGCCTTCCTGCAGCACCTGCTGGGCCTTTTCAAGCATTTCGATGTGCTGGCGCTGCCGGTGGCCCAGGTCTGGCCTTTCGACGTCGCACGGCATTGGCCGAAGATGATCCACGGCCGTGCCATGGACACCTACCACCGCTGGATGGAGTGCACGCTGTACGCCACCTTCGCCGGGCTGCCTGCGATCAGCGTGCCGGCGGGGTTCGACGAGAGCGGGCGCGTGCCGATGGGGCTGCAACTCATCGGCCGCCCGCTCGGCGACGCCGCGCTGCTGCACGTGGCGGCCGGCTACGAGGCGCTCGTGCCGGAGCTGCTGGCGCGCCGGCCGCCCGAGCCCGGCGCGTGACGACCGCAGCGGCCGCAGCGCCTACAGCGCCTTGACCACGAGCTTGAAGTCGGGGTCCTCGGGGAACTTTCGCTCCTCGTAGCCCAGCCCTTTCATCAGCCGCAGCATGTTCGGGTTGTTGGCCAGCACCAGACCTTCGATCTGCTGCAGCCCCTTGCTGCGCGCGAAGTCGGCGATCGACAGCATCAGGCGCGACCCGAGGCCCTGACCGTTGTAGCCGTCACCGACGACGAGCGAGAACTCGCAGGTCGTGAGGTCGGGGTTCGTGATGTAGCGCGACACGCCGATGATGCGTTCGTGATCGAAGAAGTTGCCGCCATCGCCCGCCTGGCGCTCCTTGGTCACGGCGACGAGCGCCATCTCGCGGTCGTAGTCGATCAGCGTGTAGCGCGCCAGCATGCGCGCCGGCAATTCCTGCATCGTGCTGGCAAAGCGGAAATAGCGGCTCTCTTGCGACAGCCCGCGCACGAAGGTCTGCAGCATCTCGGCATCGTCGGGCCGGATCGGACGGATCGTGTACTGCCCGCCGCCCTTCATCGGCCATTCGCGCTCGTGCGCCGACGGATACGGCAGGATCGCGAGGTGGTTGTAGTCGCGTGCGGCCGGTGGTGCGTGGTCGATCACGATGCGCGCATCGACCGCCACGGCGCCGGATTCGTCGACGATGACGGGGTTGATGTCCATCTCGCGCAATTGCGGCAGCTCGCACACCATCTCCGACACCCGCAGCAGGATCTGCTCGACCGCGGCGAGGTCGGCCGCCGCACTGCCGCGCCAGCCGCCGAGCATTTCGGCCACGCGCGCCCGCTCGATCAGCCGGTGGGCGAGGAACTGGTTCAGTGGCGGCAGCTCCATCGCCCGGTCGGCGATCAGCTCGACCATCGTGCCGCCGGCGCCGAAGGTGATCACGGGTCCGAAAGCCTCGTCGGTCGTCAGGCCGACGAAGATCTCGCGGCCGCGGCGCTTGACCGACATCGGCTGGATCGTCACGCCGTTGATGCGCGCCGAAGGCTGTGCGCGCCCCACGCGTGCCAGCATGTCGTTGAAGCCGTCGCGCACCTGGCTGGCCGTCATGACGTTCAATACGACGCCTTCGACGTCGCTCTTGTGGCTGATATCGGGCGAATCGATCTTGAGCACCACGGGGTAACCGAGCTGGCTGGCGATCAGCATCGCCTCGTTGGCGTTGCGCGCGAGCATGGTGCGCGTCACGGGGATATGAAAGGCGGCGAGCAGCGCCTTCGACTCCATCTCCGTGAGCACGCGTCGGCGCTCGGTGAGCACCGTCTCGATCAGCAACCGCGCGCCTTCGATGTCCGGCTGCGCCAGCGTGGACCGCGGGGGCGGCGTCTGCTGCAGCAGTTGCTGGTTCTGGTAGAAGCTCGCGATGTTCCCGAACGCATCGGTGGCCGCCTCGGGCGTGCGGAAGCTGGGGATGTGGGCGGCATTCAGTGCCGCACGTGCCGAGCGCACCGCCTCGTCGCCGAGCCAGCACGCGAGCAAGGGCTTGCCGGCCTCGCGATCGCCCTCGATGACAACGCGGGCGACGGCTTCCGGGTCGCTGCCGGGCTTGGGGGAATGCAGGACGAGGACGCCGTCGACACCGCTGTCGGCCACACATGCGCGCAACGCCGCCTGGTAGGCCTCGGGCGTGCCCTCCTCGCCCAGGTCGATCAAGGCGTCCAGGGTGGCCTGCGGCGACAGCAAAGGTGCCAGCGCCGAGCGCGATGCGGCGGACAGGCTGGCAAGCTCGAGCTTGATCTCGTTCGCCCAGTCGGCCGCCAGCACACCCGGCCCGCCGCCGTTGGTGACGACCGCAAGACGTTTGCCCACCGGGCGGTAGCGCGATGCCAAACAGCGGGCCGCCGAGAAGAGCTGGGTAAAGACGCGCACCCGCACGGCCCCTGCACGACGCAGTGCCGCCTCGAAGACATCGTCGCTGCCGACGATGGCGGCCGAATGCGTGAGGGCGGCACGGCTGCCTGCCGGCTTGCGCCCGGCCTTCATCACGACCACGGGCTTGGCATACGCCGCCGCGCGCAGTGCGCTCATGAAGCGGCGCGCATGGTGGATGCCCTCCATGTAGATCAGGATGCTTTGTGTGGCGCCGTCGTTGGCCAGGAAATCCAGCACCTGTGGCAGGTCGACGCCGGTATTCGGCCCGAGCGACACGACGGTCGAAAAACGCACGCCGCTGGTGTGTGCCCAGTCGAGGATGCTCGCCGTGAGCGCGCCGGATTGGCAGACCAGCGCGAGCGGCCCCGGCGCACCCATGGCACCGGCCGCACTGGCGTTGAGCTTGATCGACGGGCGCTGGAAGCCCAGGCTGTTGGGACCCATCAGCAGCATGCCGTGGCGCCGCGCGATGGCATGCAGTTCCGTGCATTGTGAGGGCGGCAGCCCGCTGGACAGCACCATCGCGGCGCGCGACCGGATGCGCCCCGCCACCTCGAGCGCCGAGGCGATCTGGTCCGACGGCAGCGCGATGATGGCCAGGTCGACACGCGCAACCGCCAGGTCGGCCAGCGTGCCGCTCATGCCGATGTCCAGCATCGCCAGCTGTCCGACGAACCTGTTCTGCGCGAGCGATTGCAGCAGCGCCCTGGCCGACGGCGTGCGCGCTGCGTCGTCGGGCGGCAAGGCCGGATCGCCAGCGAAGACCACGACGGCATCGGGCGAAAACAGCGGCGTGAGGTAGTGCTTGTCCAAGGGGGAAGACCGGAGCTTGCGAAGTGGCGAGGGTAAACCCGGAACGGACGGCTGTGTAACCGTCGTGTCCTGCGGTCGATCCAGATCAAACGCCGGATGCGGCGCCGGTCACGAAACGATCTGCACCCAGGCCTTGTCGAGCCGCTTGGTGCTGACCGGCTGGGGCGTGCGCAGTTCCTGCGCAAACAGGCTCACCCGCAGTTCTTCCAAGAGCCAGCGGTATTCATCGAGCCTGGCGTCGTGCCCGCCCTTCATCTCGGCCAGCCGCCGCAGGTAGCGCTGCTCGAGCGGGCGCAATTCGCCCATGCGCGAGGCATCGCGCACCGGATCGGCACGCAGCTTGTCCAGCCGCAGCGTGACCGCCTTGAGATAACGCGCGAAGTGCTGCAGCGGTGCCCAGGGTGTGTTGACGATGAACCGCTTGCCGCAAAGTCGCTGCAGTTGTGCCTGGACATCGTCGGCCACATCCTTGGGCGGGCGGCTGTCCTTGAGCTTGCGCACGGCCGCGGCGTACTCGGCGAGTACGGTGCCGGCGAGGCGCGCGACCTCGTGCGCGATCAGCGTCAGCCGCGTGCGGCCCTCCTCCACGCGCGCCTTGAACAGGGCCTCGTTGGTGGGCAATGGGTCGGCCAGAAACGCGCGATCGAGCGCGACGTCGATGATCTGTTCGCGCAGGCCCTCCAGCGTGCCCAGCGGCATGTAGTGAGCGGCCATCTCGAGCAGGTCCGGGATGTTCTTCTCGAGGTACTTCAGCGGCTCCTTGATCTGCAATGCGACCAGCCGGCGCAGGCCGGCGCGGTGCTTCGCGGCGGCCACGTCGGGTTCGTCGAAGACCTCGATCTCGACCTGTGTGCCCTTGTCGATCAACGCCGGAAAACCGATCAGCGTCTGGCTGCCCTTGCGCACCTCCATCAGCTCCGGCAACTCGCCGAAGCTCCATGCGGTGTAGGCCTTGTTTTCGACGGCCGCAGACTCGGCGCTGGGGGCACGCTCGACCCGCGCGACGACACCGCGTGACGGGCCCGCCGGACCGCTGGGTTGCGCGGAAGGGGGCGCGGAAGAAGGTGCGTCTTGGGCCAGTGGCGACGCCACCGTCGCGACCTTCAGCGCCGCCAGCGCCTGGAACGCACTGCGCGCCTGCCCGCCCCACTCCGCCTTCAGCGTGGGCAGATGGCGCCCCATCGCGAGCTGCCGCCCATGCTCGTCGACGACGCGGAAGTTCATGAACAGGTGCGGCTGCAAGGTCTCGAGCTTGAAGTCGTTGCGCTGCACGGCCAGTTGCGTGCGGTCGCGAACGGCCTTGAGCAGCACGTCCATCAATGCCCCCTGTGCAAACGGCGCGAACTCGCAGAACTCGGCCACGTAGTCGGGCAACGGCACGAGGCGCGAGCGCGGGCGCTGGTGCAGGCTCTTCACGAGCGCCAGCACCTTGTCCTTCAACATACCGGGCACGAGCCAGTCGCAGCGGTCCTCGTTGACCTGGTTGAGTGCGTAGATCGGCACCGTGACCGTCAGGCCGTCCTTCGGGTCGCCGGGCTCGTGCAGGTAGGTCGCCACACAGTCGATGCCGCCCAGGCGCAGGGTCTTGGGGAACGCCGCCGTGGTGATGCCCGCGGCCTCGTGCCGCATCAGCTCGTCGCGCGTCAGGTGCAGCAGCTTCGGCTGGCGCCGGACTTCGTCGCGGTACCAGCGCTCGAAACTCGCGCCCGAGCAGACGTCCTTCGGCAACTGCTGGTCGTAGTAGGCAAAGATCAGGTCGTCGTCGACCAGCACGTCCTGGCGGCGCGACTTGTGCTCGAGCTCCTCGACCTGGCGGATCAGCTTGTCGTTGGCGGCCAGAAACGGCAGCTTCGTCTCCCATTCGCCGTGGACCAGCGCCTCACGGATGAAGATCTCGCGTGCGGCCGGCAGGTCCACGAGGCCGTAATTCACGCGCTTGTTGTTGTAGACGACGATGCCGTAGAGCGTGGCGCGCTCGAGCGCGACCACCTCGGCCGCCTTCTTCTCCCAATGCGGCTCGAGCAGCTGCTTCTTCAGCAGGTGCCCGGCGATGGCGGGGATCCAGGTCGGCTCGATTCCGGCGAGCCCGCGGCCGAAGAGCCGCGTCGTTTCGACGAGTTCGGCCGCCACGAGCCAGCGACCCGGCTTCTTGCTCAGGTGCGCGCCCGGATGGCGCCAGAACTTGATGCCACGCGCGCCGAGGTACCAGTCCTCGTCGTCGCTCTTGCAGCCGACATTGCCCAACAGCCCGGCCAGCATCGACAGATGCACCTGCTCGTAGGTGGCCGGCGAGCCGTTGAGCCGCCAGCCGTGTTCGGCCACCACGGTGTGCAGCTGCGTATGGATGTCGCGCCACTCGCGCACCTTGCGCGGGTTGACGAAACTTTCGCGCAGGCGTTGCTCCTGCTGGCGGTTGCTGAGCTTGTGGGTATCGGTCTTCTGCGTCGCGGCGCTGGCATGGCCGTGCACGCCGCGGCCGTCCTCGATCCACTTCCAGAGCTTGAGGTAGCCCATGAACTCCGATCGCTCGTCGTCGAACTTGCGGTGCTTCTCGTCGGCCGCCTGGGCCGCCTCCATCGGCCGGTCGCGCGCGTCCTGCACGCTGAGCGCCGACGCGATGATGACCACCTCGTCGAGCGCCTGACGGTCTCGCGCCTCGAGGATCATGCGGCCCACACGCGGGTCGAGCGGCAGGCGCGACAGCTCCTTGCCGATGGCGGTGAGTTCGTTCTCGTCGTCCACCGCGTTCAACTCGCCGAGCAGGGCGTAGCCGTCGGCGATGGCCTTGCGCGGCGGCGCTTCGAGGAACGGGAAGTCTTCGACCATGCCCAGGCGCAGCGCCTTCATGCGCAAGATCACCCCGGCCAGCGACGAGCGCAGGATCTCCGGGTCGGTGAAGCGCGGCCGGCCGGCAAAGTCCTTCTCGTCGTACAGACGGATGCACACCCCGTCGGCCACGCGCCCGCAACGGCCGGCGCGCTGGTTCGCCGCGGCCTGGCTGATCGGCTCCACCAGCAGTTGCTCGACCTTGTTGCGGTAGCTGTAGCGTTTGACGCGCGCCAGGCCCGAGTCGATGACGTAGCGGATGCCGGGCACGGTGAGCGAGGTCTCGGCCACGTTGGTGGCGAGCACGATGCGCCGCCCGTTGCCGGGGTTGAAGACGCGGTCCTGCTCGGCCGGCGACAGGCGTGCGAAGAGTGGCAGCACGTCTGGCGGCGGCCCGCCGCGCACCGTGCCCTTGGCCGAAGCCAGGTGCCGGCGCAAATGGTCCGCCGCCTCGCGGATCTCGCGTTCGCCCGGCAGGAATACCAAGATGTCCCCGGCCCCACCACCCCGCCAGAGTTCGTCCACGCCATCGGCGATGGCGTCGTTCAGGTCGTGCTCACGCGATTCCTCGAACGGCCGCCATCGGTGCTCGACGGGATACAGGCGGCCCGAGACCTGAATGACCGGCGCGGGCCCTCGGATCGACGCAAAGTGTTTGGCGAATCGGTCGGCGTCGATCGTGGCCGAGGTCACGACGATCTTCAGGTCGGGCCGGCGCGGAAGGATCTGCCGCAGATAGCCGAGCAGGAAATCGATATTGAGGCTGCGTTCGTGGGCTTCGTCGATGATCAACGTGTCGTAGGCCTTGAGCAGCGGATCGGTCTGTGTCTCTGCAAGCAGGATGCCGTCGGTCATGAGCTTGACCGAGGCGCCGCGCTGCAGGCGGTCCTGGAAGCGGACCTTGAACCCGACGACTTCGCCGAGCGGCGAGTTGAGCTCCTCGGCGATGCGCTTGGCCACGCTGGACGCCGCGATGCGGCGCGGCTGGGTGTGGCCGATCAGGCCCTTGCCGCCCGCGCCGAGCCCGCGCCCGAGCTCGAGCGCGATCTTCGGCAGCTGCGTGGTCTTGCCGGATCCGGTCTCGCCGCAGACGATGACGACCGGGTGCTCGCGAATGGCGCGCGCGATCTCATCGCGCCGGCCGGAAACCGGCAGCGACTCGGGGTAGGTGATCGGCGGGACGGGGTTCGCCGCCGGTGGGCCGCTCGGGCGGCGCCGCTGATCTTGCGAGGGAGCAGGCTGTGTCACGGGCCGCGGATTATCCGCGGCACGCGCGTCAGCGCTGCTCGTACGTGATCACGCTGATCACCGCGCCCTGCGGGTCGGCAATCACCGCCATGCGGCCCACGCCCGGCACCTGCATGATCGGCATGATCACCTTGCCACCAAGCTTGACGGCTTGGGCGACGGTGTCGTCGACCTTGTCGACCGTGACGTAACAGCCCCACATCGGTGGCATGCCCTTAGGGGCGTCGGGCGGCATGCTCATGACGCCGCCGATGGCAGCGTCGCCGACCTTTTGCACGTGATACTGGCCCGGGCCCATATCCATCTTGTCGGATTTCCAGCCGAAGAGCGGGCCGTAGAACGCGACCGCGGCGGCCGGGTCCGGGGTCATCAATTCACACCAGCTGAAAGCGCCGTGGGTCTTGAAAGCGTCCATGGGAGGCACCTCGCGCGTCGAAGCAAAGGGGGCCATGCTCTGCGTCGCACCGCGCCGTGTCAAGATCCCGCTGCGGCACAATCACGCCGCCATGAACCTGCCCACCAGTTTCGTCTTTCCGCACACGTTCGTACCGTGGTTTCGGGCCGTTGCGCCGTACATCCATGCCTACCGCGGAAAGACCTTTGTGGTTGGCCTTGCCGGTGAGGCCATTGCGGCGGGCAAGCTCAGCGCCTTTGTCCAGGATCTTTCGATCCTGCATGCGATGGGCATCCGCATCGTGCTGGCACACGGGTTCCGGCCGCAGGTGACCGAGCAACTGCGCGCCAAGGGGCACCCCGAACGGTTCAGCAACGGCATGCGCATCACCGATGCGGTGACACTGGATTGCGCACAGGAAGCTGCGGGCCAGTTGCGATTCGAGATCGAGGCCGCCTTTTCGCAAGGGCTGCCGAATACGCCGATGGCCAACGCCACGGTGCGCGTGATCTCAGGGAACTTCCTGACCGCGCGTCCGGTAGGCATCGTCGACGGCGTCGATTTCGGACACAGCGGGCTGGTGCGCAAGGTGGACTCCGCCGCCATCCGCCGCGCCATCGACAGCGGCGCGGTCGTATTGCTCAGCCCGTTCGGTTTTTCGCCCACCGGCGAAGCCTTCAACTTGACGATGGAAGAGGTGGCGACGTCGACCGCCATCGCATTGCAGGCGGACAAGCTGTTGTTCCTGACCGAGGTGCCGGGTGTGCACGAACAGGCTGGCGACCCCGAAAGCCCGATCGACACCGAACTCGCGCTGGCGGAGGCAGAGCGCATGCTGGCCGCGTTGCCCGCGCCGACTCGGCCGACGGACGTCGCCTTTTATCTGCGGCATTGTGTGAAGGCCTGCCGGGGCGGCGTGGAACGTTCACACATCCTGCCGTTTTCCAGCGACGGCGCGCTGCTAATGGAGGTCTATACCCACGACGGCATCGGCACGATGGTGGTGGACGAGAAGCTCGAGAGCCTGCGGGAAGCGACCGCCGACGACGTCGGCGGCATCCTTCAATTGATCGAACCGTTCGAGCGCGACGGGACGATGGTGCGGCGCGAGCGGACGGAGATCGAGCGCGACATCGGCAACTACACCGTCATCGAGCACGACGGCGTGATCTTCGGCTGCGCAGCGCTCTATCCTTACCCTGAAGCGGGCACTGCAGAAATGGCAGCGCTCACGGTAAGCCCCCAGGTGCAGGCGCAGGGCGATGGCGAGCGCATCCTCAAGCGTGTCGAACAACGGGCGCGCGCGATGGGCCTGGACAGTATCTTCGTGCTGACGACCCGCACGATGCACTGGTTCATCAAGCGTGGTTTTATGCAGGTCGATCCCGAATGGTTACCCGAGGCGCGCAAACGCAAATACAACTGGGATCGACGTTCGCAAGTAATGGTTAAGTCCTTCAAGAAATGATCGGAGCAGCGATATGACGCGCATGGTGCAATGCATCCACCTCAAAAAGGAAGCCGAGGGCCTGGCCTTTCCTCCTTACCCGGGCGAACTTGGAAAACGCATTTACGACAATGTTTCGAAGGAAGCCTTCGAGGCGTGGAAAAAGCACCAGACCATGCTGGTGAACGAGAACCGTCTCAACCTCGCCGATGCACGTGCCCGGCAGTATCTGGCGAGGCAAATGGAGCAGTTCTTCTTCGGCGCCGGCGTCGATCAACCGCAGGGTTACGTTCCGCCGCAACCCTGAGCCGCTCTGCGCTTCCTGCAGGCGATGCTCGTTTCTGTCGTGATTCGACGAGAATGGACATAATCGTCACGAGCGTCGTGTCATCACGACCGCTCTGCATTTGATTTTCACCCTTGGACATATCCATGGGTGGGTTTTCGAGGCTGCGGTGGCTCACCGCGATGAACTATCATCCGTCCATTCAATTTTCTCGGAGTTGACCGATGCCCAGCGTCGCCGAATTATTGGCCCAAAAGGCCGCTATCGAGAAGCAGATCGCCGATGCACAGCGCGAAGAAAAGGCGGGGGCCATCGCGCAGGTCAAGTCTCTGATGGCCGAGCATGGATTGACCCTGGCCGACCTTTCTGCCCGTGCGGGTTCGCCGAACCGCGGGCCGAAGGCGGGTGCAAAGGTCGCGGCCAAATATCGGAATGCGGCCACGGGCGATACCTGGAGCGGACGCGGCCTCCAGCCCAAATGGCTCAGGGCCGCCTTGGCCTCGGGAAAGCAGCTTTCCGACTTTGCGGTCTGAAGTCCAGCGTCATCCAGCGCGCCGCTAGACTCGGCGCGTGAGCCCACCGCGCGGACAGATCCCCGACACCTTCATCCAGGAGGTGCTGGCACGTGTCGACATCGTCGACGTCGTCGGGCGTTACGTGCAACTCAAGAAGGGCGGCGCCAACCTGATGGGGCTGTGCCCCTTCCACGGCGAAAAGTCACCGAGTTTCTCGGTCAGCCCGTCGAAGCAGTTCTATCACTGCTTCGGCTGTGGCGCGCACGGCGACGCGATTCGCTTCCTGATGGAACACACCGGTGCGGGGTTTGTCGACACCGTACGCGACCTGGCGCAGCAGGCCGGCTTGAAAGTGCCCGAGGAGCAGGTGGATCCAGCGGAGCAGGCCCGCGCCGCCGAGGCACGCGCGCTCCGATCCACGCTGACCGACGTGCTGCAGCGCGCGGCCGAGCATTACCGCGCTCGGCTGAAGGACGACAAACGTGCGGTCGACTACCTGAAGCGGCGCGGGCTGACCGGCCAGATCGCACGCCAGTTCGGGCTCGGGTTTGCGCCCGAAGGCTGGCGCACCCTCGCGAGCGCGTTCCCGAAGTACGACGATCCCTTGCTCGTGGAGGCGGGACTGGTCATCGTGCAGGGCGACGACGGTGCGGATCAGAAGCGCTACGACCGCTTCCGCGACCGAATCATGTTTCCGATTCGTTCGGTGAAAGGCGACGTGATAGGTTTTGGCGGGCGCGTCATCGACAGCGGCGAGCCGAAATATCTGAATTCGCCCGAGACCCCGGTCTTCGTCAAGGGCCGGGAGCTGTATGGATTGTTCGAAGCGCGCACGGCGTTTCGGGAGCGAGGGTATGCGCTCGTCGTCGAAGGCTACATGGACGTCGTCGCACTGGCTCAATCGGGTTTCGGAAATGCCGTGGCGACCTTGGGCACGGCCTGCACGCCCGATCACGTGCAGAAGCTGCTGCGATTCACCGACCACGTCGTCTTCAGCTTCGACGGCGATGCCGCAGGCCGCCGGGCGGCGGGTCGTGCCCTCGAGGCCGCGCTGCCGCACGTCACCGACCTGCGCAGTTTCAAGTTTCTTTTCCTTCCACCGGAACATGACCCCGATTCCTATGTCCGCGAGCACGGTGCACCCGGGTTCGAGCAATTCGTCGCAGCCGCGCTCCCGCTGTCGCGCCAACTGATCGAGCGCGCCGCCGAGGGTGCCGATCTCGCCACGGCGGAGGGCCGGGCACGCCTGCTGGCCCAGGCGCGTCCCTTGTGGATGGCGTTGCCCGTGGGCGCCCTTCGGGCGCAGATCCTGGCCGACCTGGCACAGGAGGCGCGGTTGCCGCTGGATGAGCTTTCGCGCCTGTGGGGGCAGACGGCGAGCGCTGCAGGCGCTCGCCCACCGTCGGCGAGGCGCCCCGCCCTTTCGCGCCGGACGTCCGGCGTCGCCGTCAAGCTGCCGCAGGATCAAGCTGCTCGCATGCTCTTGCTGAACTCCGATCTCTGGCATGCCCTCTCCGGCGCCGACCACGAGATGCTGTCCGGTCTGGACTCCTGGCATGGGGAGCTGTTTCGGTGGCTCGAACGTGAGTTGACGGAACACGGGCACCGCGAATGGCCCGAGCTTCGCGAGCAGCTCGTCGAGGGCTCGTTGGCGCAACTTGCCCGTTCGCTCGTCGATGGTGCTGCCATCCAGATGACACCGGACCTCGCGGAATTGCAGGCGGCCGTGAGTCAGACCCGCTCCCTCATCGAAAAGCGCGATGCGCTGCAGCTGCTAGGGCGAATCTGAGCGCTCGACTTGCACCGATACGGGGCTTGCCGTCGACGGTATAATCCGTGGTTTGTTGCAGCGGCAAGAGTGGCGGCAGCACCTCCGGACCCCGGCCACCCCTGACACGGGCTGATTCAACATCAATGGCCAACCATCATCCGCAAGGGCTGCAGATTTCAGAGTGTCCACGCGATCTTGCCTGCCCGACTCGCTTCCAGATCCTTTCAGTGCGCCCGGTTCGCCTTCCCGCCCCGGTCAGCCGCGCATCGGGATGCCTGTCGTGGACGTGATGACGCCACCCTTCATCGAGGAACCGCATGACCGCCAAGAAGTCCGACCCCAAGGCCGCCAAGCCCGCTGAAAAGTCCAAGGCAGCCGTTCCTGCGCCGGATGCCCACAAGAAGGGCGCGGCTGCGGCCACGCATGCTCCTTCGGCAGCCAAACCGGCAGCGAAGCCGACCGCCAAGGCCTCTGCTGGCAAGGCCGCATCCAAGACCGCGTCCAAGCCCACCGAGTCGACGGACAAGCGGCCGGCCTCCAAGGGATCGGCCGGCAAGGCCGCTGCCAAGGCGCCAGCCGGCCGCAAGGGTGCGGCGGTCGAGGCGAAGAAGAAGGCCGAGGTCCTCGAGGAGGATTTGTCCGACGTCGAGTCCGACTTCGAGGGGGGTGAAGAGCCCGAGGCGGTCGAAGTCGTCGAGGACGTGAAGGAAGCCAAGGCCAAGCCGCTGCGAATGAAGGTGTCGCGCGCCAAGGAGCGCGCGCTGATGCGCGAGTTCGGTCTCGACGAGACGACACTGACCGAAGAGGAAGTCGCCAAGCGGCGCCATGAGCTCAAGACGCTCATCAAGATGGGCAAGACGCGTGGTTTCCTCACGCACCAGGAGATCAACGATCACCTGCCCGAGAAGCTGGTCAACGAGGAAATCCTCGAGGCCATCGTTTCCATGCTCAACGACATGGGCATCGCCGTCTACGAGCAGGCGCCCGATGCCGCCACGCTGCTGATCGCCGGCGGCGGCGCGAGCACGGCCACCGAGGAAGAGGCCGAAGAGGCTGCCGAGGCGGCGTTGTCCACGGTGGACAGCGAATTCGGCCGCACCACGGACCCGGTGCGCATGTATATGCGCGAGATGGGCACGGTCGAGTTGCTCACACGCGAGGGCGAGATCGAGATCGCCAAACGCATCGAAGGCGGCCTGCAGGCCATGATGCTGGCCATCAGTGCCTCGCCGACGACGATCGCCGAGATCCTGGCCATGGCCGATCGGATCGCCGCTGGCGAGATGCAGATCTCCGAAGTCGTCGACGGATTCGTCTCGACCGACGAGGCCGACGACTACGTGGCCGAAGAGGACTTCGACGAGTTCGACGAGGAGGACGACGACGACGGCAACGGCGGCAGCAAGGCGCTGACGAAGAAGCTCGAGGAACTCAAGTCGCAGGCGCTGGTCAAGTTCGAGGCGCTGCGCACCCATTTCGACCGCATGCGCAAGGCGTACGAGAAGGAGGGCTACAAGTCCACCGCGTACAACAAGGCGCAGCACGCCATCAGCGACGACCTGATGACGATCCGCTTCACCGTCAAGACGATCGAGAAGCTGTCGAACATCCTGCGGATGCAGGTCGACGACCTGCGTCGCTACGAGCGCGAGATCCGCAAGATCGTGGTCGACAAGTGCGGCATGCCGCAGGAGCACTTCATCAAGACCTTTCCGCCCAACGTGCTGAATCTGAAGTGGGCCGAGAAGGAAGTTGCGGCCGGCAAGAGCTACAGCATCGTTCTCGAGCGCAACCTGCCGGCGGTGCAGGAACTGCAGCAGAAGCTGATCGACCTGCAGTCCAAGGCGGTCGTCCCGCTGGAGGACCTGAAGATCATCAACAAGAAGATGAACGAGGGCGAGAAGGCGTCGCGCGACGCGAAGAAGGAGATGATCGAAGCGAACCTTCGCCTGGTGATCTCCATTGCCAAGAAATATACCAACCGCGGCCTGCAGTTCCTCGACCTCATCCAGGAGGGCAACATCGGCCTGATGAAAGCCGTGGACAAGTTCGAATACCGCCGCGGCTACAAGTTCTCGACCTACGCCACCTGGTGGATCCGACAGGCCATCACACGTTCAATCGCCGACCAGGCACGCACGATCCGCATCCCGGTTCACATGATCGAGACGATCAACAAGATGAACCGCATCTCGCGGCAGCACCTGCAGGAGTTCGGCTACGAGCCCGATGCGCCTACGCTGGCCGAGAAGATGGAGATCCCCGAGGACAAGATCCGCAAGATCATGAAGATCGCCAAGGAGCCGATCTCCATGGAAACGCCGATCGGCGACGACGACGACAGCCACCTGGGCGACTTCATCGAGGACACGAACAACACGGCGCCGATCGAGGCCGCGATGCAGGCCGGTCTGCGCGATGTCGTGAAGGACATCCTGGACGGGTTGACGCCGCGCGAGGCCAAGGTGCTGCGCATGCGCTTCGGCATCGAGATGAGCACGGATCACACGCTTGAAGAGGTCGGCAAGCAGTTCGACGTCACGCGCGAACGCATCCGCCAGATCGAAGCCAAGGCAATCCGCAAGCTCAAGCATCCGAGCCGTTCGGACAAGCTTCGCACGTACCTCGACAACCTGTAATTTCGCGCCCGTCGCGGGTCGGCCACGTGCCGTTGCCCCCGCGCCGCGAAACCTACACTTCTGCCGATGACGCGCATTGCCGAACGCACCGTTCTCTTCGCTGACCTGCGCGGAAGCACGTCGCTGTTCGAGACGCTGGGGAACGCCGAGGCCACATCGGTCGTGACGCACTGCGTGTCTGCGCTCGGACAGCGGGTGACGGCGGCGGGTGGCACCGTCGTCAAGACGCTCGGCGATGGCCTCATGGCGGTCTTCGAGCGCTCGCCCGCGGCTGCCGAGGCTGCGGCGCGCATGCACGACATGCTCGAGACGATGGTGTCGCGCGGCAACGAGCGCGGCGCTTCGGCCGGCTTGCGTGCGCTGAAACTGCAGGTGGCAGTGGCGCGTGGAGAAATCGTCGAGATGGGTGGCGACTGTTTCGGCGACGCGGTGAACGTCGCGGCCCGCCTGCTGGATCATGCGGGTGACAACGAAACGCTCGTCACGGCCGAGGTCTACGCCGACCTGGCGGCCGACGTCCGGGTACGTTATCGCCATCTCGACCGAATCGTGCTGCGCGGCCGCGCGGAGCCGGTATCGGTGCACATCCAGGGAGGACGGCGGGCGGCGGACTCCGCGGCCACGCTGTTTGGCGACATGCCCGAGCCCGTGGAGCCCGATGGCATCCGCCTGCTGTGGCTCGACCAGAACCGCGTCTTCGCAAGCCAGCAGATGCCGGTTGTCCTCGGACGCAGCCCACAGGCCAACTTCTGTGTCGACGACTCGCGCGTTTCTCGCTCGCACGCGCGCGTCGATTGGCATGGCGGCAGCTTCCAGCTTACCGACCTCAGCTACAACGGTACGTATGTCCGCTTCACGGACGGCGAGATCATCAGTCTTCGGCGCGGCAGCTGCACGCTGCATGGCAACGGCGCGGTCGGTCTGGGCGGTTCGCCGGCAGAGCCGGGCTCCGCCGTGGTTCGCTTCGAGGTACTTCGGTTCGGCGACACGCAGCCACAATCCGAACCCTGACCGGGCAAGACATGCGACTGCTTTACGTCGACGACGATCGCATCAATACGCTGCTCTTCGAGGAAACCTGCAGGCTCGATCCGAGACTCGAAGTACGTTGCGCCGGTAGCGGCGCCGAGGCGCTGGACCTCGTGCGCGGGTTCACGCCCCAGGTGTTGGTGATCGACCTTCATCTACCCGATACCGACGGCTACGCCCTTCTGGCGGCCTTGCGCAGCGATGCCGCCCTCGCCGATACGCCTGCATTCCTTTGCTCGGCAGAACACCCTCGTGACGTGGCGCGACCGGCTGCGGCGGCAGGCTATGCAGGCTGCTGGAGCAAGCCGGTCGTGTTGCACGAAATGCTCGCCGACCTGTCACGCCTGCAGCAGGAAAGCTGACATCTCGATGGCCTTTCGTCCCGAACCCGCCTATCGGCATGGCACGACACCGCGCACCGCCTTGCTCGTTGTCAATCTGGGCAGTCCCGATGAACCGACCGCTGGTGCAACCCGCCGGTATCTTGCCGAATTCCTGAACGACCCGCGTGTGGTCGAGATTCCGCGACTCGTGTGGTGGCCGATCCTCAACGGCATCATCCTGCGTACGCGCCCAGCCAAGTCTGCCGCCAAGTACGCCACCATCTGGACCGCTGAAGGCTCGCCCCTGGTTGCGGGAACGGCCGCGCTGACCAAGTGGCTCCAAGGACACCTCGGGGAACGCGGCCATCCGTTGCTCGTGCGGCACGCCATGCGCTACGGCAACCCGTCGGTGTCCAACGCGCTCGACGCCTTGCGCGCCGAAGGGGCGACACGGGTGCTGGTGCTTCCGCTGTATCCGCAATATGCCGCAGCCACCACCGCCAGCGTTTGGGACGCCGTTTCAGGATGGGCCAACGCCGCGCGCCACGTACCGGAATTCCGGTTCATCAATCGCTACCACGACGACCCCGGGTACATCGCAGCCCTTGCGCAGAGCGTCCGCGATCATTGGCTGCACAACGGGCGCGGCCGGATGCTGGTGATGAGCTTTCACGGGCTCCCGGAACGCTCGCTGCTCCTGGGCGATCCCTACCACTGTGAGTGCCACAAGACGGCCCGTTTGCTGGCCGATGCGCTGGAACTTGCGCCGGACGAATACAAGGTCACGTTCCAAAGCCGCTTCGGCAAGGCGAAGTGGTTGCAGCCGTATACCGAACCGACGCTCCGGTCACTGGGGACCGATGGGCTGGAGCGCGCCGACGTCATCTGCCCGGGCTTCCCCGTCGACTGCCTCGAGACGCTGGAGGAGATTGCGCAGGAGGCGCGGGACGCGTTCCTCGCCGCCGGCGGAAAGACCTTTCACTACATCCCATGCCTGAACGATCGGCCCGACGGCGTGCGTGCGCTCGTCGACATCGTGGTGCGGCACCTCGGTGGTTGGCCCGTACCGGGCCCTGCGCCCGGCGACGCCGAGCGCCTGCAGCGCGAGCGCGCCTTGGCAATGGGCGCGAAGGACCTCTGACCGCCCCTGACCGTGCGCGAAAAGTCCGACGTCAGGTGCGGCTTGATTGGCGCCACTTCGCCAGCCGCGGCACGACCAGGATGGCCACCACGATGGCCAGAAGGACCGCTGACATCGGGCGCTCGACAAAGACCGTCCATCGGCCCTCGCCGATCGAAAGGGCATTGCGCATCTGCGCCTCGGCCATCGGCCCGAGGATCATGCCGACGATGACCGGTGCCGACGGAATGTCGAACCGGCGCACCAGGACTCCCAACACGCCGACGGCGTACATCAGGTAGAGATCGAACGCACTCTGCCGCATGCCGTAGACGCCCACCGTCGCGAAGATCAGGATGCCGGCATACAACTGCGGCTTCGGGATCTTCAGCAATTTCACCCACAGACCCACCAGCGGCAGATTCAGTACAAGCAACATCACGTTGCCGATGTACAGCGAGGCAATCAGCGCCCAGACCAGCGATGACGAGGTCTGGAACAGTTGCGGGCCGGCATTGATGCCGTAATTCTGGAACGCACTCAGCAGGATGGCCGTCGTCACCGACGTCGGAATACCCAGTGTCAGGAGCGGAACCAGCGTCCCGGTGACCGCCGCGTTGTTGGCCGCTTCGGGCCCGGCCACGCCTTCGATCGCGCCGATGGTGCCGAATTCCTCCTTGTGCTTGCTGAGCTTGCGCTCGACGCCATAGCTCAGGAAGGTCGGAATTTCGGTGCCCCCCGCCGGGATCGTGCCAAAGGGAAACCCGATCGCGGTGCCGCGCAGCCAGGCGGGCCATGAACGCCGCCACTCTTCCTTGGTCATGTGAACCTTGTCCATGCGGTTCAGCTGACCTTCGACGCCGCCCTCGTAGAGCGCGGTGTAGAGGCATTCGCCGACGGCGAAGAGACCGACCGCGATGAGCACGACCTCCAGACCGTCGATGAATTCCGGAATGCCGGCCGTGTAGCGAACCTGCCCGGTGATCTGGTCCAGGCCGACAAGGCCCATGGCGAGCCCGAGAAACAGCGCCGTCATGCCACGCAAGGTGCTCTTGCCGAGCACCGCGCTCACGGTGGTGAAGGCCAGCAGCATCAGCATGAAGTACTCGGGCGGGCCGAGCCGTACCGCGTATTCGGCGACGGCAGGGGCGAACAGCGTGACGAGTACCGTGGCAATCGTTCCCGCGACGAACGAGCCGATCGCCGACGTGGCCAATGCCGCGCCGGCGCGGCCGCTCTTGGCCATCTTGAAGCCTTCGAGCGCGGTCACCATCGTGCCTGTCTCGCCCGGCGTATTGAGCAGGATCGACGTCGTCGACCCCCCGTACATCGCGCCGTAGTAGATGCCGGCGAAGAAGATCATCGATGCCGTCGGTTCGACCTGCGCCGTGATCGGAAGCAACATGGCTACCGTCACTGCGGGACCGATGCCCGGCAAGACGCCGATGCCCGTTCCCAGCGCGCAGCCGACGAAGGCCCACATCAGGTTGACCGGCGTACCGGCCGTGATGAAACCGTCCAGGAGGTGGTTCCATATTTCCATCACAGCCACCCCGTTTCGGTCAGGCCCGGCAGATTGATCGACAACACCTTGGTGAAGACCCAGAACGCAGGCGCTGCGATGAGGGCGCCGGTGACAAAGTCGATGGCGATCTGGCGCGGGCCGCCGGCCGCCTTGCGTTCGGCGATGCGCAGGCCCCGCACCGCCAGCATGAAGCACAGGGTGCAGCTGAGGATGAACCCGACCGTCGTGATCAACGAAGCGTTGGCCATGATGCCGGCGGTGATCCATGCAAATGCGGTCCAGTTGCCATGCTCGGCGCCGGACGGCTCTTCGAGATGACGGAAACCACCACTGCGCGCTTCATAGATCAACCATGCGCCGCACAGCAACAGCACCAGCGATACGACCCAGGGCAGAAAATTGGGGCCGACGCCCGCATAGCCAGCGGTCGATGGAATCGACGTCGCGCCGTAGGCCATCAAGGCACCGATCACCAGCGCGCCGACCCCCACGAGGGTCTGATGCATCGAGGGCTCCGACGGGTTGGACATGAAACTTCGCTCCTTGCAACAAGAGCGGGGCGGGGCCTCGACGACCCGCGCCCCGCAGGCGGTAATCAGTCAGGGGCCGGCGTCAGACCATCCCGGACTTGACCATCGTCGCGCGCAGGCCAGCAAAGCTCTCGTCGACGAACTCCTCGAACGGCTTGCCCGCCAAGACGGCCGACGTCCAGTTGTTCTTCTCCAGCGCCTCGGCCCACGACTTGGTCTTGGTGGCCTTGATCACCATATCGACGAGCGCCTTCTTCTGGGCGGCGTCGATGCCGGCAGCGCCATAAACGCCGCGCCAGTTGCCGAGCACGACGTTGAATCCCAGCTCCTTCATGGTCGGCACCGGGATGCCCTTTTGGCGGGCTTCGGACGTGACGCCGATGGCCTTCATCTTGCCGCTCTCGATGTAGGTCTGGAACTCGCTGTAGCCGCTGCCGCCAACACTCACGTTGCCGCCGAGGATGGCCGCCGTGGCTTCGCCGCCGCCTCGGAAGGGTACGTAGTTGATCTTCAGCGGGTCGACGCCCACCTCGCGTGCCAGCATGGCGATCGCCACGTGTTCGGTCGAGCCGGCCGAGCCGCCGCCCCACTTGACGCTGCCAGGATCCTTCTTGAACTGGGCCACGACATCGGCCATCGTCTTGAACGGTGAATTCGACGGCAGGACGAACACGTTGTATTCCGTGGTCAGGCGCGCCAGAGGCGTCACCTGCGACAGCGACACCGGCGGCTTGTTGCGAATCTCGCCGCCGAGCATCACGGCGCCCATGATCATCAGCGCGTTGCCATCGCCCTTCGATGCATTGAAGAACTGCGCAAGCCCGATCGCGCCGGCGGCGCCACCCTTGTTGTCGTAAGTCACCGACGACGCCACGCCGGACTCCTGCAATGCCTTGCCGAGTGCACGCCCGGTCGAATCCCAGCCCCCACCGGGGTTGGCAGGAATCATCATCTTCAGGTTCGCGGCTGCGCGGGCCGACAGCGGCAGCGTGCCGGCGGCCGCCAGGGCAGCCATGGACTTCAGGAAGGTGTCTCGACGCATTTGCAGTCTCCGTCTAGGGTGGATACGAATGGCCTCGATGGTCGATGGCCCGGCTGTCAATTCGCTGTCCGATGGGCGGGGGAAAACGCGAACCGTGAGCACCGGATAATTTGGTGGACCATGAAGCTTCTGCTCGTCGAAGACAACCCCGCCATGCAGACGACCTTGCAGCGCACGTTCGAGCGGCGCGGCATCCAGGTCGTGCTGTGCAACGATGGCGCCCGCGCGGTGGCGCGGTGGCAGGCCTGCGTGCCGAGCGTCGTGGTGCTGGACTTGAGCCTGCCCGGCCTGGATGGCCTTCAGGTGCTCGAAGACGCCCGTCGGGCGGGCCTGGATACGCCCGTCCTGATTCTCACGGCGCGTGGCACGGTGGGCGACCGTATCCTGGGTTTGAACACGGGCGCAGACGACTATCTCGCCAAGCCGTTCGACCTCGACGAACTCGAGGCGCGCGTACGTGCCCTGGCGCGGCGCCAGACCGGCCGGCTACCGCCAGACGACTTTGCCGGGTTGCGGATCGACGCCGACAGCGGCGCCATCCACCTGCATGACCAGGTCATGGACCTGACCGCCCGCGAAAATGCGTTGCTGAGAGCCCTTCTGCAGCGGCCCGGCCATGCGGTGGCCAAGGAACGCCTGTTCGAACTGGTCTTCCCCGGCGAGACCGACGTCCATACCGAGGCGATCGAAGTCGTGGTCTATCGCCTGCGCAAGAAGCTGGCCGGTGCCGGCGCCCAACTGGTGACGCTGCGTGGGCTGGGCTACCTGCTGAAGGAGGGCGATTGATCCCTGCCACCCGACCCGAACGCTGCGGTCGTGCCCTCGCCCGCGCCGGCATGGTCAACGCGAATCTCGGATGACAGCGCCGCGTCAAAACTCGCTGCGCCGCGTACTGCTGATTGGTATCCTGGTGCCCGTCCTGGCGTTCGTGGTGATCAATTCCGTGAGTGAATACCGGCAGGCGCTGGCCGCGGCCGACACGGCCTACGACCGCACGCTCCTGGCCTCGGCCAAGTCCATCGGCGAACAACTCGAGGTCGAGGGCGAACCGGACCGCCCGGTGCTGCGTTCCACGCTGGTCTACTCGGCGCTGGAGGCCTTCGAGGCCGACAGCCGCAGCCGCATGTATTTCAAGGTCTCGGGATTCAACGGCGAGCCGGTCTCGGGCTTCGATGACATGCCACCCTGGCGCGGCACCCTCCCCGCGCGCAACGTCTACGCGGCGCTCGTGCATTTCTACGACGACACCTACCGCGGCGTGCCCGTGCGGATGGCGGTCCTGCTGCAGCCGGTCGCCGGCGTTGCCGGCCAGGGCATGGCCACCATCCAGGTGGCCGAGACGCTCGAGTTGCGACAAGCCTTGGCGCGCGAACTGTTGACACGGGCGATCTCGCAGCAAGGTGCGCTGGTGGTCGTGATCGCACTGGTCGTGGTGGTCGTCGTGCAGCGTGCGACACGGCCCGTGCGGGAGCTGAGCGCGCAGTTGCAGTCCCGCGCGACGGGCGATCTTTCGGCCCTGCCGGTGGGCGGTGCGCCGCGCGAACTGCTGCCGATGGTGGAGGCGACGAACGACCTGATGAGCCGACTCGACCAACAGTTGCAGCATCAGAAGCGCTTCTTGCGCGACACGGCGCACCAACTGCGCACACCGCTGGCCGTGCTGCGCGCACAGGTGCAGTCGGCGCGACGCGGCGACGTCGAGATGCAGCAGGCGCTCGGCGAGATTGAGCACACGGTGGCCGACGCGACCGACCTGGCCAACCAGATGCTCGCACTTGCCAAGGTCGAACAACTTCGCCAGCAAGGCGATGCGCTGGTGGTCGACTGGGCACACACTGCGCGCCAGGTGGCACTGGACCTTTCCGCGCTGATCGCCCAGGGCAGACTCGAATTTGAGATCGCGGTCACCGCCACGCCGGTGCGCGCGCACGAATGGGCCCTGCGCGAACTCACGCGCAATCTTCTGCACAACGCGATCAAGCACAGCCCGCGGGGTGCGACCCTGGGCGTGACATTGGTCAACGATGGGCGCCATGCCGCCCTGACCATCTCCGACCGGGGGACCGGCATTCCGGCGGACCTCCGGCCGCACCTGTTCCGCCCGTTTGCACGCGCCGACCTGCAGGAGCGAGACGGCTCTGGTCTGGGGCTTGCCATCTGTCACGAGATCGTGGCCAGCCTGGGTGGGCAGATCGAACTGAAGAACCGAACCGACGCTGGAAAGATCGAGGGGCTGGACGCCGTCGTCCGGCTACCGCTGGCGGCCGCGTGAGAATTGAGCGATGAGTGACATCCTGCACGTCCGCCTCGACAAATGGCTTTGGGCCGCGCGCTTGTTCAAGACCCGATCCCTGGCCGCCGATGAGGTGGGACGCGGGCGCGTCGACGTGAATGGCCAGCATGCCAAACCATCGCGCGAAATGCGAACGGGCGACCGCGTCACGATCCGCCAGCCGGGAGGCGTGCGCCATTTCGACGTGCGCGGGCTGAGCGCCGTGCGGGGCCCGGCGCCGGTCGCCCAGTTGCTCTATGACGAAACGCCCGAAAGTGTGCAGGCCCGCCACCTCGCCGCCGAGGCGCGCCGCCAGGGCACCGAACCCGCTCTCGCGCTGACCGACGGCCGGCCGACCAAACGGGATCGACGTCAGTTGGGCGACTGGCAACGCTGGAGCGCGTCCTTGGATTCCGACGATTAACCCTCTTGAAGCCGGGGCAACCGCCCCAATCTCCCCGCGAGTTGACGCATATCGACCATGACCACAAGCACCCCCCACCCAGATCAGGAGCCCGTGCAGAACGGCACCCCATCCACCGCCGACCGGCAAGACGCAGTCCCGAACTCTTTGGAAGAACGTCTTGCGGCACTGGAGGCCCGACATGCCGAGGTGTCCGACGCCTACCTGCGAGCCAAGGCCGAGGCCGAAAATACCCGCAGGCGTGCCGACGAGGAGATGTCCAAGGCACGCAAATTCGCGATCGAGGGCTTTGCCGAAAGTCTGCTGCCTGTGCGCGACAGTCTCGAGGCGGCGATTGCCATTCCGAACGCCACCAACGAGCAGCTTCTCGAGGGCGTGCACGCCACGCTGCGCCAACTGGGCCAGGCGCTGGAGCGCAACAAGGTCGTCCAGATCGCGCCCCCACCCGGCACCAAGTTTGACCCGCACCAGCACCAGGCGATCAGCATGGTGCCGGCCGATCAGGAGGCCAATACGGTGGTTGCGGTGCTGCAAAAGGGCTACCTGATCGCCGACCGGATATTGCGCCCCGCACTGGTGACGGTGTCCGCACCCAAGTGACTTGAGTCACGGTCCGGCGCCCTTGAAAGCCGGCAGGTTATCCACAACTCTAAGACAACCGAATTCAGTTTCAGGAGCATTCGAAAATGGGAAAGATCATCGGCATCGACCTCGGCACGACCAACTCGTGTGTCGCGATCATGGAGGGGAATACGACCAAGGTGATCGAGAACAGCGAGGGTGCGCGCACCACGCCGTCGATCATTGCCTACCAGGACGACGGTGAAGTGCTCGTCGGCGCCTCGGCCAAGCGTCAGGCCGTCACGAACCCGAAAAATACGGTCTACGCGTCCAAGCGCCTGATCGGCCGCAAGTTCGCCGAGAAGGAAGTGCAGAAGGACATCGACCTGATGCCTTACAAGATCCTCGCGGCCGACAACGGCGACGCCTGGATCGAGGTGCGCGGCAAGAAGCTCGCACCGCCGCAGATCAGCGCCGAAGTGCTGCGCAAGATGAAGAAGACCGCCGAGGACTACCTCGGCGAGGAAGTCACCGAAGCCGTGATCACGGTGCCGGCCTACTTCAACGACAGCCAGCGCCAGGCGACCAAGGACGCCGGCCGCATTGCCGGCCTCGACGTCAAGCGCATCATCAACGAGCCCACCGCCGCGGCCCTGGCGTTCGGCCTGGACAAACACGGCAAGGGTGACCGCAAGATCGCCGTCTTCGACCTCGGCGGCGGCACGTTCGACATCTCGATCATCGAGATTGCCGACGTCGACGGCGAGAAGCAGTTCGAGGTGCTGTCGACGAACGGCGACACGTTCCTGGGTGGCGAGGACTTCGACCAGCGCATCATCGATTACATCGTCACCGAGTTCAAGAAGGAGCAAGGTGTCGACCTGACGAAAGACGTGCTGGCGCTGCAGCGCCTGAAGGAAGCTGCCGAGAAGGCGAAGATCGAGCTGTCCAACAGCACGCAGACCGATGTCAACCTGCCGTACATCACGGCCGACGCCACCGGCCCGAAGCACCTGAATGTGAAGCTCACGCGCGCCAAGCTCGAGAGCCTGGTCGACGAGTTGATCGAGCGCACGATGGAGCCGTGCCGCATCGCGGTCAAGGATGCCGGCGTCAAGCTGACCGACATCGACGACGTGATCCTGGTCGGCGGCATGACGCGCATGCCCAAGGTGCAGGACAAGGTCAAGGCCTTCTTCGGCAAGGAGCCGCGCAAGGACGTCAACCCGGACGAGGCGGTAGCCGTGGGTGCCGCCATCCAGGGCCAGGTGCTGGGTGGCGAGCGCAAGGATGTGCTGCTCCTGGACGTGACGCCGCTGTCGCTCGGTATCGAGACGCTCGGCGGTGTGATGACCAAGATGATCAAGAAGAACACGACGATTCCGACCAAGTTCTCGCAGGTGTTCTCGACCGCAGACGACAACCAGCCGGCCGTGACGATCAAGGTCTACCAGGGCGAGCGTGAACTTGCCACCGGCAACAAGAGCCTGGGTGAGTTCAACCTCGAGGGCATCCCGCCGGCACCGCGCGGCCTGCCGCAGATCGAGGTCACTTTCGACATCGACGCCAACGGCATCCTGCACGTCAATGCCAAGGACAAGGGCACGGGCAAGGAAAACAAGATCACGATCAAGGCCAACTCGGGTCTGTCGGAGGAAGAGATCCAGAAGATGGTCAAGGATGCGGAATTGAACGCCGCCGAGGACCACAAGAAGGTCGAACTCGTACAGGCACGCAATCAGGCCGATGCGATGATCCACTCGGTGCGCAAGAGCGTGTCCGAGCATGGCGACAAGCTCGAGGCCGGCGAGAAGGAAACCATTGAAGCCGCCCTGAAAGATGCCGAAGAGGCGATCAAGGGTGACGACAAGGCGGCGATCGATGCGCGCACCGAGGCGCTGATGACGGCCAGCCAGAAGCTCGGCGAGAAGGTCTACGCGGAGCAGCAGGCCGCTGCGGCGGCAGCCGACGCCGGTGCTCCGGAAGCCGCACCGGAGGGAGCGGCGCCGAAATCGTCCAAGCCGGCCGACGACAACGTGGTCGACGCCGAGTTCAAGGAAGTCAAGAAGTGATTCCGGCGCGGGCCCGATGGGCCGCGCCGCTTATTCGCCGCGTACGAGGTGACAGGCCCGGCCTGCACCGCGACGCGGCGGTTTCGCTTCATCGGATCTGAGAGTTTTCATGGCAAAGCGCGACTACTACGACATCCTCGGCGTCCCGAAGAACGCCTCCGAGGACGACATCAAGAAGGCCTATCGCAAGCTGGCGATGAAGCACCACCCCGACCGAAACCAGGGTGACGATGCCAAGAAGTCGGAGGAGAAGTTCAAGGAGGCGAAAGAGGCCTACGAAATGCTCTCCGACGCACAGAAGCGCGCCGCGTACGACCAGTTCGGCCACGCAGGCGTGGACCCCAACATGGGCGGGCGAGGTGGCCCTGGGCCTGAAGGGTTCGGTGGTTTCGCCGAGGCGTTCGGCGACATCTTCGGTGACATCTTTGGCGCGGGCGGCGCCGCCGGCGCCCGGCGCGGCGGCGGTGCGCAGCAGGTCTATCGTGGAAGCGACCTGAGCTACGCGATGGAGATCACGCTCGAGGAAGCGGCGGCGGGCAAGGACACGCAGATCCGGATCCCCAGCTGGGACGCGTGCGATACCTGCGGCGGCACCGGCGCAAAGCCCGGCACGCATGCCAAACCGTGCGCCACGTGCAACGGAGCGGGTACGGTGCACATGCGCCAGGGCTTCTTCAGCATCCAACAAACGTGCCCGCACTGTCGTGGCACCGGCAAGATCATTCCGGAGCCGTGCACGACCTGCCACGGCGCCGGCAAGATCAAGCGCCAGAAGACGCTCGAGGTCAAGATACCGGCCGGCATCAACGAAGGCATGCGCATCCGCTCGGCAGGCAACGGCGAGCCCGGCACCAATGGCGGCCCGGCCGGAGACCTGTACATCGAGATCCGGATCAAGCAGCACGAGATCTTCGAGCGTGATGGCGACGATCTGCACTGCACCGTGCCGGTCGGGTTGACCACCGCGGCACTGGGCGGCGCGATCGAGGTGCCGACGCTATCGGGCAAGGCCGAAATCGACCTGCCCGAAGGCACGCAGCATGGCAAGACGTTCCGTCTGCGCGGCAAGGGGATCAAGGGCATCCGCTCGAGTTATCCAGGCGACCTGTATTGCCACGTGACGGTCGAGACACCAGTGAAGTTGACCGAGGCTCAACGCAAGTTGTTGAAGGAACTCGACGAGTCCTTCCGCACCTCGGGTGACCGGCACTCGCCGAACGCCAAGAGCTGGACCGACCGCGTGCGCGACCTTTTCAAGTAGCGCGATCGGTCCCGCAGGGCTGGGCGGGCTCAAGTCTGCGGCGCCGTGGCCGATGATCTGCTGTACAGACGGATCATGACCACAGCCGCCCCCTCCACCATCGAGCGGTCGCCCTCCGCGGCATCGTTTGTCGCGCCGGCGCCTCGAAAGCGCAACGACATCGCGTCTGCGCAGGCGCTCGTCATCGAGCCGAATGCCATGGCTCGCAGTGTCGTGTGCAACCAGTTGCGCGACATGGGTGTCGGCGTGGTGCATCAGGCATCGCGAATCACCGACGCCCGCTTGAAGCTGGAACAGGACGCGTACGACATCGTGCTGTGCAGCCGGGATTTCGATGATCCCGACGTCACGGGTCAAGACCTCGTGGACGAACTTCGGCGCGAACAGCTGCTGCCGCATTCGACGGTGTTCATCATGATCACGAGCGAAGCGACCTATGCAAAGGTGACCGAGGCCGGCGAAGCGTCTCTGGACGGATTCCTGCTGCGGCCCTACACCGCGGCAACCCTCGCGGAGCGGATCCTCGAGGCTCGCAGACGAAAGGAGACGCTCGCAGATCTGCTCGGTGCCCTGGCCACGGGCGATCTGCCACGCGCGACGCGCCTGAGCCTCGATCGTTACCACCGCAATATGCCGTACGCGCCGTACGCCGCGCGCGTCGCGGCAGAACTGCTGCTGCGCCAGGGCAATGCCAAGGCCACGCTCGAACTCTGCGAAGACGTCGAGCGAAAGGCGGGCTCGAGCTGGGCTCGCCTGGGCATCGTTCGAGCCCACCTTCACCGCGGTGACTTGGGCACGGCACGACGGATCTGCGATGCCTTGATCGCCAGTCGCGCCGACGATGCCGATGCGCACGATGCGCTGGGGCGCATCCACCTCGAACACGGCGATATCGACAAGGCATTTGCCGCCTATCGCCGATCAGTGGAACTGACGCCGGGTTGCCTTCTTCGGCTTCAAGCCTGCGGTTCGCTCGCCTTCTATGCCGGCGATCGGCAGGGCGCCATGCAGTGGCTCGACCGCAGCGTGAGCCTCGGCATCCGGTCGCGGCTTTTCGATGCGCTCACACTCATGCTCCTGGTACTGCTTCGCTACGATGAACGAAATACCAAGGCGCTCGTAGCCGCCCACGAGCAGTTGCTTCGACACGCGCAAAGGCAGGAAGGGTCGCCTCGACTGGAGTGCTTCGACCGTGCGGCGCGCGCGCTTCGGCATCTCGCCGCCAATGAACTGGACGCCGCGCAGGATTGCGCCAGAGAACTTTCCGCCGTGATCGAGAGTGACGCCGGCGACTTGGAGTCCGCTGTCGTGGCACTCGCGGTCTGGGCAAGACTGCCCGACCGCGACATTTCTGCGGGAGAACTCGAAAAGGTCGCCAAGGCCGCTGGCCATCGGTTCTGCGTATCGCGCTCGATGACCGAACTGCTGGTGTCCGCGGCGGCAACCAGCGACCAACTGCGCTCGGTTGTCAGGGCCTGCCAGCAAGAGTTGGCGTCGTATGTCGAAACGTCGATGACCCACGCGCTGGAGTCGCGACCGGACCAGGCCGTACGAGCTCTCCTCGATCGTGGCAAAACGTGGCGCAACGCCAAGTTGCTCGAAATGGCGACGCTGGTCGCCCGCCGCCACGCCGCGAGCCTGCAAGACTGCGACGCACTCGTCGCTGAATCGAACGAGACCATGGCCCGTGTCTGCCACCCCGTCCACCATATCGCTGGCATTCGTCAAACAGGTCGCTCGGCGGGCGGACTGATCTTGCGCACCTAGCGCTGCCGACTGGTCAATGACCGGATCAGAACAGGTTGCCTTGTGCGGAATGTTCACTGGCATTCGGCCGCCTGAACCGAGACAGGTCGAGGTCGACCCGGGCGCGGTTGAGGCCCAGCCTGGCGGCCGTCTTTTCGAAGCGCTGGCGCAGGAGGTCCGCCCAGACGCCGACACCTGTCATACGGCGACCGAAGGTCGCGTCGTTGTCGCGGCCCGCGCGCATTTCACGCACTCGAGCCATGATGCGCTCTGCCTTCTCCGGTACATGCTGCTGCAGCCATTGCTGAAACAGTGGGTTGACCTCCCACGGCAGCCGCAACACGATGCTGAATGCCGACGTCGCGCCGGCACTGGCAGCAGCAGCAAGGATGCGTTCGATTTCGGGTTCGTTCAGGAACGGGATCACCGGCGACACGCTCACGCCCACCGGCACCCCAGCCTTGGCCAAGGTCTCAATGGTTCGAAGCCGACGGTGTGGGGCAGCCGCCCGCGGCTCCATGGCGCGTGCCAGAACCGGGTCTAGCGTCGTGATCGAAACGTAGGCCGCGGCGAGACGCTCCGCAGCCATTGGGACGAGCAGATCCAGATCGCGCTCGATGAGCGCAGACTTGGTGATGACCGAAAACGCATGGCGGTGCTCGGCCAGTACCTCCACGACGGCCCGCGTGATGCGCAGACGCCGCTCCACCGGCTGATAGGCATCCGTCGCGGACCCGAGATTCAAGGGCAATGGCTCGTAGGATCGGCTTGCAAATGCCTTGCGCAGCAACTCGGCAGCATTGCGCTTGGCAATGATCCGGGTCTCGAAGTCGAGCCCGGGCGAGAGGTTCAGGTAGCTGTGCGTGGGGCGCGCGAAGCAGTAGATGCATCCGTGCTCGCACCCTCTGTACGGATTGATGGAAAGGTCAAAAGCAATGTCCGGCGAGTCATTGCCCGAAAGTATGGTGCGCACCGACTCTTCGATGACGGTCGTTTCCGGGCTGGACGGTACTTCGACCGCGGCCTGATCGAGGGTGCCCCAGCCATCGTTGAAGTCGCTGCGCGTATCGGTGGCAAATCGGTGCCGGATTTCCCAGGCGGTCCCCCTGCCCTTCGCAGGCATCCTGACCAACGCGATGGGCTGCGCAGGCAGGTCGGGCGGCATGTGCTTGGCTGACATACTGTAAATATATACAGTCTTGCCAATGCCTGCAAGCAAGTGTCGTGTCAGTAGTCGTTCGACGCGTCCGGCGCCATGTTGTCGAAGCGCGTCAACGGCTTCAAGAACGTCAACTTCACCGTGCCGACCGGGCCATTGCGCTGTTTCGCGATGACGATCTCGGCAACCCCCGGTTCCTTCGATTCCTTGTTGTAGTAGTCGTCGCGATAGATGAACATGATGATGTCGGCATCCTGCTCGATCGCACCGGATTCGCGAAGATCGCTCATCATGGGGCGCTTGTCGGGTCGCGATTCGACGCTGCGGTTCAACTGCGACAGCGCAATGACCGGGCACTGGAGTTCCTTGGCCAGGCCTTTCATGCTGCGCGAGATTTCACCGAGCACGGTGGCGCGATTTTCTTCGCTTCCACCACTGCCACTCATCAATTGCAGATAGTCAATCACGATCAGGCCGAGCGTGCCGCCATATTGCCGCGCAAGACGCCGCGCGCGGGCACGCAGTTCGGCCGGATTGAGTCCCACGGATTCGTCGATGAAGATCGGCGCCTGGCTGAGCTTGGTCGCCGCCGTCGGCAGCCGTTCCCACTCGTCATCACGAAGCCGCCCCGTTCGAAGGTGCTGCTGATCGATGCGGGCCAGCGAGCCGACCAGGCGCAACGCCAACTGCGAGGCGCCCATTTCCATCGAGAACACGGCCACCGGCAAGCCTTCCTCGACCCCCACATGCTCGGCAATATTGAGCGCAAAGGCCGTCTTCCCCATCGAAGGTCGCGCGGCCAGGACGATCAAGTCGCCTTTCTGGAGGCCGGCCGTCTGGCGGTCGAGGTCGTAGAAGCCAGTGCGGACACCGGTGACTTCTTCGGATCCGTTCTTTTCGAGTTCGTCGACACGTTCGAGCAGCGCGCCCACCAACTTGTTCATCTGCTGAAAGCCAACGCCACCACGCGCGCCTTCCTCGCCGATGCGGAAAATCTTGGACTCCGCCTCGTCGAGCAATTGTGAAACCGGCACGCCTTGCGGGCTGAACGCACTCGTCGCGATTTCGTCGCTGGCCGCAATGAGCTTGCGCAGCACGGCGCGTTCACGAACGATCTCCGCATAGCGTCGCACGTTGGCCGCGCTGGGCACGCTCTGGGCGAGCGCATTGAGGTAGGCGATACCGCCGCAGTCCTCGGCCTTGCCACGCGACTGCAAGGCCTCGAACACCGTGACAACGTCGGCGGGGCGGCTTGCGCCGATCAAGGCACCGATCGCGGCATAGATGTGACGATGCTCGTAGCGATAGAAATCACTGTCGGTGAGCAGGTCGGCCGCTCGATCCCATGCAAGGTTGTCGAGCAGCAAGCCACCGAGGACGCTCTGCTCGGCCTCCGCCGAATGTGGCGGGACGCGAAGTCGGGCAACTTCGTCGTCGCGGCCTTCCAGCGGCTCGATGGATTCAATGCGAGCGGACATGAAATGAATGATACGAGTGCGTCGAGAGCACGCTGTGGACAGACCTGTGGACAGGCCTTGGAGTTGCGGTGGAGATCCGCCCAAAATGCAGAAGGGCCGGACAGGCCGGCCCTTCATCCGTCGAAACGGCAGCGGCGTCAGTCAGCTTGCGCGACCACCATCACCGTGATCTCCACCACCACGTCGCCGTGCGGCGATACGGTCACGGCGTGCTCACCCACGGTCTTGAGCGGACCGTTGGGCATGCGAACCTGAGACTTCGCGATCTTCAGGCCCATCTTGTCCAGGCCCTCGGCGACATCTTGGTTGGTGACGGAGCCGAACAGCCGGCCGTCCACGCCGGCCTTCTGGACGATCCGCACCGTCTTGCCGGTGAGTTGTTCGCCCAGCGTCTGCGCGGCGGCCAGTTTCTCCGCCGCAACCTTCTCGAGTTCGGCACGCTTGACTTCGAATTCCTTGATCGCCGCCTCGGTGGCGCGGCGTGCACGGCGTGACGGAATCAGGAAATTGCGGGCGTAGCCGTCCTTGACCTTGACGACATCGCCCAGGTTGCCAAGGTTGTCAACTTTTTCAAGCAGGATGATTTGCATGTCGTTGCCCTCAAACCTTGTGTTGGTCGGAGTACGGCAGCAGCGCCAAGAAGCGCGCACGCTTGATCGCCGTGGTCAGTTGCCGTTGATAGAAGGCACGCGTGCCGGTCAGGCGCGCAGGTGTGATCTTTCCGTTCTCGCCGACGAAATCGCGCAAGACATCGACGTCCTTGTAGTCGATCTCTTCCACGCCAGCCACGGTGAAGCGACAAAAGCGCTTGCGCCGGAACAGCAGGGACTGTTGATTGCGCTTGGGGCGCTTGTCCTTGGAAAAACGGCCTTTGCCACGGGGTGGTGCCATGATGGAACTCCTGAAAACTTGAGGATCGGTTTGAAAGGGGTCGGTCGCTCGACGTTCGGGTCAGACGATCTCGGTGATGTGGAACAGCATGCCGCGCCCGTTGCGCGCAGGTGCGAGGAAGCCCGCATATTGCGATGGCGCTCCCAGAGGCATCCCGGAAACCCGGTCGACAAGCGACCCGATAACCAGGGACCTCACCTGCAGCGAAACCTTGCGCGGCTGGCCTTCATGGCTGACTTCAGATTCATGAGCGAGGCTCAGATCCAAGGCGGGCATTCCGGCAGGCGTGTAGCGCAAGGCACCGCGCTCCAACAGCGTAGCCGACAGAACCAGGCGGTTCATCAGCGTTACACCACGGGAGCCGCTTGGGGCCGAATCAGGCCGTGGTCTCCTGTGCAGCCTTGCGCGACTCTTCGCGCTCGACGGCCTTCATCATTACCGAAGGAATCGTCTCGGCTTTGCTCTTGGCCACCGTCAGGTGGCGCAGCACGGCATCGTTGAAACGAAAGCCCGTCTCGATCTCGGTCAGCGTTTCGTTGCTGCACTCGATATTCAGGCACAGATAATGCGCCTTGGCGAGCTTCTGGATCATGTACGCCAATTGGCGGCGACCCCAGTCCTCGACACGGTGCACCTTGCCGCCGGCGTTGGTGACCAGTGTCTTGTAGCGTTCCAGCATGGCCGGAACCTGTTCGCTCTGATCCGGATGGATCAAGAGAACGATCTCATAGTGACGCATGAATGCTCCTTGTGGATTCCATGAAAGGAAGCTGCCCCGTCAGCGTCTGACTTCATACGGGTGCAGCAAGGCAGGAAACCCAATATTGTAGCCGATGCGATCGTCAGGGTTTCCGTCGGTGCACGATGGCGCCGGCGGGGGCCGCCGCAAGGCGCGCAGGCCTGCGGTGGATTCAGCCCTTGGTCGGCCGCAGGTTCGGATACCTCACGTGCTCCACGAGTTCTTGTACGTCGGCCTTGGGAGCTGGTGTCACGAGGCTCACGACGATGATCACCAGGAACCCCAGCGGCACGCCGAACACGCCGGCCGAGATGGGCGAAATCCCCCACCAGATGTGCTCGGCCACCGGAGACGACACCCCGAAAAGCCCGCGCAACCAGGGTTGGGTCGTTGCCATGTAGTAGAGCGTGATGCCGCAGCCCGCAATCATTCCAAGCGTGGCCCCCCACTTGGTGGCACGTTTCCAGAAAATGCCCAGCGTCAACGCCGGAAAGAAGCCTGCGGCGGCGATCGAGAAGGCTGCCGATACCAGGAACAGAATGTCAGCCGGCTTCTGCGCAGCGACCAACGCCGCCAACACGGCCACAACGAGGAGAAGCATTTTCGAGATCAGCACCCTCCGGGAGGTGGGCGCATTGGGATCGATCATTTTGTAGTAGAGATCGTGCGACAGCGCGTTGGCAATCGTCAGCAACAAGCCGTCGGCCGTGGAAAGTGCAGCGGCCAGACCGCCTGCAGCGACGAGCCCCGAGATGACATACGGCAGACCGGCAATCTCGGGCGTGGCCAGCACGATGATGTCGCCGCCGATCTTCATCTCGCCCAGCTGAAAGATCCCATCCTTGTTGATGTCGGTCACCGACAGCAGCCCTGGATCGACGCGCGACCACGCGGCAATCCAACCCGGCAACCGGTCGAACGGCGTACCCACCAGTACGTTGAAGACCTCGTACTTGACGAGCACCGCCAGTGCCGGTGCCGTGAAGTACAACAGGAATATGAAGAACAGACTCCAAGTGACGGAGCTTCGAGCCTCCTTCACGGATGGCGTCGTGTAGTAGCGCATCAGGATGTGGGGCAGCGCTGCAGTGCCGACCATCAGACAGAAGACAAGCGCGAGAAAGTTGCGGCGGGACTCGCTGAAGCTCAGTCGTGCATTGGCGTCTCCGTCCGGGTCGCCGTTGTACTGTGCCGCATGACGCGGCATCCCCGCGAGCGGCTTGGCCCTCGCGTCGGCCGCAGCGCGGGCCGCTGTCCAAGCCGCCTTGGCAGCGGACTCGTCCTTGGGCATCGATGACAGCGCGCGCTCTGCCGATTGAAGCTCCGCCAGCGGTGCGTTGGCGGCACGAAGATCCTCGACGCGCTTCTTCGCGGCGGCTCGGTCCGCCACGAGTGCGGCTGGAACATCCTTCAGCTTGTCGGCAAGTGTGTCGGCCTGCTTTCGGAAGATGGCCACGACCTCCTTCTCCTTGGGGTCGTCAATCAGCTTCTGTTCCTGCGCCGTGACCTTCTGGAGTTGGTAGCCGTAGATGGCCTGCGGAATAGGAAAACCTGTCTGCTTCACCGACAGCCAGATCACCGGGATCATGTACGCGATGATGAGAATGATGAACTGCGCCACCTGGGTCCAGGTGACCGCGCGCATGCCACCAAGGAAAGAGCAGACGAGGATCCCTCCAAGTCCGACGAAGATGCCGATCTCGAACGGGATGCCCGACAGACGCGTCGTGATGAGCCCGACCCCATAGATTTGCGCCACGACATAGGTGAACGAACAGAGGATTGCAATGATCACGCCGACAAGGCGCGCGGCGTTGCCCTCGTACCGGGCACCGAGAAAATCGGGAATCGTGAACTGGCCGAACTTGCGGAGGTATGGTGCGAGGAACAGTGCGACCAGGCAGTAACCACCCGTCCACCCCATGATGAAGGCCAGGCCACCGTAGCCAGTGAGGTACAGGGTACCGGCAAGCCCGATGAACGACGCCGCGCTCATCCAGTCTGCACCCGTGGCCATGCCGTTGTACATGGCTGGCACACGCCGTCCTGCCACGTAGTACTCCGCGGCGTCGTTGGTCCGGCTCAAGATCCCTATGCCCGCGTAAAGCGCCACTGTGGCGAGCAAGAAGACGATGCCCATTGCGCCGCGGCTGAGGCCCATCTGCTCCAGGACCGCCAGCACCGCAACGAAGGTGAAGAAACCGCCGGTGTACCAGCCGTAGACCTTGTTGAGCTGCCGCCGGAACGCGTCGTTGGCGGCCCTGCCTGAAAGTGCCGCGCTCCCGTGTCGGCTGTCTGGCTGCGCCATCCTCATTCCTCCTCGGCCACGTCGTGTGCCTTGTCAAGCTTGTTCATGTAGGTTGCGTAAAACCAGATGATCAACACATAGACGACGAGGGCACCCTGGGAGGCGACCCAGAAACTGAATGGCCATCCGAAGAAGCTGAAATCGAGATCGCGCGCGAAGTAGCCAACAACGTAGGTGACGACGAACCAGATCACGAGAAGGATCGCAGTGACGCGCAGGTTCTTCTGCCAATAGGCCCTGTGGTTCTTGCTCACCTTCATCTGCGGCCTCACTTAGATTTGATCAGGCCGTGTCGGCGGCCATGTCCGATTGGCTCACGCTCAAGCCGCAACGGGTTCGTTCTCTAGCAATCCCGTTTCGCGCTCAAGTTGCGCCGCGACACGGGGCTCGAAACCCTTGAGATGCCCGATGATCTTTCGAGCGGCATCCAGGTCGTGCCTGTCGACGTGGACCCGTGCGAGCTGATACCAGCCATGAGGGCTCATCGGTTGCAGTTCAGTCGCACGCCGCAGCGCATGCACGGCCTCATCGAAACAGTGCTGGCGGATCAGCACCAACCCCAGGCCATACCAAGCCCGGTCAAGCGTCGGCGACAGGGATGTCGCTCGGCCGAACGCCAATCGGGCCTCATCGAGAAGGCCGATCTGTTCCAGCACGTAGCCACGATTGAACCAGTGGTGCGCATTCTCCGGCTCAGTCGCTACGACTAGGTCTGAATCGGAAACCGCCCGCGCCCATTGGCCACGACGTGCATACAGGTTCATGCGGCTCGACAGCGCGTAGGTGTCCGATGGCCGGTCGCGAACGATCTGGTCGAACAGGGCAAGTGCCGGTGCGTCCCGCCCCAGGACCAGCCAAGCGATGGCTCGCCATTTGAGTACGTGGTAGGCGACGACGCTCACCGGCAACCCACCATGTTGAGCGACACGCAGAGCCCGATCTTTTCGAATGTCACGACCGCGTACGCCACCAGCAGAACCAGAAACGTGACCAGTGGAACATGGCGATTGGCTACCGCTCGAGGTGTCGCCTTGCGTATCAGTGCGGTAAACGGCATGGAAACCACCTGCAGCGTCCGATAGAAGAAGTTCGAACTGCGCCTGTCACCCGCGAGCACGAAGAGAACGCCCTGCCCGGCCAGCGCGAGCAAGGCGATGTACAGGACAAGTTGAAGCGCGTTGAGAACTGTCAGCATCGCAAGAGCCAAAGTGCGAATGTTGTCGCCGCGCCTTACGAGTATCTGACTCGACGCCTCACGGGGACGGCGTCCGGACTAGGTCTTCTCCCAGTCGGGTTGACCCGACTACCTGCTTTCGCCCGCCAAGCGTTGCCAAGTCTCGACGACCGTATCCGGGTTGAGCGACATCGAAACGATCCCCTCCTGCGCGAGCCAATCCGCAAAATCGGGATGGTCGCTGGGACCTTGCCCGCAGATGCCGACGTACTTGCCAACGGCGCGGCAAGCCGCAATCGCCCTGGAAATCATGGCCTTGACGGCAGGATCGCGCTCGTCGAAGTCGTTTGCCAGAAGCTCAAGCCCGGAATCGCGATCCAGACCCAGCGTGAGTTGCGTCAGATCATTCGAGCCAATGGACATGCCGTCGAAATACTCCAGGAAGCGCTCGGCCAGGATCGCATTGCTCGGCACCTCGCACATCATGATGAGCCGAAGGCCGTTCACGCCACGTTTGAGGCCACGATCCGCCAGCATCTGCGTCACGCGTTCCGCCTGTTTCACGGTACGCACGAACGGCACCATGATTTCGACGTTCACCAGGCCCATGTCCGTGCGAACCCGCTTGAGGGCTTCGCACTCCATGCCGAAGGCATCCGCGAACTCGCTGCTGAGATATCGACTCGCCCCGCGGAAGCCAAGCATCGGATTCTCTTCGTCCGGCTCGTAGCGCTTGCCACCGATGAGCTTGATGTACTCGTTGCTCTTGAAGTCCGAAAGGCGAACGATGACCGATTTGGGCCAGAAGGCGGCCGCGATCGTGGCCACGCCTTCCACCAGTTTGTCGACGTAGAAGGCACGGGGCGACGCGTGTCCCCGCGCCACAGACTCGACCGCCTTCTTCAACTCGGGGTCGACATTCGGGTAGTCGAGGATGGCCTTGGGATGGACGCCGATGTTGTTGTTGATGATGAACTCGAGGCGCGCCAGGCCCACGCCCGAATTGGGCATCTGCGCGAAGTCGAACGCGAGTTGTGGGTTGCCCACGTTCATCATGATCTTGATCGGGCAATAAGGCATCTCGCCGCGCTGAACTTCCTTGACCTCGGTCTCGAGCAGCCCGTCGAAGATATAGCCTGTATCGCCCTCCGAACAGGCCACCGTGACGAGCGCGCCATCGGTCAGCTTTTCCGTGGCGTCACCACAGCCGACCACGGCGGGGATACCCAGTTCGCGCGCGATGATGGCGGCGTGACAGGTACGTCCGCCGCGGTTGGTGACGATGGCGCTCGCGCGCTTCATCACAGGCTCCCAGTTCGGGTCGGTCATGTCGGTCACGAGCACGTCACCCGGCTGCACGCTGCCCATCTCGGACAGCGACGACACCAGGCGCACGGGCCCCGTGCCGATCTTCTGACCGATTGCGCGCCCCTCGGCCAGGATCGTTCCCGTTCCCTTGAGCCGGTAGCGCTGCTCGACCTTCGCACCTTGCTGGCTTTTGACCGTCTCGGGCCGCGCTTGCAGGATGTAGAGCTTGCCGTCGATTCCGTCCTTGCCCCACTCGATGTCCATGGGCCGACCATAGTGCTGCTCGATCACCAGCGCATAACGGGCCAGTTCGATGACATCGGCGTCCGACAGCGAGAAACGGTTGCGCTGCTCTGCCGGCGTATCGACGGTCTTCACCAGATGCCCCGTCTCGGCTTTCTCCTGGGCGGACGAAAACTCCATGCGAACCAGCTTGGAACCCAGTGAGCGGCGAATGATCGGCGACTTGCCTGCCTTCAGGCCGGGCTTGTGAACGTAGAACTCGTCAGGGTTGACGGCCCCCTGAACGACGGTCTCGCCGAGGCCGTAGCTCGAGGTGATGAATACGACGTCGGGGAACCCGCTCTCGGTGTCGATGGTGAACATCACGCCGGCCGCGCCGACATCGGACCGAACCATGCGCTGCACGCCTGCGGACAATGCCACGCCAGCATGCGCAAACCCCTTGTGCACCCGGTAGCTGATGGCGCGGTCGTTGTAGAGCGAGGCGAAGACGTCCTTCATGCGATGCAACACCTCGTCGATGCCAGCCACATTGAGAAATGTCTCCTGCTGCCCGGCAAATGAGGCGTCAGGCAGATCTTCGGCCGTCGCCGAAGATCGCACGGCAAAGGTCGCCTCTGGATTTTCAGACGTCAGGCGCGTGAACTGCTCGCGAATCGCTGCCTCGAGATCCGAGGGGAACGGTGTTTCGATGATCCACTTGCGAATTTCGGCGCCCGCCTCGGCGAGCGCCCGGACATCGTCCGCATCGAGCACGGCCAGCCGCTGAGCGATGCGGTGGTCGAGCGCCTGCTGCATCAGGAATTGCCGGAACGCGTGCGCCGTGGTCGCAAAGCCCCCCGGCACTCGCACGCCAGAGGCGGCCAGTTGGCTGATCATTTCGCCAAGGGACGAATTCTTGCCACCAACCGTCTCGACGTCGGTCATTCTCAATTGTTCGAAGGGCGCGACGAGGGCGGTCGCCAGATCTGCTGTAGACATGGAAAGACTCCGTAATGACAAAAATCGAGGGCCCTCGCCCGCAGCGCACCTTGGCCAACCCCGGTACTGACTTGCTGTTCTTGTGGGTACGGGGCGCCCATGCGGCTGTGGCGGCGCAAATCTTGCCCGGATTGTAGGGAGTTCTTCCCTATCATCGGTTCAACCATTCCACGCTTGTCCGACGCCATGCCCCATCGCACCGTATTCTTCGTTTCCGACGGCACTGGCATCACCGCCGAGACTTTCGGCAATTCGATCTTGGCGCAGTTTTCGGCCAAGCCCCGCCATGTCCGCAGGCCCTTCATCGACAGTCTTGACAAGGCCTGGGCCGTGCAGGCCGAGATCGGCCAGACGGCCGAACGCGAAGGCGTGCGACCTATCGTCTTCATCACCCTCGTCAACGACGAGATTCGAGAGGTGCTCACCAGCCCTGAGGGCAAAGGCCTCGTACTGGACATGTTCAGGACCTTCGTCGAACCCTTAGAGACCGAGTTCGGCATCAAATCGAACCACCGCGTCGGGCGGTTCTCCGACGCTGCGAAAAGTCAGGAATACAACGACCGCATCGAGGCCATCAATTTCTCGCTGGCGCACGATGACGGTCAGTCGTCGCGCAATCTGGCCGCGGCCGACGTCATCCTGGTCGGCGTCAGCCGATGTGGCAAGACCCCGACCAGCCTTTACCTCGCCATGCAGCATGGCATCAAGGCCGCGAACTGCCCGCTGATCCCCGAGGACTTCGAGCGTGGACGCCTGCCCACGCCGCTGGGCCCTTACAAGGCCAAGTGCTTCGGACTGACGATCGACCCGGACAGGTTGTCGCAGATCCGCCATGAGCGGCGCCCCGACAGCAAGTACGCGTCGCTGTCGAATTGCCGCTACGAGGTCAGCGCCGCCGAATCGATGATGCGCCGCGAAGGGATCAACTGGCTGTCGTCGACGCACAAGTCGATCGAGGAAATCGCGACGACCATCCTGCGCGATATCCGTCCCGACCGCCTGATCTATTGACCGGGCGACTGCCGGCGCCGGCTCGATTCGTATAGGCAGATCGCAGCCGCGGCGGCCACGTTGAGCGACTCCTCGCCCCCAGGCTGCGGAATTCGCACCGTCAGCGAACAGCGCTCCAGAAGATGCTCACTCACGCCCTGCCCTTCGTGCCCGAAGATCCAGCCACAAGGCTCGGGAAGCGGTGCGTCTTGCAGGGCCGTTGCGCCATGTGAGCTCGTCGCGACCAACGGAACTGCCAGGGAATCCAAATCGGCGATGTCGAGCCCCTCGATGAGCCGCAGACCAAAATGCGCGCCCATGCCGGCCCGCATCACCTTGGGGGACCAAAGTCCCGCGGTGCCCCGCATGGAAATCACCTGGCCAACGCCGAGTGCCGCGGCCGAACGCAAGATGCTGCCGACATTTCCGGCGTCCTGCAGCCGGTCCATGACGACGGTCGCGACGCCGGTGTCCAGAGGTGGTGTCGGTGGCAAATCGCAAAGAAAGCCGATCCCCGCCGGCGACGGCATTGAACTCAGGTCGGCAAACAGACGGTCCGGCACGAGGATCTGATCCTCCGCATGCGATGCCAGCATGGCAATCACTTTGCGCTGGTGTGCCGATTCCGCACAGATCGCATGGCGAGCCGTTGCGCCGCGCACACGCAGTGCATCACAAAGGTGTTCACCTTCGAGCCAGAGAGCTTGTGTCTTGCGGTAGTGGGTCGGATCGTGCAAAAGCTTGCGAACGCGCTGCAGCAGCACGTTGTCGCGCGAAGTGATCAGCCGCGGCATCGTCATGGCCGCTTCAGCACGTTGCGCACTGGCGCAAAGGTACGGCGGTGGGCTGCGCAGGCGCCATGCTCATCGAGCGCTCGCAGATGTTCCTGTGTCGGATAGCCCTTGTGCGATGCGAACCCATAGCCTGGATGCGCCTGGTCCAGTTCGTCGCAAAGGCGATCGCGATATACCTTGGCCAGGATCGATGCGGCCGAGATCGACGCGACCGTGGCGTCACCACGAACGATCGCCTGTGCTGGCATCGGCAGGGCCGGGATCCGGTTGCCGTCGACCAGCACTCGATGTGGAGGCAGTCGCAGGCCCGACACAGCACGCCGCATCGCGAGCATCGTGGCCTGCAGAATGTTCATTTCGTCGATCTCCTCCACGCTCGCCAGCGCAATGCTGTGGCACAACGCGCGCCCGAGGATTTCATCGAACAGGCGCGCTCGCCGCAACGGGGTGATGACTTTCGAATCCGCGAGCCCTCGGATCGGCTTCAATTCGTCCAGGATAACGGCTGCAGCCACCACCGGGCCTGCCAGCGGCCCTCGACCGGCCTCATCGACGCCTGCCACCAGGCCCGGCGCGTCCCAAGTAAATGCAAGCTGTTCAGGCTTGAAGCGTCTGCGCGATGGCATCGGTGGCACAGCGCGCGGTGTCGCGCCTCAAAAGTTGGTGGAGGTCGGCAAATCGCTCGGCCAGACGCTCGCGTGCGGTCGCGTCGGCAAGCAGCTTCAGCGCGGCGTCAGCGAGCGCCTGAGGTGTGCAGGCGTCCTGGATCAATTCAGGGACCACAAAATCGCGACACAGGATATTGGGCAGGCCGACCCAGGGTTGATACGCCATTCGCTTCATCAACTGCCAGCTGATCGGGTGCATGCGGTAGGCAATGACCATGGGGCACTTGAACAAGGCGGCTTCGAGCGTGGCGGTGCCGCTCGCGATGAGCGTCAGGTCACAGGCGGCCAACGCCTCATGTGACCGGCCGTCCAGCAATGTGAGATCCACGTCGCCCGCGTCCTTCGTCAACGTGTCCAGCATGGCGCGCAGCCCGGGCACGATGGGCAACACGAAGCGAAGCCCGGCACGGCGCGCGGACAGCAGCGCCGCGGCCTGCAGAAGCACAGGAGCGATGTATTCGATTTCCGAGCGGCGACTTCCCGGCAGGAGGGCGATCACCGTGTCGTTTTCGGAGAACCCCAATGCCTGCCGGGCTTCGGCCCGCGGCGGTTCGAGCGGGATGGCGTCAGCCAGCGGGTGCCCGACATAGGTGGCATGCACGCCATGTCGGCGCAGCAGCTCGGGCTCAAAGGGAAACAAGCAGAGCACATGGTCCGCGCTTCGTGCGATCTTGATGACGCGTTTGCCGCGCCAGGCCCAGATCGACGGGCAGACGAAATGAATGGTCTTGAGTCCCGCCGCCTTCAACTTGGCCTCGAGGCCGAGATTGAAATCGGGAGCGTCGACACCGACAAACGCATCTGGCCGTTCGGAAAGTAGGCGCTCGGCGAGCTGCTGGCGGATGGCGGAGATCTCGCGGTAGTGGCGCAGCACCTCGACGTAGCCGCGCACCGCGAGCTTGCTGCTTGGCCACCAGGCATCGAAGCCTTGCGCGATCATGTGCGGGCCGCCGATACCGAATGACCCCAGCCCCGGCCAGCGCTCCCGAAGCCCGCCCATCAACAGTCCAGCCAGCAAGTCGCCTGAGGCCTCACCCGCCACCATGGCCAGCCGCATCGCCAAGGTCCGGTGGCGCAGTCAGCGCGCGATGCCGCGCGATGACGCTGCGAGGAAATCGAACATGGCCTGCACGTCCGCGTCTGCCTGTTCGTCGGCAACCGCACCTTTGAGACGCGCGATCGCCTCCTTCGCCTGCTCGAATGTGAGCCCGTCGCGATACAGCAGCCGATGCATCTGCTTGATCTGGGCGATACGCTCGCGGGAAAAGCCGCGTCGACGAAGACCCTCGACATTGAACCCGTGAACGGACAGTGGATGGCCCGCGACCATCATGAACGGCGGCACGTCTTGCGACACGTGGCTCTGGAAGCCCGTCATCGCGTGCGCGCCGATGCGCGTGAACTGGTGGACCCCTGTGAGCCCACCAACGATCACCCAGTCACCGATGTGGACGTGCCCTGCCAATGTTGCACTGTTCGCGAGGATCGTGTGATCGCCCAATTGCACGTCGTGTGCGATGTGAACGTAGGCCATGATCCAGTTGTCATGACCCACGCGGGTGATACCAACGTCCTGCGACGTACCGCGGTTGAAAGTGCAGAACTCGCGAATCGTATTGCGGTCGCCGATGTGCAACTCTGTTGGCTCGCCAGCGTATTTCATGTCTTGCGGGGCCGCACCGAGCGATGCGAACTGAAAGATGCGGTTGTCGCGCCCGATGGTTGTCGGGCCCTCGATCACGCAATGCGCACCAATGCTCGTACCACTGCCGACGCGCACGTCGGCACCGACCACCGCGTATGGGCCGACCCGCACGTCATCCGCCAGTTCAGCGGCGGCATCGACGATGGCTGTGGCGTGGATGGTCGCCACGGTGTCAGGGAAGCCGGCGAGTGGCACACATCAATTCGGCTTCCACGGCAAGAACGCCGTCGACGCTGGCACGCGCTGCGTACTTGTAAATGCCGGCCTTCGCCCGCAGCAGTGACACGTCCATGATCATCTGGTCGCCAGGTTCGACCGGACGCTTGAAGCGCGCGTTGTCGATCCCGGCGAAGTAGTACACCGTCTTCTCGTCGGGCTCTTGGCCGGCAGTCTCGAACGAAAGCACTGCCGCTGCCTGTGCCAGCGCCTCCAGCATCAATACACCAGGCATCACGGGCCGGTGTGGAAAGTGACCCGGAAAGAACGGCTCGTTGATCGTCACGTTCTTGACGGCCTTGATACTGACGCCTTTCTGAAGGTCAAGGATCCGATCGACGAGCAGAAACGGATACCGGTGCGGAAGCTTCTTCAGGATCTCGTGGATATCAATGGTGGTCATGCGATCTTTTTCTCCATGGCGCGCAGGCGGTCACGTAGGGCATGGAGTTGCCTCAGGGTTGCCGCATTCTTCTCCCATGCGGCATTGTCATCGAACGGAAACACACCACTGTACTGGCCCGGTTTAAGTATCGACCGCGAGATGACCGTCGCGGCGGAAACATGGACGTCGTCGACCAGTTCCAGATGGCCCAGCACGATTGCACCCCCACCAATGGTGCAATTTGCGCCGATGCGGGCACTGCCCGCGATGCCGACGCAACCGGCCATTGCGGTATTCGCGCCGACCTGCACGTTATGAGCGATCTGTACCAAGTTGTCGAGCTTGACGCCGTCTGCGAGCACCGTGTCGTCGAGTGCGCCGCGGTCAACGCAAGAGTTCGCACCGATCTCTACGTCGTCGCCGATACGCACGGCCCCAAGCTGCTCGATCTTTTCCCAGCGGCCCTGGCTCGGAGCGAAGCCGAACCCGTCAGCCCCGATGACCGCTCCGCTGTGGACGATGCAGCGCGAACCGATCGAGCAGTTCTCGCCCAGCACCACGCGTGGCTTCAATACCGTTCCCGCACCGACCGACGCACCCCGCTCGACCACACAATGACTGCCGATCACGGCATGGGCCGCAATGGTCGCGGCGGGCCCGATGACGCTGAGGGCGCTGACCGTCGCAGAGGGGTCCACATGTGCGGTGGGGTCGACCACGGCCGAGGGATGAATGCCGGCTGGCGACGCCGGTCGAATCCGTGCGGCCCACCACTGGGTCAGACGTGCAAACGCCAGGTAGGCATCGTCGCAGATGATGGCACTTGGCCTTGCCATGGCCGCGGCACGCATGGCTGGGCCGAGGAGAACACAACCTGCGGCGGACTGCGTCAGCTGAGACGCGTATCTGGGATTGGCAAGAAACGAGACCGTCGATTCATCGGCCCCCAGGAGCGGACCGATACGCGTGAGACGCGTATCGGCGTCTCCCAGGACTTCACCATCAAGAATCGCACTCAGTTCGCGGACGCTGACCTCGACCACGACCCTACGCCGATCACTTGGCTGGCGCGTTCAGGGCCTTGATCACCTTGTCGGTGATGTCGACGCGGGGGCCGGCGAAGACGACCTCCTGAAGGATGACGTCGTACTTCTCAGACTCGAAGATCTGCTTGATGACGCGGTTGGCTCGCTCGACCACGGTAGACAGCTCTTCGTTCTTTCGTTGACCGAGGTCTTCCTGGAATTCGCGACGCTTTCGCTGCAGGTCGCGATCCTGCTCGACGAGTTCCCGTTGGCGCCGCGTCCGCTCGGACTCGCTGATCGTCGGAGCGTCCTTTTCGAGTTTGTCGGCCGCGGCCTTCAACTTCGAGGCCTGATCATTCAGGTCCTTCTCGCGCTTGCCGAATTCTGCCTCGAGCTTTGCTTGGGCGGCCTTGGCCGGTACGGCATCGCGAAGCACACGCTCGCTGTTGACGTAGCCGATCTTGAGTTCCTCGGCAGACGCCGCCGCAGTAAGTGCGAGCAGCGCGGTTGCGAGGACGAATGAGAACTTGGTCGACATTTTCATCAAAATGCAGTCCCGATCTGGAATTGGAACTTTTGGATTCTATCTTTGGGGTCCGCCTGAATCGGCGAACCGTAGCTCAACTTCAAGGGCCCGACAGGAGAGATCCAGCTCAAACCGACCCCAGCCGAAACGCGAAGGCTCGACGCGGTCACACTTTCCCCATCGCGCCAGACGTTGCCTGCATCAGTAAATGCAAAGATCCGCAGCGATTTGTCGTTACCCGTGCCTGGAACGGGAAAGTACAACTCGCCGTTGACATTGAGGCGCTTCGCACCACCGATAAACGCGCCAGTGGGATCGATCACACCGAGAGAGCCCTGCTCGAACACCCGCACCGAGCCGAGTCCACCGCCGTAGAAATTCTTGAAAAGTGGAAACGGCCGGCCGCTCAAACCTTTGCCAAAACCAACCTCCGCATTCAGGCCGAATGACATCTTGGCGGGCAATTGCCAATATTGCTGGAACTGCAGATTCGTACGGAGATAGCGCAGGTCGCCCGCAAGACTCCACTCGACGTTCACACGCTGGTATCTTCCAGCCGTCGGCGTGAGCGCGCTGTCGCGCTGGTCACGCTGCCATCCAAGGGTGAGCGGCAGCGCGGTGCTGGTAGGTCCGAATTGCTCTCGGTAAAGGTAGTAGCTGTTCGGGATTGCGGTCGACGCCTTGATTTCGGTTCGCTCGATACCGATCCCGAAAAAGACGGTGTCGAATTCTGAGAACGGGACACCGAAGCGGATCGATGCCCCTGGTGTGGCGATCTGGTACTGATCGCCAAGGCTGTTGTAGGGGCGGCTGGTGCGATAAAAGACGTCGATGGCGCGCGAGATCCCGTCAACGGTGAAATATGGATCCACCGTGCTGATCAACATCGAGCGGTTCGACTTGCTCGTGTTGAGTTCCACGCCGAGATAGTTGCCGCTTCCGAAGACGTTTTCCTGCCTGATGGATGCCGTGAACGACAATTTCTCGGCATTTGAATATCCCGCACCGATCAGCAGGTTGCCTGTCGGACGCTCCTCGACATTGATGACGAGATCGACTTGGTCAGGCTGACCCGGAACCTCCTGCGTTTCGACATTGACTTCCTTGAAGAATCCAAGCCGCTCGACGCGGTCGCGCGAGAGCTTGATACGCGCGCCGTCGTACCAGGACGACTCGAGTTGCCTGAACTCGCGGCGCACGACTTCGTCACGGGTCCGCGTATTTCCGGCGACTTCGATGCGCCGCACGTATACACGTCGCGCAGGTTCTGCAGCAAACACGACGACAACCTGCCCCGTGCTGCGATCGATCTGCGGGCGTTGCTCGACACGAGCGAACGCATATCCGAAGCTGCCGAAGAAATCGGTGAACAAACGCGTGGTGTTGGCCACGTCTTCGCCGCGGTACGCCTGGCCGGGCTTGACCTGGACCAGAGACCGGAACTCCTCTTCACGCCCGAGGTACTGGCCTTCGAGCCGGACGCCGATGACGGTGTATGGCTGGCCTTCTTTGATCGAGATCGCTATCGAAATGTCCTGCTTGTCAGGCGAGATAGTCACCTGCGCCGACTCGACCTCGAACTCCAGATAGCCCCGATTTACGTAGTACGCGCGCAGTGTCTCCAGATCGGCATTGAGCTTGGTGCGCGAGTAGCGGTCAGTCTTCGTGTACCACGTGAGCCATCCGCCGGACGTCAGGTCCATCAGGGACAGCAACGTCGACTCGCTGAAGGCCTTGGCACCGTTGATGCGGACCTCCTTGATGTGCGCAGCCTCGCCCTCGTTCATCGTGAAGGTGACGTTCACCCGGTTGCGCTCGATCGGCGTCACCGTGGTCACGACTTCGGCCCCATACAGGCTGCGCGAGAGGTACTGGCGCTTGATCTCCTGCTCTGCGCGGTCGATGAGGGCACGGTCGAACGGCAAGCCCTCGCCGATTCCTGCGTCCTTGAGCGATTTGACCAATGTGTCCTTGTCGAACTCCTTGAGACCGACAAAATCGACCGCAGCCACCACGGCCCGTTCGTCCACGATGATGACGGCAACCTGACCTTCGAGTTCGATCCGCACGTCCTTGAACAAGCCGGTTGCAAACAGCGCGCGCAAAGCCGTCGCAGCCTTGTCGTCGGTGTAGGTGTCGCCGATGCGGAAGGGCAAGACCGCAAACACTGTCCCAGGATCGGTGCGCTGCAGCCCTTCAACTCGGATGTCCTTCAACTCGAACGGCTCTACCGCCCTCGCCGCTGGCGCACACAGGGCCGCTGCTACCGCGACCAGCGCCGCGACGGGCCGCAAAGGCCCAAAACAAGAATTGGAGTTCATTGGGAGATCAGTGCAAGCCCAGCAAGCGGGCCACGTCGTTGAAGAGGGCTACGGACATCATGACGAGAAGCACCGCAATGCCTCCGCGCTGCAGCCGATCCAGCCAGCGTTCCGGCACGGGGCGGCCCGTCACCCCCTCGAAAAGATAATACATCAGGTGTCCGCCATCCAGCATTGGCAGCGGGAGCAGGTTGAGCACACCCAGACTGACGCTGACCAGCGCCAGAAATGCGAGGTAGTAGCTCAGACCTTGCTGGACCGATTGACCGGCGTAATCCGCAATGGTCAACGGCCCGCTCAGGTTCTTGATCGACGCCTCGCCGATGACCATGCGTCCAAGCATGCGTACCGTCAGTGACGCCATATTCCAGGTTCGCGTGACGCCTTGCAACAGACCGTCGATCGGTCCGTGCCTGACCAACACCATCTCGGCCGGCTTGCCCACGTAGGCGTCGATACGTCCGACGTTGGCCGTGGGCCCCGATCCTCCAGCTGGTATCACCCGGGGCGTCACGGTCACACTGACATTTTCGCCGGCGCGCTCGACGACCCATCGCATGGCGACGCCAGCATCGCCCTTGACAGCCGCCTTGATCATGTCCCGCAGCAAAGCCGCGTCGTTGATCTCGCGATCATCGACGCTCGCCACGCGATCTCCCGCCTGCAGGCCCGCGGTTGATGCCGGCCCGCCTGCCTTCACATCACCGAGTACCGGTTCGCTGTAGGGCGCGCCAAGACCGATTCGCCGCATCAGGTCGGCGTCGACATCGCGGGCATCGAGACCGCTCAGATCGACTTGCACGGTACGTGGTCGATGGCCGTTCCGGTCGCTGACACTCAAGGACACCCGCTCCCCCTGGAGCGCTGCCTGCGTAAGCGTCCAGCGCAGGTCGCTCATCGAATCGACGTCCTGCCATTCCGCTCCGTCGGAAGACCATGCACGTACCCAATCGCCCGATTGCAGACCGGCACGTTGCGCCGCACTCTGCGCCGCGGGGGTGCTGATCAGTGCCTTCGGTTCCTCGATGCCGATCCAATTTGCAGCAGCGTAAAGCAGCACAGCCAGGCCCAGGTTGGCCAGCGGACCTGCCGCCACCACAGCAACCCTCTGCCACAACGGGCGGTTGTTGAATGCGCGATCGAGTTCGTTCGGGCTTACAGCGCCCTCGCGCTCGTCGAGCATACGCACGTACCCGCCCAGCGGCAGCGCTGACAGGACAAACTCGGTCTGGTCCGGCCCGCGGCGGCGACTCCACACGACACGTCCGAACCCGACAGAGAAACGCAACACCTTGACGTTGCAGGCGACGGCCACGCGATAGTGTCCGTACTCGTGCACGACGACCAACACACCGAGCGTGAGAAGGAATGCAAGAACCGTCGTGATCACCGGGCGAATTCCTTGATGGCTGCTCGCGCGACGGCGCGGGACTGCTCGTCGATGGCGAGCAGTTCATCGACCGTGCCGACCGGCCCGAGCCGGCCGATCATCGAATCGATGGCTTTCATGTTCACGCTGTGAATCGCCGTGAAGGCGATTGTTCCGTCTAGAAAGGCAGCCACGGCCTCCTCGTTTGCAGCGTTCAACACGACACTGGCACCGTCAGGCCCGCGAAGTGCGTCAAATGCGAGCTGCAGACCAGGGAAGCGGCGCGAATCTGCTTCTTCGAACGTGAGGGGCCCCAATCCCATGAAATCGAGATGACCCGCGCCCGATTCGATGCGCTGCGGAAATGACAGTCCGTAGGCGATCGGCACGCGCATGTCGGGGGTGCCGAGCTGTGCAAGAACCGACGCGTCGGTACATACGACCATCGAGTGGATGATGCTCTGAGGGTGAATGACAACCCGGATCTGGTCCGGCGTCAGGTCGAAAAGCCAACGCGCCTCGATAACCTCCAGCGCCTTGTTCATCATCGTCGCGGAGTCGACCGAAATCTTGCGTCCCATGACCCAGTTCGGGTGCGCGCAGGCTTCATCAGGCGTGACATTGCCCAGCGTCGCCGGGTCGCGGGTGCGGAACGGGCCGCCGGATGCGGTCAAAACAATGTGATCGATCCGGGCGGGCCAATCTGCCCGGTCCTCAGGCAGGCATTGGAAGATCGCCGAATGTTCACTGTCGATCGGTAACAGGGTTGCACCACCGGTACGCACGGCGTCCATGAAGACGCTGCCACCGACGACGAGGGCTTCCTTGTTGGCAAGCAGCAGGCGCTTGCCAGTGCGTGCCGCGGCCATGCATGGACGAAGTCCCGCGGCGCCGACGATGGCGGCCATCACGCTGTCCACGCCGGGATCCGACGCCAGCGTTTCCAGCGAATCGGGCCCGGTCCAGATCTCGGTCCGAGGCGCACCGCCGTTCAATGCACGGCGCAAGGTATCTGCTTGTTCTTGAGTTGGGACCACGGCAACACGCGGCTGGTACCGGAGGCACTGTGCGGCGAGTTCGTCCATGCGGCGCCACGCCGAGAGGCCCACGATCTCGATCTTTTCAGGGTGCCGCGACACCACGTCCAGTGTGCTCACCCCGATGGAGCCCGTGGAACCCAGGATGGCCAGACGCTGGCGACGCCCATTCATCATGTGGCGTGCCCCATGGTTGACAAGGCGAGCGCCATCGGGAAGACCGGCAGCAGCGCATCCACACGATCCAGCACGCCACCGTGGCCGGGCAGAAGCCGACTTGAATCCTTGGCACCGGCCGCTCGTTTGACAAGAGACTCGAAGAGATCGCCGACGACACTCATGGCGGCCAGCCCGGCAACTCCCAGCATCCCGCCGAGCCACCCGAAGCCGTTTCGCAGATCGGAAAAGATGCTCTGCGAAGGCAACGACGAGCCCTCGATGCCCAGCCACGTGGCAGCGAGTGCGAGTACTCCGATGGCGCCTGACCACGCCCCCTCCCAAGTCTTGCCGGGGCTGATGGTCGGCGCCAGCTTTCGTCGACCCCAGGTGCGGCCGCCGAAATAGGCTGCGATGTCGGCAACCCAGACCAAGCAGAAGATCGACATGACGTAGCTCAGGCCATGCGTCCTCGACGCGCCAATGGCCAGCCATGCCGACCACAGCGCCAGCAACCCGATGGCCCAGCGCGCCGCGCGCGGAACGGTGGGCCATCCCGCCGGTCCGGCATGTAGTGCAAGGCTACCTCCGGCAATCCAAAGTGCTGCCGTCGTCCACCACACGACAGATGGTGTTGCGGATGTCCATCCAACGTGCCACGCCGCTGCGCCCGCGCCCACCAACACGATACCGAACGCAACGGACAGCCCCCGACCAGCAGCGTTCAATCGCCCCCACTCCCAACCAGCGGCGCCGATCAGCGCCAGGGTAAGCACATTGAACGGCCAAGGGTTCGTCGTCAACAGGGCCGGAACGAGGAGTGCCAGCAGGACCAGGGCGGTGATGACCCGCTGCTTGAGCATTGAAAGGTCAACCGTCGCCGGCCGTCACGGTTTCCGGCATGCGGATTCCACCGAATCGACGATCGCGGCCGGCATAGGCGGCCAGGGCTTCGTCGATGTGCTGTGCGCCGAAGTCAGGCCAGAGGCAGTCGGTGAAGAAGAGCTCCGAGTAGGCCGCCTGCCAAAGGAGGAAGTTGCTGATGCGCATTTCTCCCCCAGTGCGGATGAAGAGGTCTGGATCGGGTGCAAAGCTCAAGGCGGTGTATCGCCCGAGTGCGTCTTCCGTCAGGTCGACAGGCGCAACGCCATCGGCAAGTGCGCGCTGGCATGCCTGGACGATGTCCCATCGGCCGCCATAGTTGAAGGCCACCGAAAGCGTGATGCGGTCGTTGTGCGCCGTACTGTCCTCTGCGTGCTCCCACGCCATGCGCAACTTGTCCGATACCGCAGACCGATCGCCGACGATGCGAATGCGCACGCCGTCGGCGGCCATCCGGGTGAGGTATTTCGATACGGCGACCAGCACAAGTCCCATCAGCCCTGAAACTTCGTCCGACGGCCGCTTCCAGTTTTCGGACGAAAACGCAAAGACAGTCAGGTACTCGACTCCCCGATCCGCGAAGAGATTGACCGCACGCACCAAAGCATCGACACCAGCCTTGTGCCCGAAGAACCGCGGCATGTAGCGCTGCTTGGCCCAGCGCCCGTTGCCGTCCATCACCAGGGCGACATGGCGCGGCACGGGAGTGTGTCTGTCCACAGGTCGGGGTTCGTAGATTGGAAGGGCCCGGCTCAGACGGCCAGGATCTCCGCTTCTTTCGCATGCACCAGGCGGTCGATCTCGGCGACCACTCGGTCGGTCAGACGCTGCACGTCGTCCTGGGCCCGGCGCTCGTCGTCCTCGGAGACCGACTTGTCTTTCAGCAGCTTCTTCAGATGGTCGTTGGCATCACGCCGCAGATTGCGGACGGCAACTTTGGATTCCTCGCCCGTGTGCCGCACGACCTTGGTCAGATCGCGTCGACGCTCTTCGGTCAGTGCCGGCATCGGCACGCGAAGCAAATCGCCCTGGGTGGCAGGGTTGAGGCCGAGGTCCGACTCTCGAATGGCTCTCTCGATTTTCGGCCCCATGCCTTTTTCCCAAGGCTGAACGCTGATCGTGCGCGCATCCAGAAGGGTCACGTTGGCGACCTGACTGATCGGGACCATTGCACCGTAGTAATCGACATGCACCTGATCGAGGATGCCGGGGTGGGCGCGCCCCGTGCGGATCTTCTGCAACTCCCCCTTCATCGCCTCGATGGACTTGCCCATCTTCGTCTCGGCGGTCTTCTTGATTTCTTCTATGGTCATCGTGCAACTCTCTGGTCAGACATGCACCAGCGTGCCTTCGTCCTCACCCTGAACCACGCGTTTCAGCGCGCCGGGCTTGAAGATTGAAAACACCTTGATAGGCAGCCTCTGGTCACGGCAAAGCGCAAACGCCGTCGCATCCATCACCTGCAGGTTCTTGGCGATCGCCTCGTCGAATGTGATCGTCGCGTAACGTGTGGCCGAAGGATCCTTCTTGGGATCGGCGCTGTATACACCGTCCACCTTGGTTGCCTTCAAGACGATCTGGGCGCCGATTTCGGCACCACGAAGCGCAGCTGCTGTGTCCGTTGTAAAGAACGGGTTTCCAGTGCCTGCGGCAAACACGACAACCTTGCCCTCCTCGAGATACTGCAAGGCCTTCGGCCGCACGTAGGGCTCGACGACCTGCTCGATCGAGATGGCAGACATCACACGGGCCGTCATGCCTTCCTGGCGCATCGTATCGGCCAGCGCAAGCGAATTCATCACCGTCGCCAGCATCCCCATGTAGTCCGCCGTAGCGCGGTCCATGCCAACCGATCCTCCGGCCACACCACGGAAGATATTGCCGCCGCCAATGACCACCGCCACCTCGCAACCCAGACGCGTGACCTCCTGCACCTCCTGCACCATGCGAACGATCGTCGCGCGGTTGATGCCGTAAGCGTCGTCCCCCATGAGGGCCTCGCCCGATAGCTTGAGCAGGATGCGCTGGTACGCCGGCATGCAAGGTCCTTGTCTGTGGTGTTTCGCCCGGAAGTGTAAGCGGCCCAGGTAAACCCGATTCCGCCTCGAATGATCTACTGCGCTTTCGCAGCGGCCACTTGCGCGGCGACCTCGGCAGCAAAGTCGTCGACCTTTTTCTCGATGCCCTCGCCGACGACGTAAAGCGTGAATCCATTGACGGACGTGCCGCTGGCCTTGAGCATTTGTTCGACGGTTTGCTTGTCGTTCTTGACGAAGGGCTGGTTGAACAGAGACACCTCCTTGAGGAACTTCTGTACGGAGCCATCGACCATCTTGGAAACGATCTCAGGCGGCTTGCCCGACTCAGCGGCCTTTTCCGCAGCGACGCGACGCTCACGCTCGACAAGCTCGGTCGGGACCTGGGCCACTGACAGCGAAACCGGCTTCATGGCGGCGATGTGCATCGCGGTGTCCTTGGCCGCAACGTCGTCCCCCTCGAATTCGACGATCACGCCGATTCGAGTTCCGTGCAGGTAGTGCGCCAGCTTTCCGCCGCCCGCATAACGCCTGAAGCGACGGATCGCGACGTTCTCGCCAATCTTGCCGATAAGGCCCTTGCGAACATCCTCGACAGTAGGGCCGAACCCCTCCTGTGCCAAAGCAAGAGCGGAGAGTGCGGCCACATCGGCCGGGTTTGCGGACGCCACAAGATCGGCACAGGCCTTGGTGAACGCTAGAAACGACTCGTTCTTCGAGACAAAGTCTGTCTCGCAGTTGACCTCGATCAGCGCGCCGGTCGAGCCCGCCACCGATGCGGCAATGACACCTTCGGCCGTGATGCGAGCAGATGCCTTGCCGGCCTTGTTGCCCAGCTTCACACGCAGGATTTCTTCAGCCCGCCCCATGTCGCCGTCGGCCTCGGTCAGTGCCTTCTTGCACTCCATCATCGGCGCGTCAGTCTTGGCGCGAAGCTCGGCGACCATGCTTGCAGAAATTGCAGCCATCTATTGAATACTCCAGTTCAGAATGAATACGGGCGGCGGGCGCGACGCGGGCCACGCTCACGCCGCCCGCTACAAGGCGTCAACCCTCGTTGCTGACTTCGACGAACTCGTCGCCTTCTGCGGCAACGGCAACGACCTCGGAGGTCGCGTTCGCCTTGCCCTCCAGCACAGCGTCGGCCACCGCACGCGCATAGAGCGCCACCGCCTTGGCAGAGTCGTCATTGCCGGGAATGACGTACTGGATGCCGTCGGGCGTGTGATTCGTATCGACGATGCCGATGACCGGAATACCGAGCTTGTTGGCTTCGGCGACGGCAATCTTGTGATAGCCGACGTCGATGACGAACATGGCATCAGGCAGCGCCGTCATGTTCTGAATGCCACCGATGTCCTTCTCGAGCTTCGCCAGCTCTCGGTCGAACATGAGCGCTTCCTTCTTGATCAACGGCTCGCCGCCGCCTTCCTTGGTGGCCTGCATGTCCTTGAGCTTCTTGAGCGATCCCTTGACGGTCTTGAAGTTCGTCATCATCCCGCCGAGCCAGCGCTGGTCGACGTACGGCATGCCCGCGCGTTGTGCTTCAGTCGAAATCACTTCACGCGCCTGACGCTTGGTACCGATCATCAGGATCGTGCCGCGTCGACCGGCAAGTTGACGAATGAACTTCATCGCATCGTTGAAGAGCGGCTGCGTCTTCTCGAGGTTGATGATGTGAATCTTGTTGCGATGGCCGTAGATATACGGGGCCATCTTGGGGTTCCAGAAGCGGGTTTGATGTCCGAAATGAACACCGGCTTCCAGCATTTCACGCATGGAGACAGTCACGATTAACTCCGAAGGTTGGGTCTAGAATCCCGGCACGAATTGAAGCATTCGTTTCATATTGAATTGAATGCCACAACACCACTCGGTCGCCGGGTTCGCGCTTTCCCTCCTGGATGGCAGGCGCAAGCCGGCCGGACCTGGAGAGGTTTGACTGCCCAGAGCCCCCCACTTACGCGGCAGCACTGTGCAGATAAACCCAAAGATTTTAGCACGCAAGTCCGGACCTTTGATCACGCCTGACTTGGCGGGGGCCTAGGTTGCGCATCGCCGTCATCGGCGCCGGCATTGTCGGCGCCACTACTGCGTATGAGCTCGCCGCGGATGGTCACGCCGTGGTTGTCTTCGAGAGGCGTGCCAGCGTCGCCACCGAAAGCAGCTTTGCGAACACAGGTGTGATCGCGCCCGGATACGCTGTCCCATGGGCAGCACCCGGGATGCGTTCGACGGCGTTGGCCGGCCTACTGACCCGCCGCGGGGCGGTAAGGTTCGGCGGCGGCGCATTGTCCGTGGCCCCCTGGTTATGGCGCTTCTTTCGCGCATGTGCAAAGGCGGAGTACGAACTGAGTCTGGCGCAGATGCAGGCATTGGCGCGATACAGCCAAGACCGCACGCATGAACTCACCAGCGCGCTGAAACTGCAGTACGAGCAAACGTACGGCTACATGGTGCTGCTGCGGTCTGCTCGTGACCTCGCCCGGGCCAGCGGATCCCTTGCGATGCTGAACCATGCTGGGCAAGCACATCGATTGCTCGCCCCAGCGGAGGCCCGGGTGTTGGAACCTGGCTTATCGCCAGTCGCGCCGCTGCATGCGGCCATCCATTTTGCCGAAGGCGGCACGGGAAACTGTCGGCAATTTGCTCACCAGATCAAGTCCCATGCCCAGGCGCTGGGCGCCGAGTTTCACTTTGGCTGCCAGGTGCAAGCGTTGAAGGCTGGTGCGCCGGTCGAGGTGACGTCGAGCGTCGCGGGAAGCTCAGCCGCAGCGCAGACTCAATCATTCGATGCTGCGGTCATTTGCACGGGCGCTCGCGCGCCCAAGTTGCTCCATCCGATCGGCGTACAGGTACCGATCCTGCCCGTTTATGGGTACTCCGTGACGGTGCCGCTGCGCCACCGCGATGATTCACCGGACCTCGGACCGCAGGGCAGTGTCATGGACGAGCGCTACAAGGTTGACATCGCACGCCTGGGTCAACGCATCCGGGTGGCCGGCATCGCGGAAATTGGCGGCCACCCGTCCCGCTTCAATAACGACAGTCTGCGGCAGCTCTACGACGTGCTCGAAGACTGGTTTCCGGGCGCCGCCGAAATTGCCAAAGCCCAACACTGGAAAGGCGCCCGCCCCATGCTGCCCGACGGGCCACCCATCGTCGGACCCAGCGGAGCGAAAGGCATCTGGCTGAACTTGGGGCACGGCGCCAGCGGTTGGGCCCTGTCGAACGGTTCGGCGCGGGTATTGGCCGATCTCATCCAAAACCGTGCCCCTGGAGTCGACATCAGCCGCCTACACATCGGCCGGTTTCGCTGACACGACGTGGTCGTCAAGGAGCGCAGAATGCACTCCATGCACGACGAGCAACCTCACCCCTTGCCTATCCTGCCGGCGACATCAAGTTGGCTGCTCTTCGATACCTTGGGCACGCGCGCGATCGAGCGGCAAGCATTGCTCATGAAGCCCGATGGCGAGCTGATGCGCCGAGCGGGGCGCGGCGTGGCGCGTTGCGCTCTGGCCGTGGCGCCACATGCGGCGAAGGTATGGATCGCTGCAGGGCCGGGAGGCAACGGCGGCGACGGTTTACATGCGGCGGCCGACCTCAACGTGCAGGGCCGCAAAGTCACGGTGAGTCTGTTCGCAGAAGACACCAATTTGCCGGCCGATGCGCTCCAAGGGCTGCAGCGCGCGCACGATGCAGGCGTCAATGTCATTCGTGGCCTGCCAACAGATGATCAATTCGATCTGACCGTCGATGCGCTCCTCGGTTTGGGGGCATCGCGCCCTCCGCAGGGTTCGATCCTGCAGGCGATCCAGGCCCTCAACCGGTTGGCGTGCCCTTGCCTATCGGTGGATCTTCCGACTGGTCTTGCGGCGGACACCGGCGAGGCCGACAGCTGCGCCGTGGTTCAGGCAAGCGCGACGCTATCGCTGCTCACGCTGAAGCCTGGGCTGTTTACGGCAAGTGGCCGTGTGTATGCGGGCCAAGTCTGGTTCGATGCGCTGGGCATCACGTCCGACGCAGCCGATCGGCCGTGCGCGCGTCTCAGCAGCGCGGCCGACTGGCATGCAATCGCGCCGGTGCGCAGACACGATCAGCACAAGGGAAGCTTCGGCGATGTGATCGTCGTGGGGGGCGCGCCAGGCATGGTCGGCGCCGCCCGCCTTGCAGCGCACGCCGCGCTGGCAGCAGGCTCCGGGCGTACGCTCGTCAGCCTGCTCGACCCCGACACACCGCGCGGCGACACGTTGCGTCCGGAGTTGTTGTGGGTCGATGGGGCATGGTTGCCTGGACGCGCGGCACTCGAGCACTCCACGATGGTGTGCGGTTGCGGCGGCGGTCCGACCGTACGTGCTGCACTTCCGGCCGTGATCTCGCGCACCAACCGTCTGGTTCTTGACGCTGACGCGCTGAATGCCATTGCCGAAGACCCGGCGCTCGTTCCCTTGCTGCGTGCACGCGCTTCGGGCGGTCGCGCCACGGTCGTCACGCCCCACCCTCTGGAAGCGGCAAGACTGCTCCGTGTCACGACGCCCGCAGTGCAGGCCGACCGGGTTGGTGCTGCACGCGAATTGGCGCACAAGCTGAATGCGGTGGTGGTGCTGAAGGGATCGGGAACGATCGTCGCTGCCGAAGGCCGCTTGCCATCGGTGAACAGCACCGGTAGCGCGGCCTTGGGCAGCGCGGGAACGGGCGATGTGCTGGCCGGCTGGATCGGCGGCATGTGGGCACAAGCCGGAGCCACCCGGTCGTTGGAGCCATCCGCCGATGTCGCTTTCGATTGCGCGACTGCGGCTACATGGCTGCACGGCGCAGCCGCCGACCACGAACATCGATCAGCGGTTCGTGCACTGGATCTCGTCGAGACTATGCGAGACCTGATATCAGGGGCGCAGCCTATTTGACGGTTCTGGCCGCCGACGGGCGACGCGCAATTCCGTCAGATCGATCAGCGGCGCGATCGCTTCTTTGCCGCAGCCTTGCGCTCGCGAACCGCGCCGCGAGGACCCGTGCCACCGCCGGGTTTTCGCGAAGTGGACTTTCGCTCACGTTTGGCGGCCGCCTTGCCGGCGAGATCCTGCGCCTGGACGGCGGCCAGATCCTCCACCGCGCTGGGCGCTTTGGTTCGATCGGTCGCCTTGCCCTTTGCAAGCAGACGTTCGCCTTCACCGTCACCTTCACGCACCAAGCGGAAATCGATCTTGCGCCCGTCCAGATCGACGCGGCTGACCTGAACCCGCACGCGCGTTCCGACGCTGTATCGGATGCCGCTGCGCTCGCCGCGAAGTTCTTGGCGGACTTCGTCGAAACGAAAGTATTCGCCGCCGAGTTCGGTGATGTGCACCAACCCCTCGACATACATCGAGTCCAACGTGACGAACAGGCCGAAGCCAGCAACCGAACTCACCGTGCCCGAGAACTCTTCTCCCAGATGCTCACGCATGTACTTGCACTTGAGCCACGCTTCGACATCGCGTGACGCCTCGTCGGCACGCCGCTCGCGAGCGCTGGTGTGCGCGCCGGCGATTTCCCACGCGGCAAGATCCTTGCTGCCGACTCTTGGAACTGGTCTTGCAGCCGGCTTTGCACCACGGCGAAGAGGCGCTTCTGCCGTGGCGGCGGACGGCTCGAAAACGTACTTCTTCTTGGACAGCAACGCCTTGATGACACGGTGTACAAGCAGATCGGGATAGCGACGGATCGGGCTGGTGAAATGCGTGTAGGCCTCGTAGGCCAATCCGAAGTGCCCGCTGTTCACCGGCGTATAGATCGCCTGCTGCATCGAGCGCAACAACATCTGATGGATCTGCGATGCGTCCGGCCGATCCTTGGTGGCCTGCGCAATGGCCTGCATCTCGCCGGGCGTCGGATCGTCGCCCACATGCAGACCGATTCCCAGCGCACGCAGATAGTTCTGCAGCGCGAGCCGCTTCTCGGGCGTCGGGCCTTCATGCACGCGGTAGAGCGACGGGTGCGCTCCCGCCTCGATGAACGCGGCCGCACATACGTTGGCGGCAAGCATGGACTCTTCGATCAGTCGGTGTGCCTCGTTGCGTACGCGGGGGACGATCTTCTCGATCCGCCCGGCCTCGTCGCAGACGATCTGCGTTTCGGTCGTCTCGAAGTCGACTGCGCCCCGCCGGGAACGCTGCTTGAGAAGCGCTCTGTAGACTTCGTGCAGATGGATCAGATGCGGCACCAGGGTCTGGCGGCGCTGCGCTTCAGGCCCGCGCGTATTCGACAGGATTGCCGCCACCTCGTTATAGGTGAAGCGCGCGTGCGAGCGCATCACTGCTGGGTAGAACTGATAAGCATCGATCGCGCCGTCAGCGCCGACAATCATGTCGCACACCATGGCCAATCGGTCCTGCTCGGGGTTCAACGAGCACAAGCCGTTGGACAACTTCTCCGGCAACATCGGGATCACCCGGCGCGGAAAATAGACTGAAGTAGCCCGTTCGTAGGCGTCCGCATCGAGCGGCTCACCCGGTTTGACATAGTGGCTAACGTCTGCAATCGCGACGAGCAGGCGCCAGCCCTCGAAAAGAGTCCTGCCACGTCCGCGCTTGAAGGGCTCGCAGTAGACGGCGTCGTCGAAGTCGCGCGCATCCTCACCATCGATGGTCACCAACGGTACGTCGCTGAGATCCACGCGCTGGCGCTTGTCGACGGCGCGGACACGGTCTGGCAAGGCCGCCGCCTGCGCCAATGTCTCCGGTGAGAACCGGTGTGGAACGTCGTATTTCCGCACGGCGATCTCGATCTCCATGCCAGGATCGTCGATCTCACCGAGCACCTCGACCACACGACCAACCGGCTGAGAGAACAGCGACGGCGGTTCGGTCAGCTCGACGGACACGACCTGTCCAGCCTGCGCGCTGCCCGTGGCATTCTTGGGTATCAGAACGTCCTGTCCATATCGCCGGTCTTCAGGCGCGACCACCCATACGCCGTTTTCATGCAGCAAGCGGCCGATGAGCGGCGACTTTCTACGATCGACGATATCGAGGACGCGCCCCTCCGGTCGGCCTTTCCGGTCGTATCGAATGATGCGAACTCGAACGGTGTCGCCGTGAAGCACGGCGCGCATTTCCTGTGGCGCCAGATAGATGGAAGCTTCACCGTCGTCGCGCACGACAAACCCGTGACCGTCACGATGACCGTCGATGCGCCCTTGCACTTCGCTCAACAGAGCTTGTGCGTTTGCCGGCGTCGCCAGCGTCGAAGTCTTGAAATTTTTGATAGTAGAATTCATGGTTCCTGAGAGCCCAGGTGGCGGAATTGGTAGACGCACTAGTTTCAGGTACTAGCGGGTAACTCCGTGGAGGTTCGAGTCCTCTCCTGGGCACCAATGGAAGGTTACGAAAAGGCCGATGCGAAAGTGTCGGCCTTTTTCTTTGTGGTGTCCTTTAGACGTCTGCAGCCTAGGTTTGCACGGTACGGGCCGTGGCAAATCGGGCATCGCCCCATTGACCGGACACGTGACGATCAAACGGCAAACTTCTTTGCAAGCGCGTCTGGGCGCAGGTTGTCGTATTCCTCGAACGGCTGATGGATCCAAGGACTCGTGGGTAGTGTCTCGACAAAATAGTCCGGTGTGTAGGTCGATACCCCCTTGACCCACAGCACCGCGGACCGCAGCTCTGCAATCGCCGGCATTCCACGCAGCCTTTCGACGACCGCACGAAGCGTCACGCCGGAATCCGCGAGATCGTCGACAAGAAGCACTCGACCCGCCAGTTCGCCCTTTGGCATCGTGATGTACTTGGCGAGATCGAGCCGGCCCTGGATCGTTCCCGCGTCGGCCCGGTACGAACTGGTGGACATGATGGCAAGCGGCTTGTCGAAGACGCGCGACAGCACGTCACCAGGTCGCATTCCACCGCGCGCCAGACACAGGATCTGGTCAAACGCCCAGCCCGAGTTCGCGACCTTGAGCGCGAGACGCTCGATGAGCATGTGATATTCGTCCCAAGAGACATACAGGTGCTTGCCGTCATCGGTGAGCATGGATCCGTTCCTCAGTACTTGAAGGGGTGACGCAAAACGATCGTGTGGTCACGGTCCGGGCCGGTCGACACCATGTCGATCGGTACACCGATAAGTTCCTGGACGCGACCGAGATAGTGCCGTGCATTGGCGGGCAGTTGGTCCCAGGTGGTTGCGCCGGCCGAACTCTCCTTCCAGGCTGGAAAGCTCTCATAGACCGGCCTGCATGCGACGATCTCGTCCGCGTCCAGCGGCAGGATATCGATGAAGCGGCCACCGAGTTCATATCCGGTGCATACGAGTATCTGGTCGAGCCCATCCAGCACGTCCAGCTTTGTGATGCACAAGCCGGAGATGCCGTTGATGATCATCGACCGTTTGAGTGCTGCCGCATCGAGCCATCCGCATCGGCGCGCGCGGCCCGTGACCGTGCCACGTTCCTGGCCGACGGTGGAGAGATGGTGTCCAACCGTGCCGGCGACATCGATGGGCAATTCTGTAGGGAAGGGGCCGCCGCCGACGCGCGTCGTGTACGCCTTGGTGATGCCGAGGACGTAGTGAAGCATCTGCGGGCCAACGCCCGAGCCTGCCGCCGCATTGCCCGCCACACAATTGCTCGACGTGACGTACGGGTACGTGCCGTGGTCGATATCGAGCAGCGTTCCCTGCGCGCCTTCGAAGAGCAGGTTCTCTCCAGCAAGGTGACTGCGGTGCAGCCGATAGCCGACATCGGCCATCATCGGCTTGAGCTGATCGGCCACCTGCATGGCATGTTCGAAGATGGGGTCGAACTCCAGTGGCTGCGACTTCAGGTAGCCAGACAACGCAAAGTTGTGCAGGTCCACCAGTTCGCGAAGCTTGGCAGCGAACCGTTGCGGGTGTTTGAGGTCCTGCACTCGCAAGGCGCGGCGTGCGACCTTGTCTTCGTAAGCGGGGCCGATGCCTTTGCCAGTGGTACCGATCTTCCCGGCTCCGCTCGACTCGCGCAGGGCTTCCCTCGCGCGATCGACCTCGACGTGGAAAGGAAGGATCAAGGGGCAAGACTCACTGAGGTGCAGTCGCGAGCGCACCTCGACGCCAATCGCCTCGAGGCGTTCGATTTCCGAGAGCAGATGTGTCGGATCAACAACCACGCCATTGCCGATGTAACAGGCAACGCCCTCGCGCATGATTCCCGACGGGATCAGTTGCAGCGCGGTCTTGACGCCCTTGATAACGAGCGTGTGCCCTGCGTTGTGACCGCCCTGGAAGCGTGCGACGCCCTGAGCATGGTCGGTCAGCCAATCGACCACCTTGCCCTTGCCTTCATCGCCCCACTGCGTGCCAACGACGACGACATTGCGTCCTGTAGGTCTGTTATCCGTCAAGTTCATTGCAGCTCGGTTAATTGCGTTGTGGTCGATCAGAGTGCCTTGACAATCCACTGGCCACCCGCATGGACGAGTTCACGGTCGTACACGTGCCCATCGTGTGTGTCATCGTGGCCGGGTAGCGCCCAAATCACAGCTTCCCCCGCCTCGCGCAGGCGCCGGATGGCTTGCCGCAAACCTGCGTCTTCACTCCAGGGCGCCCGCACCGCCCCCGAAGCCCCGTTCCCAGGGGCGAGTTCGGACAAACACTTCAGGTCGAGACTGAAGCCGACGGCAGGCCGATTGCGCCCGAAAATCGCACCCACTTCATCGTAGCGCCCACCACGGGCAACGGCGTCACTGGAACTTGCCCCATAGAGCGCGAACCGTGCACCACTGTAGTAGGCAAGGCCGCTCATGTCACCGAGATCGAAGCCGATCTTCAACCTCGGGTATGCAGCGCCAAGGTGTGTGGCGAGCCACCGCAGTTCGTCCAATGCTTGCCCAATAATGGGGTTCGGTGGCAACTCGGTACGCGCAGCCGCGAGCACATCCTCGCCCCCGTAGAGGCGAAGCAACGCCAATAAACCCTGGCGCACTTCATCAGGAAACGACGCTGACATCGCCTCGAGCGCCGAATGATCCTTGGACGACAGTGCCCGCACGACTTCGTGCAACTCGTCCGGAGTCATGGCGACGCTCGCCAGCACACCACGCAGCACACGCGCGTCAGCCAGGTCGATCGTCAAGTTCGACAAACCGACGTCGACGAGGGTGTCGATCGCCAACTCCTGGACCTCGAGATCGGCTTCCAGGCCTGCATGGCCAAAGATTTCTGCCCCAAACTGCAACGGTTCGCGCGAGCCATGCAACGCGGATGGTCGCGTATGGAGCACGGGGCCGCAATAACAAAGGCGCGTCACGCCAGTCCGATTCAGCAGATGTGCGTCGATTCGCGCAGCCTGCGGCGTTGTATCGGCCCGTACCCCGAGCGTACGCCCACCCAACTGATCGACCAACTTGAAAGTCTTGAGATCAAGTTCCTGCCCAGTGCCGGATAGCAGCGACTCGAGATGCTCGAGCAACGGCGGAATCACGAGCTCGAAACCACGCGAGGCCGCCTGATCCAACATGCGACGTCGCATGACTTCAATGCGGCGCGCCCGGGCCGGCAGGACATCGGCAATATGCTCCGGCAACTGCCAAGCTCTGGACATGGACAAGGACGTCGTTGAAACCTGCATTGTACCGACGCGTCACCCGGCGACGGCCACGTGCTCAACCGGCAAACAGCGTCAGCAGCAACAACCCGACGACGATACTGGCCAATCCGAGGAACCTGATCTGACCGTCGGTCAGCTGGGTCGCGCGCATGAACATCGAGCGCCAAGCGCCGGGGCTGAGAAAGGGAAGCAGCCCCTCGAGCACGAACATCAGTGCGACGGCACCTAGCAACATCTCACCCATCGGACACTGCTGGCCTGTTGGAGGGGACTATTTGCGCTTGGGCGATGGTGGCGCTGCGGGTGCGCCACGCATCGCGCGGAAGAAATCGCTGCTCTGATCGACCAGCATCAGATCGGACTTATTGCGGAAACTAGCGCGATAGGCTTCGAGGCTTCGATAGAACTGCGCAAACTGCGGGTCGCGACCGAACGCATCGGCATACAGGGCCGAAGCCTTGGCGTCGCCGTCGCCCTTGATCTTCTGGGCGTCGCGGTAGGCCTCGGCGATGATCACCTCGCGTTGTCGGTCCGCGTCGGCGCGGATCTTTTCCGCATCGGCGGCGCCCTGCGACCGCAGTTCGTTGGCCACCTGCTTGCGCTCCGACTCCATGCGGCGATAGACCGAATCGGTGATGTCGGCAACGAAGTCGACGCGCTTGATGCGGACATCCACGATCTCGATGCCAAACGACTTGCCTTCTTCCGACAACCGTGACCGTACGTCGTTCATGACCTGCTCGCGGGCTGCAGACAATACGCCACGAACATCGCGCTTTGTGATCTCCTCGTTGAAGGCCGCCTGTACGACCGGACTCAGTCGACTTTCGAGATTGCGAAAATCAACTCCGTTGTTCCGGATGAACTGGCGCGGCTCGCTGATGCGCCACTTGACCAGCCAGTCGATCACGAGGCTCTTCTTCTCGGCAGTGAAGATCGGCCGGGTGTCGGGGCTGTCGAGCGTCTGCACCCGCTTGTCAAGGAAGACGACATTCTGGAAAGGCGGCGGGAGCTTGACCTTCAGCCCGGGCTCGGTAATCACTTCCTTGATTTCGCCCAGGGCATAGACCACCGCGACCTGCCGCTGGTCGACGATGAAGAGCGTGGACGCGGCCAGCATCAAGAGCAACAGGATGCCACCGGCGACGATTCCAATTCTGTTCATGATGTCGGCCCCTCAACGGCCTTCACGGTCGCGCGACCGGGAGTTGTCACGCGAGCGCACATCGCCCGCGGTCGACGTCGTGGCGGGCGGCGTATCTGCAGGCACGGGGCTCGGACCGGGCGTCGCCGAGACTCCAGTGCCGACAGCGCCAGCTTGCTGCAGCAGCTTGTCCAGCGGCAGGTACAGAAGGTTCGAACCACTGCGGGCGTCGATCAGAACCTTGCTCACGTTCGAGTAGACCTGCTGCATCGTCTCGATATAGAGGCGATCGCGGGTGACATTCGGTGCCTTCTGGTACTCCGCCAATACCTGATTGAATCTCTGCGCATCGCCTTCGGCCTGCGCAACCACGCGAGATCGGTAGCCTTCGGCCTCTTCCTTCAGGCGCGCGGACGTGCCACGTGCCTTCGGCACCACGTCGCTGGCGTACGCCTGGCCTTCGTTCTTGAAGCGGTCCCGGTCGGCACCGGCCTTCACGGCATCGTTGAAAGCGGCTTGCACCTGCTCGGGCACTTGCACGTTCTGTACGTTCACGTTGGCCACGACGATCCCGGCGCGAAGTCTGTCGAGCTGCGACTGGATCGACTTCACGAGGTCGGCCGCAAGCGCGTCGCGCTGTTCGTAGAGCACGGAGTCGACCTTGCTGCGCCCGACGATTTCCCGAACGGCGGATTCGGCCGCTTGAAGAACTGCCTCGTCAGGGCGATTGTTCTCGAACAGGTAGGCGCGCGCGTCCTTCAACCGGTACTGAACGGTGAAGCGGATGTCGACGATGTTCTCGTCCTGCGTCAACATCGATGAATCGCGAAGGCCCGTGGCCTGCGAGACCGTGCTCCGGCCCACATCGACCGAGCGCAATTGAGTCACCGGCACCGTCTCGTGTGCCTGGAAGGGATACGGGAACCGCCACTTGAAACCGGCATCCGACGTGTGGCTGTACTTGCCAAACGACGTCACTACTGCCTGCTGGCCTTCTTGGACGATGAAGAAGCCGCTGCCGAGCCAGACGATCACCGCAACGGCGATGATCAGCCCGATGCCGACGCCCGCGCTCTTCATGTTCGGCTGAAATTGCGGCCCACCCGGAGGGCGATCGTCTCCGCCGCGTTTGCCGCCGCCCTTGCCACCGAACAGGCCGTTGAGCTTGCGGTTGAAATCCCGCCAAAGCTCATCCAGATCGGGCGGGCCGTCGTTGCGGCCGCTGTTTTGGATCACGTTGCCGCGCCGGCCGGTCAGCCCTGCGAGCAGCAGGAGCGTGGACTGGCCCAGGAGGCGCAGGCGGCCACCAAGGGACTCGGGCGTTGCGTGCATGTTCATGCGTCTTCTGAAAGGAATGGAACTGTGGCCCTGGCCGGCCCTGCCGCGGCGACGTCTGATCCGCCACCATCGGCCAAGACGGCGTCTGCAATGACAGCCCTCAGGGCGTCGAGGCCCAGGCCACCAATGGCACTGACGAAAACCCGCGGGTATCGGACTCCCGAGCTCACTTCGATCTGGTCCGACAACATGCGGGGTTGTTGTGTTGCTTCAAGGAGATCGACCTTGTTGTAGACAAGCACCTGTGGAACATGATCGGCACCGATTTCAACCAGGACACGCGATACCTCGGCCTGTTGTTCCGCCAATTGCGGGCTGGATGCGTCGATCACGTGAAGCAGGAGGTCCGCGTCGGCTGCTTCGGAAAGCGTGGCCTGGAACGCCTCGACCAACTTGTGCGGCAAGTCGCGAATGAACCCGACCGTGTCGGACAACGACACCGAGGCCTGGGCCTGCTGCAGCCACAAGGCCCGCGTCGTGGTGTCCAGCGTTGCAAACAGCTGATCCGCAGCATAGGCACGCGCCTTGACCAGCGCATTGAACAGCGTCGACTTGCCCGCATTGGTATATCCAACGAGCGAAATGCGGAAGGTGCCACGCCGTTCGCGCGCCCGCCTTTGTGTCCCGCGTTGACGCTTGACCTTTTCGAGGCGCACCTTTACCGACTTGATACGTTCTCCGATCATGCGCCGGTCGAGTTCGATCTGCGTCTCGCCGGGCCCCCCCCGGGTGCCAATGCCGCCACGTTGACGTTCGAGGTGCGACCACCGACGCACCAGGCGCGTCGAAAGGTACTGCAACTGAGCCAGTTCGACCTGCAGTTTGCCTTCATGGCTCTGGGCACGCGCAGCGAAGATGTCGAGGATCACGGCCGTTCGGTCAGCTACCGGCACGCCCAGATGGCGCTCGAGGTTTCGCTGCTGCACCGGGCTGAGCGCTTGATCGAAAATCACGCCTTGTGCCGACGTGCCCGCCACCAGCGCCTTGATTTCGTCTGCCTTGCCCGACCCGATGAAAAGTGCCGCATCGGGCGCCTTTCGTCGCGCAGTGACTCGTGCGACGGGATCGTCCCCTGCGGAGGTCGCCAGAAGCGCCAATTCCTCGAGTGTCGGGTCGAAGGAACTGCCAGGACCGAAGTCCACGCCGACCAGCACAGCACGGGCAGCACCCCCATCAGGCGCTACGGCCACAGGTGTGGATTGACTCAAGGTTGGTGCGAACGGCAGGCCATCAGGCCTGCGGCTCGCCGGGCTCGTTGGCGTGGAAATTGACGGCGCGGCCAGGGACCACCGTGCTGATTGCGTGCTTGTAGACCATCTGGGTCACCGTGTTGCGAAGCAGCACGACGTACTGATCGAACGATTCGATGTGGCCCTGCAACTTGATGCCATTGACGAGATAGATCGAGACCGGTACGTGTTCCTTGCGCAAAAGATTGAGGAACGGGTCTTGAAGCAACTGCCCTTTATTGCTCACGATATGCTCCGTGATGGAAGTGATCACACGTTATCACATGGGGTCGTTCCCGACGTTCCCAAGGGGTTCGATCGACAGGAACCTCAGGTGGCCTTGTCGAACGGGTTTGCCGACGATTTGAAATCGATGCGCATGGGCGTACCGACCAATTTGAAATGGGCACGGAAGCGCCCCTCCAGGTACCGCTTGTACGACTCACCCACGTGTTCCAGCGAGTTGCCGTGGATAACGACAATCGGCGGGTTCATGCCGCCTTGGTGGGCATAGCGCAACTTCGGTCGGAAGCGCCCGGCGCGAGGCGGCTGTTGATGCTCGACGGCCTCTTGCAGCAGACGCGTGAGCACAGGCGTCGTCATCTTCCTGACTGCCGACGCGTGCGCCGCTGCTATCGCCTTCCACACCGGCCCCAGCCCTTGCCGCTTCAGCGCCGAAATATTCAGCACATCGGCAAACTTCAGAAATGCCAACCGCTGCTCTATGGAGCGTTGCAGCATCTCTCGCTGGTAACGGTCAATGGCATCCCATTTGTTGATGGCGATCACCACCGCCCGACCGGACTCGAGGATGTAGCCGGCAATGTGCGCGTCCTGGTCCGTAACGCCCTGGGTCGCGTCGATCAACAAGAGCACCACGTTCGCGTCGGCGATCGCCTGGAGCGTCTTCACGACAGAGAACTTTTCGATCGCCTCGAAGACCTTGCCCTTGCGACGCAATCCTGCCGTATCAATGAGGTCGAAGCGTTGTCCGTCGCGCTCGAAAGGCACGTGTATCGCATCCCGGGTCGTGCCGGGTTGGTCGAAAGCGACGAGCCTCTCTTCGCCCAACCATGTATTGATCAGCGTCGACTTGCCAACGTTGGGCCGCCCAGCAACGGCCAGCCGGATCGGGGCTTCGGCGTCAGGAGGTGCCTCTTCGTATTCGTCGCCGAAATCGAAGCTCTCGAGTGCCAGTTCGATCAGGCTGCGAATGCCTTGCCCGTGCGCCGAAGACACGGGAATCGGGTCACCAATCCCCAACTCATGAAATTCCGCGAGTGCCGGAGAATCGACCATGCCTTCGGCCTTGTTCGCCGCCAGCAGAACCCGCTTGCGTTCGCTGCGCAGATATTGGGCAATGTCGTGGTCCTGCGCCGAGAGACCGGCCCTCACGTCGACGACGAAAATGACCGCATCGGCTTCGGCCACGGCTTGGCGCGTCTGTTTGGCCATTTCGCGCACGATGCCCGTGGAACTGTCCGGTTCGAAGCCCCCGGTGTCGATGACGATGAACTCGCGCGCGCCGAGGCGGGCATCGCCATAGTGTCTGTCTCGTGTCAGGCCGGAGAAGTCGGCGACGATCGCATCGCGACTCTTCGTCAGCCTGTTGAAGAGCGTGGACTTGCCGACATTGGGCCGGCCCACGATGGCAATGACTGGCTTCACCTGCTGCCGCGCGCACGGCGTGGCGCTCGCTGCCCCCGAGTGACAAGGCCACGGTCGAACGCGGAAACGTCGGATTCGGGGATCATCTATTCAGGGCGAAATGCAAACAACCCGCCAGCCCGCGTGGCGACCAGCATCGTCGTGCCCGACAACACCGGTGCACCGACAACGCCGGAACCGTCGGTAGCCAGACGCAGAACCGTGTCGCCGGTCTCGCGGTCGAGAAAGTGGACCTGCCCTTCGAGATCACCAAAGACGATGGAACGGCCGGCACCCAGGGCACCGCTCAGTCCACGGTGGAGAAATTTCTCGGACGTCCACGCCAGTTCACCATTCGACTGGCGCCAGGCACTGATCCGGTCGGATGCATCGGCGCCGACGACCACTGAATCGCCCCCACCGACCGCCTGTATGCCGCCGACGTTGCGCGACCACTTCAATGTTCCCGCGTCAGCATCGACACAACCCACAGCGGACTGGAAGGCGCGCGCACAGATCGTGTCGCCCACGCGCAAGGCAGGGCCAACGAGGTCTGCCAATCTCTCGACCTCATTGGTTCCGCGTGGCGTGGCGATGGCAGTTTCCCACCGCACGGTGCCGCGCAGCGGGTCTATACCGGTAAGACGGGGACCCTGTCCCGCAACGAGGGTGTCCTTGAATGCCATGAGGACTCCGGCCTGCCCGAGCGTGAGCGCGTCGCCGGGCCGCTGCAGCGTCCAGATCAATTTGCCGTCGACGGCATCGAACGCCAGCACGACGCGATCGACGGTCAAGACGAAGACACGCTCGCCAGCCACGAGGGGCGGCGTCACCGAGCGCGCAGGCAACTTGGCGCGCCACGTGGGCCGCCCGTTGTCGAGAACGACCATTTCGTTGCCGACAGTGGCCACGGCGACGAATCGGCCGTCACTGCCAACTCCCGCGGACAGTTTGGCGCCGACTTGAGCGCGCCATACCTCGGCACCGGTGCTGGCGTCGAGCGCCACCACCGTACCGTCGCCACCGGCGGCGACGAACCGTCCTCCGGCAACGGCAACTGCCAGCGGGAACGGCACGCTGTCGACCCGCGCCGACCAGACTTGTCGACCCGCGATCTTGGCTGCCAGCGGCTCCAGCGGCGTGGGTTTCGGTTTGTCGGAGCCGCAGGCTGCCAACAGCACTGCCACCGCAGCGCAGGCCGCGATCCCGAGGTGGGCCGTGAACGGGCGGGTCACGGCTTGACTCCCGAGGCGACCGGATCAGGTGCAGCGCCTAGCGATGTCAACTTGGCCTCGATGACACGCCGGTACTCCACCGTCGCGGGCATGGCCGACCAAGCCGCCTTGTAGGCGGCAGCCGCCTCCGATTTCTTGTCCTGTGCCATCAGTACATCGCCGCGGCGGTCGGATACCAACGCCTCGAAGCCGGGAGCTTTCGCCTGGTCGAGCTCCTTGAGCGCCTCGTCGTATTTCTTCGCGTCGAGGTGCAGGCCAGCGATTCGAAGGTGAGCCACCGTCTTGACTTCGTCTTCGATGCCGTTGGCGGCCACCCAGGCCAGCGACGCCAAAGCGTCGTCAGGCTTCGCCTTGGTGGCCTGAAGTTTGGCAACCAGAAGACCGCCCTGTTGTGCAAACGCGGTTCGCGGGAAGCGGTTGCGCAGGTCCGAGAAGATGCGGCCCGCCTTGTCGACATCACCTGCCTGAACGGCACGGTCCAGCTCGTCGTGCATTGCGCCCGCCTTCAAGGCTTGGTCCCGCTGGTACCAGTTCCAGCCGTTCCACGCCGCAAACGCACCGAGCGCCAGGATCAATGTCCAGGTGATCAGGTTGCCGTATTCTTTCCAGAACGCCTTGAGGGCGTCGACTTGCTCCTGCTCTTGCAGGTCGAGTTGTGTGGCCATGACGGTGGTTCGATGAAGACTCGCGATTATGCGTTGCGCAACTCGTTCGCCCAGGCGGCCGCCGCGGCGATCGGCTTGAGCGTCTGGGCGCCGCACGTATCGCGCAGCGGCTTGACGGCCACGTGACCCTGGAGCAGCTCCTCGGCGCCGAAAATGAGCGCGTGACGCGCCCCGCTCGCGTCGGCCTTCTTGAACTGGCTCTTCATGCTGCCTTGGCCGTCCTTGCCAGCGGCGTGAAGCAGGACGGACAGCCCGGTGGCCCGCAGCGCTTCTGCAACGGCCGTGGCGGTGGGTAGAGCCTGAATGTCAGGCACGATGCAGTACGCGTCCGGTACGTCGACCGGCGCCTTGATGCCGAGTTCGTGCAGCAGATCGAGCACGCGCTCGACCCCCATGCCCCAGCCGATCCCCGGGGCCGGTTTGCCGCCAAGCATTTCGACCAACGGATCGTAGCGCCCGCCGCCACAGAGTGTGCCCTGTGCGCCGAGACGATCGGTCACCCACTCGAACACCGTCAGGTTGTAGTAGTCCATGCCTCGAACGAGCCGCGGGTTCAGGGTGTAGGCCTGGCCCGCGGCGTCGAGCGCCGCTCGAACGCCATCAAGGTGCTTGAGCGACGCCTCTCCCAGATAGTCCATCAGGCGGGGCGCCGATTCGACCACTTCGCGCATTGCGGGATTCTTGGTATCGAGTATGCGCAACGGGTTCGTATGCAATCGTCGCAGCGCGTCCGCGTCCAGCACATCGGCGTGGGTCTCGAAGTGCGCGATCAAGGCCCCACGGTGGGCCTTGCGCTCGTCGATCTGCCCCAGGCTGTTAAGTTCCAGGCGGACGTCGGTCAGGCCGAGGTCGCGCCAGAGCGAGCGCGCCATGAGGATCACTTCGGCATCGACGTCAGGGCCGGCGAAGCCCAGCGCCTCGACACCCACCTGGTGAAACTGGCGGTAGCGCCCGCGCTGCGGTCGCTCGTGCCGGA
>JAHECD010000003.1 GCA_024641945.1 Rubrivivax sp. | reverse complement strand
CCGGCCGGCCGTTCAGCAGGACATCGGGCGGTGCGTTGACACTCAGTTCACCGCGCAGTGCCTGCGCAGGGAAGTTGCGATGAACCTGCGCCTGCGAAGTATCAGGCAGGAAAAGCGCGACGACGCCTGCCAACAGGCAGGTGGAGACACAGCGGAGCATGGTGTAGACCCAGAGGCTGTGGAAGGGGAACAAAGTCTATCAGCGCGGTTCATTCAAAGGGGTTAGCCACCTCTGTTCACGCCAACGATTTAACAGCCTGGCGGCCCGGACTTCGCTTGATCGCTGGCTGCGGCCCCACGAGATGAGTGCAAACTCGGCCCGCCCGGCGAACGGCGGGTGTGCCCACAACCGACCGGCCCCAAAAATGAAGCCCCGCGAGGCATGCCGCCGGCGGGGCTATTGGGTGTTTGGTGGCGCTTCAGGGATTCGAACCCCGGACCTGCGGATTATGATTCCGTCGCTCTAACCGACTGAGCTAAAGCGCCAAGAGCCGGCGATTATAGCCAACGCAGCCCGGGCCACATGGCCTGGTCAACGCCTTCGACGCCATGTTCAGCTTCTTCAAGAAAAAACCTCCAACGCCCACGCTGCCGGACGGGACGCCGGGCCAAGCAGCGCTGCCGGAACCACCCCTGGCCCCACCTTTGCAGCCGTCCCGAATTGCGGACACGGCGGGGAGTTCGGAACCAACCGATCTTGCGACATTGGCCCCGCCCGAGCCGGCGCCCTCGCGGGCCGGGTGGGTCGACCGGCTGCGTGCCGGCCTGCGCAAGACGGGCACGAATATCGCGCAGGTCTTCACCGGCACGCAGGTCGACGATGCGCTGTACGAAGAACTCGAATCGGCGCTGCTGTTGGCCGACACCGGGTTGCCGGCCACGGAGGCGCTGCTCGCGGACCTGAAACGGCGGGTCAAGGCGGCCAAGGCGACCGAGCCGTCCGCCGTGAAGGCCTTGCTCGTCGATGCGTTGACCGACCTGCTCGAGCCGCTCGAGCGGCCGCTCGTCGTCGGCGAACATGTGCCCACGGTGATGATGGTCGTCGGCGTCAATGGCGCCGGCAAGACCACCAGCATCGGCAAGTTGACGCACCACTTGGCCCAAGGGGGCCGCAAGGTGTTGCTGGCCGCCGGCGATACATTCCGCGCCGCCGCCCGCGAGCAGCTTGCCGTGTGGGGCGACCGCAACCGCGTGGATATCGTGAGCCAGCAGGGCGGGGATCCGGCCGCGGTGACCTTCGATGCCGTGACCGCTGGACGCTCGCGCGGCATCGACGTCGTGATCGCGGATACGGCAGGACGCCTCCCCACGCAGCTGCACCTGATGGAAGAGCTGAAGAAGATCCGGCGCACGATCAGCAAGGCACAGCCCGACGCGCCGCATGAGGTGCTCCTCGTGGTCGACGGCAATACGGGCCAGAACGCACTGGCCCAGGTCAAGTCGTTCGACGGTGCGTTGCAGCTCACCGGGCTCATCGTGACGAAGCTCGACGGCACCGCCAAAGGGGGCGTGCTCGCTGCGATCGCCCGCTGGTGTGCGGCCGAGAAGCGGCCGATGGCGGTCTATTTCATCGGTGTCGGTGAAAGACTGGAAGATCTGCAAACCTTCAGCGCGCGCGAATTCGCACAAGCCATCGTGCAGTGACGCCTATCGGAGCTTCCGAAATGCGCCGGCCACAGCGTGGTCAGCCCCTTGCCGGCGACGCCGGCGCCATGTCCAGATCGTCGAAGTAGCCGGACGTCACGGGCTCGAGCGGGTCGATCCTCGCTTCCGCGGCGGCGTCGCCTTCGGCCAGGACCTCGGTGATCTCGGGCAGGTCGAAGAGGGGCATCGGACGTGAGGACACGGGTCGGGCCGCAGGAGCCCCATGGCCCGGCGAGTGCCGGGCGAGCAGGTCGCCCAGCTGCGCGCGTGCGTCGGCCACGCTGGGCAGCTTGTCAATCTGCCACATGTGTACGGTGATGCCTGCAGCGCGCAACACGCGCTCCATGCGGTCGTGGCGTCGACGGCTGCGCTCACTTTCCTGCGTCGCGCGGACCTCGATGACCGCGACGACACGGGACTGCGGGTCGCACACGATCAGGTCGGCATTGAGGTTGCCAACGCGCGCCAGCCAGTCCGAATAGGAGTAACGCGTGGGCACGCGCAGGAAGCGCGACAGCGGTACCTGCCCGAGCACGACAAAACCAGGCGTGGCCTGCTGCAGCACGTCATGCGCCTGCGCCTCGGCGGCAGTGAGCACGCGGGTGGCCTCCGGTGGCCACCCGGCCACGGTGTCGAGCGCCTCCTGGCGTGCGGGGCGCCGCCCGGGAGCGGTGCGTGGACGCGCACGCATGGCAAGCAGGGTGAATAGAAGCACGGCCGACGCGCCGAGTGCAGCCTCCAGGGTGGGATCGAAGAGCATGTGTTGGCGATGCAATGAAGAGCGATAGCCAACCGTATCGGCTGCCGCACGTGCGGGTCAACCCGGTCCGCGCCTCATCTGTAACACCAGGTGAGCAGCACCTACCGCACGCCCAATTAGCGAGAAATCCTGCGCACGTCCGGCGGGGCAGGAGGATTCACCTTGATGCCGCGCGGCCTCACGATTCAGCGCGGCATGCCGGGCATTCCGCCCATGCGTTTCATCATCTTCATCAGTCCGCCGCCCTTCATCTTCTTCATCATCGACTGCATCTGCTCGAACTGGTTCAGCATGCGGTTAACTTCCTGCACCTGCACACCCGCGCCGGTGGCGATGCGGCGCTTGCGCGCGGCCTTGATGAGTTCGGGCTTTCGCCGCTCGAGCGGCGTCATCGAGCAGATCATGCCTTCCATGCGGCGCACGTCGCGGTCTGCCTTGCCCATGTCGGCACCGGCCGCCTTCGCGGTCAACTGCGTCGGCAACTTGTCCATCAGCCCGGCCAGGCCCCCCATCTTCTTCATCTGCGAGATCTGGGCCAGAAAGTCGTTGAGGTCGAAGGTGTCGCCGGCCTTGACCTTGGCCGCGAACTTCTGCGCGGCCTCGATATCGACACCCTTCTGGACCTCCTCGACGAGCGCCACGATGTCGCCCATGCCCAGCACGCGCCCGGCGTGGCGCTCGGCGTCGAAGGCCTCGAGGCCTTCGATCTTTTCGGACACACCGGCGAACTTGATCGGCACCCCGGTGACCTGGCGCACCGACAGTGCAGCCCCGCCACGCGAATCGCCGTCGAGCTTGGTCAGCACCACGCCAGTGAGCGGCAGTGCATCCTTGAAAGCCTTGGCGGTGTTGACGGCATCCTGGCCCTGCATGGCGTCGACGACGAAGAGCGTCTCCACCGGCTTGAGCGTGGCGTGCAAGTCGGTGATTTCCGCCATCAACGCCTCGTCGATGCCGAGCCGCCCGGCGGTGTCGACGAGCAGCACATCGAAATAATGGCGTCTGGCGTGGTCGATCGCGGCCAGTGCGATGTCGTGCGGTTTCTGGTCTGGCGCGCTGGGAAACCACTCGGCGCCGGCCTGTTTTGTCACTGTCTTCAGTTGCTCGATCGCGGCCGGGCGGTACACGTCGGCCGAAACGGTGAGTACCTTTTTCTTGCGGCGCTCGATGAGGTATTTGGCGAGCTTGGCCGTCGTCGTCGTCTTGCCCGCGCCCTGAAGCCCGGCCATCAGGATGACGGCGGGCGGTTGCGTGGCGAGGTCGATGTCGGCGATGCCCGCACCCATCGTGGCCGCGAGTTCCTTGTGCACCACACCCACCAGCGCCTGGCCCGGGTTGAGAGACCCGACGACCTCCTGCCCGAGTGCCTTTTCCTTCACGCGCGCGATGAAGTCGCGCACCACGGGCAGTGCGACGTCGGCTTCGAGCAGTGCCATGCGCACCTCCCGCAACATGTCCTGCACGTTGTCTTCGGTGATGCGGGCCTGGCCGCGCATCGTCTTGACGAGGCGCGACAGGCGGTCGGTGAGATTGGAGGCCATGGGCTGGAGGCGGCCTTGCTTGCGGGCAGGGAGCCCGGGCCGCGAAAGTACACTGCGATCCATGATTTTATCGTCGGTGTCTGCGACAGGCTGGCCGCTGTGGATGGCAATGGCAGCGCTCGTGGCGTACACGCTGGCGTGGCTGCCGCTCTCGACGTTGTCGCGGGCGGCGGCACCGGCACTCTCGCTGGGCGTGGTTGCGCATGCCCTGATGCTGACCACCGAGATCGGCCACGTCGGCATCGCCGGCGCTGCAGCGCGGCTGGGGTTCGGGCCGGTGCTGTCGCTGACTGTCTGCCTCGTGCTCGCCGTTCACGCCATCGAAAGCCGGCTGCTGCCCGTGCCTGCCGTGCGCCGCATCCTGGCGTTGGCGGGTACGGCGGCCGTGGCCTTGGCACTGGCATTCCCCGGCGAACTGCGCACCTTGGGTTCGCGCTGGGCCCCATTGCACTGGTTGCTGGGTGTCGCCGCGTACGGCCTTTTCGGCGCTGCGGTCTTGCATGGATTGCTGCTTGACGAAGCGGAACGGCGCATGCGCCAGCGCGCTTCGGGGCCGGTCGTTCAGCCGTCCTTCGGCATGCCCTTGCTGCAACTCGAGCGCCTGACGTACCGCTTCGTACAGGCGGGCTTCGTGGTGCTGACGGCGGCCATTGCGCTGGGCGTGGCTACAGAAGACCGCTGGCGACTCAACCACAAGACAGTGCTGTCTTTGCTGGCCTGGGCCCTGTTCGCGGCGCTGCTCGCTGGCCGGCAATGGCGTGGGTGGCGCGGCCGCCAGGCCACGACCTGGCTGTATATCGGCACGATCGTACTTTTGCTGGCGTATGCGGGTACGCGCTTCGTGACCGAGGTCGTTCTCAACCGTGGGGCCTGACGGCCCGGGAGTCGACACATGGCTCGATTTCTGATCCTCGTGGCCATCATCGTGGGCGTGGCATGGTGGGTGCTCGGGCGTGCGGCGCGTGCCTCGGCACGCGGCAACATGCCAGCCGGCGGGCGCAAGCCCGGGCCCGTGCAGGACGTGGTGTCCTGTGCCCATTGCGGCGTGCACCTGCCGCGTGGTGACGCGCTCGCAGACGGCGAGCGCCTGTACTGCAGCGAGGACCATCGACGCCTGGGCTCGGGCTCTTCATGACATCGGGTGACAGCCGCGCCGACCGCCGCCAGAGCGATCGCCGGGCTGCCGACCGAAGGGCCGTCGATCGCCGTCTGGAACCCCGCACGCCGCCGTTCGAGGAATCCTGGCTTGGCGCGGCCGGCGTCGTCGGTGACTCCACTGCAGCGCCCGACAGCCGGCGCGACGATGGCCCCGCATTCGGACCTCCCTGGGTCGCCGCCGGTGACGAACCGGAGAGCCGACTGCTTTCGCGCGAGGCGCGGCGGGTCGCCACGTCGCCGGTCAGTGCGCTCGTGCGCATCGTGCGCACTTACGCGGCAGCGCGTGCCGCCATCGGCGTGGCGCTCGTGGTGGCGCAGGGGGCGACCAATCTGCTCGGCGTGCGCTCGCTGCCCGAGGTCGTGCTCGTGTGCGTCCTGTACGCGCTGCAGGCGGTCGTGCTTTGGCTGTTGCCCAGTTACCGTGAGTTGACGCAGCCGCAGGTGCTGGTCAAGCGCCGTCGCCGCCAGTGGATCGCCACGATAGGCGTCGACCTGCTCGCCTTCGGGTTGCTGCACATCCTGGATGCCGGGACGAGCTTCAACTACGCAGCCCTGCTGGTCCTGCCCGTGGTCATGTCGGGCGTGCTGGTGCCGCGGCTGGTGGCGTTGGCCACGTCGGCCGGTGTCGCGCTGCTGCTGCTCGCGGTGGCCTTGCGGGCAATGCCCAGCACCGGTGACGGGGTTGCCGTGCTCGCTCAGTCGGGGCTCGCGGGCATCGGCCTGTTCGTCATCGTGCTGATGGCGGCCGAACTGGCCGGCCGTCTGGCCCGGGAAGAGATGGCGGCACGCGGCAGCCTGGAGATCGCCCGCCAGCAGGCGCGCCTGAATCGTCTTGTGATCGAGGAGATGGCCGACGGCGTGCTCGTGGTGGATCGACGCCTTCGTGTGCGTGCCGCCAATCCCGCCGCGCGCACGCTGCTGGCCGCATCCGGCTTGGCACCCGCACCCCCTTTCCAACTGCGCGACGAGCCGGCGTGGCAACCGTTGTGCGCGGCCGTCGAGCGTGCCTTGTCCGAAGGGCGCTGGCCCGACGCCGGCGAGGACGTGCAGTTGGTCTTCGGGGAGACCGCGCGTCGAACGCTGCGTACGCGCGTCCGGTTCACGCACCGAAGCGTCCTCGATGACGGCGATGCCGACGATGACGACGTCAAGGGCATGGCGGGCAAATCGACGGGCGAAGACTTCTGCGTCGTGCTGCTCGAGGACGTGCGCACCGCACAGGCCCGGCTGCGCCAGGAGAAGCTGGCCGCGATGGGCCGCGTCTCGGCGGGCATCGCACACGAGATCCGCAATCCGCTGGCCGCCATCTCTCAGGCCAATGCCCTGCTCGTCGAGGACACGTTGACGCCCACCCAGCAGACGCTTGCACACATGGTGGCCGAGAACGTGCGCCGCCTGCAGCGCATCGTCGACGACGTGCTCGAGGTGGCGCCCGGGCCGTCCTCGGGCATGCCGATGGTCGACGCACGCGCTGAGGTCGGTGCGGCAGCGTCCGAATGGGCCCGAACCGCCGGCATCGACATGGGCGAGACGGCGACGGTACTCGTCGATCTGCCCAAGTTGCCGCTCCGCGTGATGTTCGACCCGGAACACCTGCGTCGAGTCCTCGTCAATCTGCTGGACAACGCCCTGCGCCACTGCAGCGGCAAGCCGGGCGCCGTGTCGTTGCGGCTGGCGGCACGCGACGACATGACGGCCGTGCTCTCGGTGGCCAGCGATGGACCGCCAATCGCCACCGACGTCGAGCCGCACCTGTTCGAGCCCTTCTTCTCGACGCGCAGCCGCGGGTCCGGGCTGGGCCTGTATATTTGCCGCGAACTGTGTGAGCGCTACGGCGCAAGCATTGAATTCCGCGCGCGCTCACCGACGGACCGTCACCGCAACGGCTTTGTCGTCGTGATGCAGCGCGGCCCTCTGACCGAGCCGACGAACACCATCACGCCGTGAGCAACCCTCTACGTCAGAGCCTGCTCGTCATCGATGACGAGCCGGATCTGCGCACGCTGTATGAACTCACGCTGGTGCGCGAGGGGTACGATGTCGACTGCGCCGGTTCGGTGGAAGACGCCTGGACGCTGCTCGACGAACGCACTTACCACGCGGTCATCACGGACATGCGGCTTCCAGGCGCCAGCGGGCTCGACCTCCTGCAGCAGCTCGAAGCCGCCGGCCGTACCGAGAAGGCGATCGTGATCACCGCGTACGGATCGGCCGAGAACGCCGTCGAGGCGTTGAAAGCCGGTGCGTACGACTACCTCACCAAGCCCGTGGACCTGAAGCAGTTTCGGGCCGTCGTGGCGTCGGCGCTCGGCCGTGGCTCGACCGAATCGACACCCGCGCGGGCACCGGTGGTCTCGCGCGACGCCGGGGCCAAGCGCGAACGCGCCGGCCCCACCGTTGCCGCCATCGACCGGCTCGTCGGCGATTCGTCAGCGATGCGCCAGGTGCGTGAGCTGATCGGCAAGGTGGCGCGCAGCATGGCGCCCGTGCTCGTGCGCGGCGAATCCGGCACTGGCAAGGAACTGGTGGCGCGCGCGATTCACGACGCGTCGCCGCGCGCGACCTTGCCGTTCATCGCCGTGAACTGTGGCGCGATTCCGGAGGCGCTTCTCGAGGCTGAGTTCTTCGGTTATCGAAAGGGCGCGTTCACCGGAGCGGCCGAGGACCGCGAAGGTTTCTTCCAGGCCGCGCAGGGCGGCACGCTGTTTCTGGACGAGATCGGCGATCTGCCGCTGGCCATGCAGAGCAAGCTGCTGCGTGTGATCCAGGAACGCGCCGTGCGTCCGGTCGGTGCGGTGGCCGAAGTGCCGGCCAATGTTCGCATCCTCAGCGCAACCCATAAGGATCTCGGTGAAGAGGTTCACGCGGGGCGTTTCCGGCAAGACTTGTTCTACCGGCTCAACGTGATCCAGATCATGCTGCCGCCCTTGCGCGAGCGGATCTCCGACCTTGGCGCGATCTGCTCGGCCGTGCTGCGTCGAATCGCGGCCGATGCGGGTGTCGACCCGCTGCCATCGATGTCGACCGGTGCGCTCGATCTGCTGTCGCGCCATCCGTTTCCCGGCAATGTGCGCGAGCTCGAGAACCTGTTGCACCGCGCGCTCGCCCTGTCCGGCGGCGAGCGCATCGAGCGCGAGGATCTCGGCCTTGCCGAACCCGGCATCGACGACATCGTGTCGCCATCGTCGCGATCGTCCCCGCCCCAAGCAGCGGCCGCCGGGCCCACACCGGCCGCTGCGGGCGCTCCACCGTCGGCGCTGCCCACCGACCTGGTGGCCTACCTCGATGCAATCGAGCGCGACGTGCTCGAGCGCGCGCTCGAACGCCATCGCTACAACCGCACCGCGGCCGGCGCCAGCCTCGGGCTGTCGTTGCGCCAGATGCGCTACCGGATGGCTCGATTGGGTGTGATGACGGGAACTGGCGAATCCGACCGCGGTGATACCGGCTGATCGGAAGGCTTGTGTGGCGGCGCGTCGTCCGTGCCACATGGCAGCGAGGGCCGACATGCAGGCACTAGCGAGACCAGGGTGTGCGACTTGACAGTTGACGGCCCGACGCCGATTTGCGCGCCGGCGGGATGATTCAACCGCATTGAGCCTCACTTTGAGGCCAGGTCCTGCGCTAAGAGCGAGGCAGCGCAAGAGGTTCCGTGCCCATGAGCAAGCTGCATGCGGCGTCGCGGCGCATGGGCCGATTCGGTGCTGGCCTTGGCATCGGGCAATTACCGAGAAACCTCTACCGGTAGTGGCTTGAACCTCGCCCGACCCCCATATATAGTGTCAGTTCGGTGACGGAGTCCTCAAGCCGCCGGGCGCCCCCAGCGCCGCCGAGCGACCGAAGAGTCCGCCGCAAAGGCCGGCCGCACCGTAGACAAGAACACCGCGCACACATCCGAATCCAAGGGGAATCCATGCAGACAGTCTCGTCCACCGGGCACGTGCCCACCATGCCCGCGCGCACGCCGCAGGCCGCCACACCCGCGCCGTCGGCGTTCGCCGGCTACCAAATCATCCGTCGCAATGGCGCCGTCGTCTCGTTCGCGCCGGACAAGATTGCCGTCGCGCTGATGAAGGCCTTCCTTGCGGTGCACGGCACCCAAGGTGCTGCCTCTGCGAGCGTGCGCGAGACGGTGGATGGCCTGACCGAGACGGTCGTGCGCGCGCTGCTGCGCTCGCGCCCGGGCGGGGGTACTTTTCACATCGAGGACGTGCAGGATCACGTCGAACTCGGTCTCATGCGCGGCGGGCACCACGAAGTGGCGCGTGCGTATGTGCTGTACCGCGACCGGCGCGCGCAGGAGCGTGCTCGGCAGGCGGCGCCGGTAGCCGCCAAGCCGGCGGAATTGCATGTCACGGATCGGGGCCAGCGTGTCCCGTTGGACTTTGCGGCCCTCCAGGCGCTGGTCGAATCGGCGTGTGCCGACCTTGGCCCCGACGTGAAGGCCGAGCCGATCCTCGCCGAGACGCGGCGCAATCTCTACGACGGCGTGCCGATCGACGAGGTCTACAAGGCGGCGATCCTTGCTGCTCGCACGTTGCTCGAGAAGGAGCCCGGCTACACCCGCGCCACCGCGCGCCTGCTGATGCACTCGATCCGGCGCGACATCCTCGGCGCCGACGTCGATGCCGCCAATATGGCAGCGGTGTACGCCGACTACTTCCCCGCTTTCGTCAAGAAGGGGGTGAAAGCCGAGCTTCTCGACGACAAGCTTCTGCAGTTCGATCTGGCGCGCCTGGGCGCCGCGCTCAAGCCCGAGCGCGACCTGCAGTTCGACTACCTTGGCCTGCAGACCTTGTTCGATCGCTATTTCCTGCACATCGACGAGCAACGCATCGAGATGCCCCAGGCATTCTTCATGCGCGTGGCCATGGGTCTGTCGTTGAACGAGATCGACCGCGAAGCGCGCGCGATCGAGTTTTACGAAGTGCTGTCGAGTTTCGACTTCATGTCGAGCACGCCCACGCTGTTCAATGCCGGCACTCGGCGCTCGCAGCTTTCGAGCTGCTACCTGACGACCGTGGCCGACGACCTGGACGGCATCTACGAGGCACTGAAGGAAAACGCGCTGCTGAGCAAGTACGCCGGCGGGCTGGGCAACGACTGGACACGCGTGCGCGCGCTCGGCTCGTACATCAAGGGCACCAATGGCAAGAGCCAGGGCGTGGTCCCGTTCCTCAAGGTCGTCAACGATACGGCGGTGGCGGTCAACCAGGGGGGCAAACGCAAGGGCGCGGTCTGCTCCTACCTCGAGACCTGGCATCTGGACATCGAAGAGTTCCTCGAGTTGCGCAAGAACACCGGCGACGACCGCCGGCGCACGCACGACATGAACACCGCCAACTGGATCCCCGACCTGTTCATGAAGCGCGTGATCGAAGGCGGTGACTGGACGTTGTTCTCGCCGTCCACCTGCCCAGACCTGCATGACAAGTTCGGCAAGGATTTCGAGGCCACCTACACCGCCTACGAGGCAAAGGCCGACCGCGGCGACATCAAGCTTTTCAAGCGTATGCCGGCCAAGGACCTGTGGCGCAAGATGCTCTCGATGTTGTTCGAGACCGGCCATCCCTGGATCACCTTCAAGGATGCCTGCAACGTGCGCAGCCCCCAGAACCACGCCGGGGTCGTGCACTCGAGCAACCTGTGCACTGAAATCACACTGAACACCAGCGACAGCGAGATCGCCGTGTGCAATCTCGGTTCGATCAACCTGGCGCAGCATCTGCTGGATGGGCAGGTCGACCAGGTCAAGCTGAAGAAGACGGTGTCGACGGCCATGCGCATGCTCGACAACGTGATCGATATCAACTACTACGCGGTCAAGAAGGCACGCGACTCGAACCTGCGCCACCGCCCGGTGGGGCTGGGCATCATGGGCTTCCAGGACTGCCTGTACCAGTTGCGTGTGCCCTACGCGAGCATGGCCGCGGTCGAGTTTGCCGACCGTTCGATGGAAGCCGTCTGCTACCACGCCTACTGGGCATCGACCGTGCTGGCGGAAGAGCGTGGCCGGTACTCGAGCTATCGCGGATCATTGTGGGACCGGGGCGTGTTGCCGCTCGACTCGCTCGACCTTCTGGCCGACGAACGCGGTGGCTATGTCGACGTCGATCGCAGTGCCACGTTGGACTGGGAGGCTCTGCGGACGCGCATCGCGGAGCACGGCATGCGCAACTCGAACTGCGTGGCGATCGCACCGACGGCGACGATCTCCAACATCATCGGCGTCGACGCGTCGATCGAGCCCTGCTTCGGCAATATCTCGGTCAAGTCCAATCTGTCGGGCGAGTTCACCGTCGTCAATGAATACCTTGTACGCGATCTGAAGAAGCTCGGCCTGTGGGACAGCGTGATGGTCTCCGACCTCAAGCACTTCGACGGTTCGCTGCGCCGCATCGACCGTGTACCGGAGGAACTGAAGAGCCTCTACGCGACCGCGTTCGAGGTCGAGACCCAATGGCTCGTCGAGGCCGCGGCGCGGCGCCAGAAATGGATCGACCAGGCGCAGTCGCTGAACATCTACATGGCCGGCGCTTCAGGCAAGAAGCTCGATGAGACCTACAAGCTTGCGTGGCTGCGTGGATTGAAGACGACGTACTACCTGCGCACGATGGGCGCGACGCATGCCGAGAAATCGACCGTGAGCCCAGGCGCATTGAATGCGGTGTCGATGAGCGGCGGCGCCGCCGGTGGTTCGGCCGGCGCTGCACTTGGCGATGCGACGTCGATGGCCGCGCCGGCGACCGACATCCAGTTCTGCTCGATCGACAATCCCGATTGCGAAGCGTGCCAGTGATCGACATCGACACGATGCGCTTGCACGATGCATCGTGTTGATATGAATGCGATGCATCGCTGCAACATCAGCACGTCATCGATGTCAACAAGTGCTTGGTGTTCTCACGCAACACTCACATAATTCACCGCCACAGGACGAACACGCACATGCTGGTCTGGGAAGAAGAAACTCGTACGCCAACCTCGAAGCCGATGCACGGCATCGCACCTTCCGTTGCCGTCGCTTCCGTCGACGTCCTCTCCGCCTCACTGCCTGCCGCCAACGTTGCAGCGCATGCTGCGCCGAAGGCCGCAGCGAGTGCGCCGGCTGCTATCGAGCGGCGTGTCAATGCGGCCGACAAACGCATCATCAACGGGCAGACCGACGTCAATCAGCTGGTGCCGTTCAAGTACAAGTGGGCGTGGGAGAAATACCTCGCCACCTGCTCGAATCACTGGATGCCGCAGGAGATCAACATGTCGCGTGACATCGCGACGTGGAAAGATCCGAATGGACTGACCGACGACGAGCGCCGCATCGTCAAGCGCAATCTGGGGTTCTTCGTCACCGCCGATTCGCTGGCTGCCAACAACATCACGCTTGGCACCTACCGCCACATCACGGCGCCCGAGTGCCGCCAGTTCCTGCTGCGCCAGGCTTTCGAAGAGGCGATCCACACCCACGCGTACCAATACATCGTGGAATCTCTCGGCCTGGACGAGAGCGAGATCTTCAACGCTTATCACGAGGTCTCGTCGATCCGTGACAAGGATGAATTCCTGATCCCGTTCATCGACGCGATCATGGATCCGCACTTCAAGACCGGAACGCCCGAGACCGACCAGACGCTGCTGAAGAGCCTGATCGTCTTTGCATGTCTGATGGAAGGTCTGTTCTTCTACGTCGGCTTCACGCAGATTCTTGCGCTCGGTCGCCAGAACAAGATGACCGGTGCGGCTGAGCAATATCAGTACATCCTGCGTGACGAGTCGATGCACTGCAATTTCGGCATCGACCTGATCAACGCGATCAAGCTCGAGAACCCGCACCTGTGGACGCCCGAGTTCCGTGCCGAGATCAAGTCGCTTTTCCAGAGAGCGGTGGACCTTGAGTACCGCTACGCTGAGGACACGATGCCGCGCGGCGTGCTCGGCATGAATGCGTCGATGTTCAAGGGCTATCTGCGCTATATCGCCAACCGTCGTGCGCAGCAGATCGGCCTTGAGGCCCTTTTCCCGAATGAGGAGAACCCGTTCCCCTGGATGAGCGAGATGATCGATCTGAAGAAGGAACGAAATTTCTTCGAGACCCGTGTCATCGAATATCAGACCGGTGGCGCACTCTCCTGGGATTGAAGTTGCATGTCGATAACCGACCGGCCCGCTCTGAACCAACCCACGATCACTATGGTTTTCCGAATTGCAAGCTGTGATGCATTGCCGCCAGAAGTGGTGCGCCGGCTTGCTGTCCCGTTCATTGCACTGAGGCACCCGTAGCGCGAAGGCGTCTCGGTAAAGCACCAGGCAATGAATCACCGCGCTGTATCGAGCAGTGCGGTGCTCTTTGCAACTTGATCAAGGAGATCGTTATGGCAACTGCGAAAAAGGCCGCTCCGGCCAAGAAGGCCCCGGCCAAGAAAGCCCCGGCGAAGAAGGCTGCCGCCAAGAAGGCGCCGGCGAAGAAGGCTGCGGCCAAGAAGGCACCTGCCAAGAAGGCCCCGGCGAAGAAGGCCGCACCCGCCAAGAAGGCGGCGGTGAAGAAGGCCCCGGCGAAGAAGGCCGCGGCGAAGAAGGCGCCGGCGAAGAAGGCTGCTGCCAAGAAGCCGGCGGCCAAGAAGGCGCCTGCGAAGAAGGCCGCTGCAAAGAAGGTTGCGAAAAAGCCTGCGGCGAAAAAGCCGGCCGCAAAGAAGGCGGCTGCCAAGAAGGCACCTGCCGCACCTGCTGCCCCTGCTGCCCCTGCGGCAAAGACGGCATTGAGCCCGGCCGCGGCCTGGCCCTTCCCGACGGGCAACAAGCCGTAAGGCCTGTTCCTCCGATCAAAGCCCGGCTTCGTGCCGGGCTTTTTTTTGCTCAGATGCCCAGCGCCTCGCGGTCGATCTCATGGTTCTGACCGCCCCGGCAGGCAATCTTCAGCGCGCCGATCCGATTGCCGAGTTCAACGCACCGGACGAGCGACCAGCCACGCTCGAGCCCAAAGAGCAGCGCACCACGGAAGGCGTCACCGCAGCCCGTGGGGTCGACCACCTGTGTGGCCGCGACGCCCGGGACATGATGGCGTTCGCCGTCGATCCATACATCGCACCCCTGAGCGCCGAGTGTGACGATCACTCCCTTGAGGTTCGAGCGCGACAAGGACTCGAGCGTATGTCCGGTTCGATCACACAACATGCGGCCCTCATAGTCGTTGACGGCAAGCCACGTGGCGCGATCGACGAAGGCACGCAACTCCGTGCCGTCGAACATCGGCAGTCCCTGCCCGGGATCGAACACGAAGGGGATCGACGCATCGTGCAGTTGGCGCGCGTGGTTCCACATGGCCTCGCGGCCGTCGGGGGCCACGATGGCGAGCGCGATGTCCGTGCGGGCAGGTATCGTGACCTCGCCCGCCTGCTGCATCGCGCCCGGGTGGAAGGCCGTGATCTGGTTGTTGTCGACGTCCGTGATGATGATCGCCTGCGCGGTGTACTGGTGGGACACGGTGGTGACGAGCGATGTGTCGACGCCCCACCCGCGCACACGGTCGAGGTATGCGTCGCCATCGGTGCCGAGTGTCGCCATGATGACCGGTGCGCCACCGAGCTTGGCCAGCGTGTAGGCGATGTTGCCTGCGCAGCCGCCGAACTCGCGGCGCAGTTCGGGCACCAGAAAGGACACGTTCAGGATATGCAGCTGGTCTGGCAGGATCTGCTGCCCGAATCGGCCCGGAAAGGTCGTGATGGTGTCGAACGCGAGTGAACCGCAAATCAGTGCGGGCATAGAGGCTCCATGAGTGCTGGCCATTGGGCCCGTTGTCAGGGGTAGAAGACGTCGATCGTATAGCCAGCGACACGGGTGTCGCCAGTGTTCAGCCCCGCTTGCAAGGACACCTCGGCCCCGGCGACGAGCGTGGGTGCAGGGTGTCCGAGTTCGGCCAGCGTCAGAACCCGGCGTGCCACGAGGTGACCTTGTGCGTCGCTCAACGCCACGTCGAGGGCCGGGGCCATCAGTTCGGCGTCGCTGTGGTTGCGCAGCACGACCGACAGATTGAAGATCGTCGTTCCGCCCACCTGCTGCAACCCGCTCGACTCCACCGACAACGCGGCGATGTGCCGCATCGGTCCGACCGTGCAACCGATCCAGGCGCAATACCCATCGAGCAAGGTACGCGAGGCGGGCCATCGCGACGCGACGATGGAACGGTAGGCCACGGCGGCCTGCGTGGCCAGAAGCGCAACCAGCAGGAATGAGCACACCCCGAGTGCCAACCGCACGGGTGGCCGTTGCCAACGCTCGGCACGTTGCGCGGCACGCACGAACGAAGGCATCGGCTCGATCGACGCCAGCGCCGGCTCGGCGTCCGCGCGAGGGGGTTCGGCAAGCAAAGTGTTCGACCGCGCTGACGCCGGTGGCTCGGCGGCGGGCTCGACGCGTGGCCTTGCCGGGCCAGCGGCGGACGACTGCGGTGCGAGCGTCTCTGCCCCAGAAGCCGTGTCCTCGTGTTCGCCCGCATAAATATCGTCGTGCGCCAGGCGTGCCTGCACGGCGGGATCTTGAGAAAACGCGGGGTCTGCCGCCGGCGTCACCCACACATCGTCGAGACCCGGCCACGCGGAGACCTCCGTCGGCGGCGCACTCTCGTGCTGACGTGTGTCCGCGGGTGCGGTGGTCGACTCGAGCGGGCTTTCGACCGACTCGGCTGACGGGCCGGGCGACAGAGTGTCGGGGGCCGCTTCGGCCAACGGCGAGCCGATCTCGTAGAGGCCTTCGATGGCATTGAAGACCTCGTTGCAGCGGCCGCAGCGCACCCATCCGCCAGAGACCTTCAATTGGTCCTGGACGACGCGGAACGACGTGCCGCATGCCGCGCAACGGGTGGCCAGCGTCATATTTGGTTGGGCGATCGTCGAACGAACAAATGCATCCGTCTCATGCCGGACGTCGCGCGGACATCAGGATCCAACCGTCCTGCGCATCCGTGACGTCGAGCACCAACCAAGGCGCGTAGGCCGCCTTCAATTCGTCGGCCTGTCGATCGAGGATGCCTGCCAGCACGAGCGAGCCGCCCGGCGCCACGTGACCACACAGCAGCGGGGCCAGCAGCTTGAGCGGGGACGCCAGGATATTGGCCAACACCAGCGCATACAAACCTTTGGCGGCGTCAGGCAGCGCGGCCGTCAGTGTCGCGCCGTTGGCCGCCGAATTGGCCAACGTGGATTCCACTGCGGCTGGATCGATGTCGACGGCGTCGATTCCGCGCGCGCCGTGCAGTGCGGCGCCGATGGCCAGGATTCCGGATCCGCAGCCATAGTCGAGTACACGGCGCCATCCGGCCGATTCGGATGGGGCGTGGCTCGCGATCCATCGCAGACACATGCGCGTGGTCGGGTGCGTTCCCGTGCCAAACGCGAGACCGGGGTCGAGGCGGATCACCCGGCGGGCCTCGGCCGGTGGCTCATGCCATGTCGGAACGATCCAGAAGTCGGCTGTCACGGCGACGGGTGTGAACTGCGCCTGCGTCTGGCGCACCCAGTCCGTGTCGGGCACGGGTTCGAGCGAGATTTGTTGCAGCCCGTGCGCCCAGTCCTGCGCCAGCAAGGTCGAAGCAGCCTCGTCCGCAAGATCCCTGCGTTCGAAAAGGGCGCGCAGCGTCGACCGTTGCCAGCCCTCTTTGGGCGCTGGAAGTCCCGGCTCGCCGAACAAGGCCTGCTCTGAAGCACTGCCGGCGTCGGCGTCCTCGACCGACACCGAAAGCGCGTCGAGATCGTTCATCAGGACGTCGGACACCGGTTCCACCAGTGCCTCGGGGGCACGCAGGACGAGCTCGAACATGGCCGTGGGCCGCCAGCTACTGCTTGCGCCGCGCCAGCCAGCCTTCCAGATAGTGGATGCTGGTGCCGCCGGCCATGAAGTTGGAGTCCGCCATCAGCTCGCGGTGCAGCGGGATGTTGGTGTTGATGCCTTCGACGACGGTCTCCGACAGGGCGGTACGCATGCGCGCGAGGGCCTGCTCGCGGGTGTCTCCATGCACGATGATCTTGCCGATCATCGAATCGTAGTTGGGGGGCACCATGTAATTGGTATACGCGTGCGAATCCACGCGCACGCCCGGGCCACCGGGCGGGTGCCACATTGAGATGCGACCGGGTGAAGGCACGAACGTATACGGGTGTTCGGCATTGATGCGGCACTCGAGTGCATGGCCGCGCATCTGCACGCTTCGTTGCGTGAATGGCAGCTTTTCGCCGGCAGCCACGCGGATCTGCATCTGCACGATGTCGATGCCCGTGACAAGCTCCGTCACCGGGTGCTCGACCTGCACCCGTGTATTCATCTCGATGAAGAAGAACTCGCCGTTCTCGTAGAGGAACTCGAACGTACCGGCTCCGCGATAGCCGATCTTCTTGCATGCTGCTGCGCATCGGTCGCCGATGCGCTCGATCACCCTGCGTGCGATGCCGGGCGCGGGCGCTTCCTCGATGATCTTCTGATGCCGCCGCTGCATCGAGCAGTCGCGCTCGCCAAGCCAGACCGCATTGCGGTGCGAGTCGGCCAGCACTTGGATCTCTACATGGCGGGGGTTCTCGAGGAACTTCTCCATGTAGACAGCCGGGTTGCCGAATGCAGCGCCCGCCTCGGCGCGGGTCGTCTGCACCGCGTGGATCAGCGCGGCCTCGGTGTGCACGACGCGCATGCCACGACCGCCACCGCCGCCTGCCGCCTTGATGATCACCGGATAGCCGATCGTGCGCGCGTTGCGGATGATTTCCTTGGGATCGTCGGCCAAGGCGCCTTCGGAGCCCGGCACGCACGGCACGCCCGACTTGATCATGGCCTGCTTGGCAGCGACCTTGTCGCCCATGATGCGGATCGATTCCGGCGTCGGGCCGATGAATACGAAGCCGCTCTTTTCCACGCGTTCGGCAAAGTCGGCGTTCTCGCTCAGGAATCCGTATCCCGGGTGGATGGCCTCCGCGTCGGTGACCTCGGCCGTGGAGATGATCGCAGGCATGTTGAGGTAGCTTTGCGCCGATGCAGCGGGCCCGATGCACACGGCCTCGTCGGCCAGCTTGACGTACTTGGCCTCGCGGTCCGCCTCCGAATAGACGACCACGGCCTTGATGCCCATCTCGCGGCAGGCGCGCTGTATTCGTAGCGCGATTTCGCCGCGATTGGCAATGAGAATCTTCTTGAACATGAGTGCCTCGGCTCAATCACGCATGGCGTAGGGCGTGCCGGGGCGTCGAACCGTGGTGGCGCGGTCGCCTCGGGCAGCGGTCGAAGTCATTTCGGACCGGCCTATTCGACGATAAACAAGGGCTGCCCGAACTCGACCGCCTGCCCGCTCTCACAAAGGATGCCGACGATCTTGCCGCTGGCGTCCGCCTCGATCTCGTTCATGATCTTCATCGCTTCGATGATGCAGACGGGCTCGCCTTCCTTGATCTCGCTGCCGACATCGACAAACGGCTTGCCGCCGGGGCTGGCCGATCGATAGAACGTGCCCACCATGGGCGACTTGATGACGCGCCCGGTTGGCTCGGCGGGTGCGACTGGCGCGACCGCCGGCGATGGCCCACCCTGCGCCGCGGCCGCGGGTACCGCCAGGGGCGGCGCCATGGCGTGGATCACCGACTGCGCGGTGGGCGCACCCGCCTTGACGATCCGCACCTTGCCTTCCGCCTCGGTGATTTCCAGTTCGGAAATGCTGGATTCGGACACGAGGTCGATCAGTGTCTTGAGCTTGCGCAGGTCCATGGCTGTCCTCAGGAGGGTCGGCGCCCGTGCGTTCCACGGAGGGCGCTGGGATCTTCAGTCTTGCTGGAGATCTCTTCTTGCTGTCAATTGGTAGGGATCTGCCTATATCTGGCGATAGATCAACAATCGATCGCGGCGCGAGATCTGCCGCGGCACATTCCTACTTGCTGAATTCGAAGATACAACTTTACGCGTTTTGCGGGCTGTTGCCGTCTTCTGGCTGTCATTTACGATCACAAAGACAAGTTGACAGGTCGCTCGCCCAATGGCAAGCCACCTTGGATTCTGGGCGCCGGTCATGCCGCGTCGGCCCACGCGGACAGCTCGGCAAGCGATGTTTCTCCGAGCTTGCGGTGGATGACGCGGCCACGGCCGTCGAACAGGGCGGTAAATGGCAGAAGGCCTCGTTCATTTCCCAGCTGCCGGCTGAGGTCGGTGCCCTCAAGTCCTGCCAGGCCGATCGCAAACCCCACAGGATGGCGCTCCAGGAAGCTGCGCACGGGCTCGGGGCGGTCAACGGCGAGTCCCAGTACACGCCAGCCCTTGCCTGCGTAAGCCCGGCCGAATCGATCGATTTCAGGCATTTCGCGCAAGCAGGGCGGGCACCAGGTAGCCCAGAAATTGAGCACAAACCGTTGGCTGCGCCATTGCGCCATGTCGATCTCGCTGCCATCCGGGCTGGGGAATCGACGTGTCCACAGGTCGCCCACGTCCACACTGGCCGCGTCGCTCCATACCTTCCAGCCCACACCACCGGCGGCACCCAAGGCGCCGACAGCACCATACAGAACATGCCGACGGTTCATTCGTGGGGCCTTTGCATGAGCCGGCGAAGAGCGGAGAGGTCGCCTCGCCAGCTCCGCCCTCGGGCGTCGGGCTTGAGAGCGCCGCGCTGGTCGTCCCGGTCACGCACGAAGAGGTGCACCGTCACCGGCTCGCCGAGGGCCGGGCAGGGTGTCGACACCGTCAGCACGTCCACGGGCTCGCCGCGCCCGTTGTCCAGGGTATCGACATCGTGGTTGACACCGAGGTTGAGCAGTCCGATCTCCGCTGACTTTGGATCGTCGCAGTAAAGGTCGATATGGACGGCGGACTGGCGGGTGGCCGTGCCGCGCCAGGCCGCGCCGGTGAGGTGTGGCCTGAACTCGGCCAAGCGCGCCATCCACGTCGCGGCCACCTCGCGAAGGGCCGCCAACTCCGCGGGCTGCGTGTCCGCGCAGAAAAGTTCGATGTGGCTGCGCACCTCGTCCTCGACCTGCTCGTTGCTGGGCATCTCGACCCGACGGGTGCCAAGGCCGCGCGCGGCCTTGCTCTTGGCCGGGCCGTATTCGAGGCCGGTCTCGACCACCAGGCGCGCGGCTTCGGTAGCGATCAGGGTCGTGATCGATTCGGACATCGGTCGGCTCCTCCAGGCGAGCCTCTTCAGGGCAACTCGACCGCGCCCATGCGGGCCACGATGGTCGCGGCGCGACCGGTCACGTACGCCGACCCCGGTCGGCGCTCGAAGCGCTTGGGCGCGGGAAGCATCACGGCCAGCCGCGCCGCCTGCGCAGGACCGAGTTGCAGAGCGTTGACATGGTAATAGTGGTGGGCCGCTGCCTGCGCGCCAAAGACACCTTCGCCCCATTCGACCTCGTTCAGGTAGATCTCCAGGATCCGGCGCTTCGAGAGCAGGCCTTCGAGCATAAGCGTGATCACGAACTCCTGTCCTTTGCGCAACACGGTGCGCTCGCCGGACAGGAACATGTTCTTGGCGAGTTGCTGGGTGATGGTCGATCCGCCAATCACCTTGGGTTCGACCTTGCGCGTTGCGGGGCCCGAAGACGTCTTGGGCCGGTCGCTCAGCTTGTCAGCCCGCGCCTGGGCCTGCTGGTTGCGTTCCCAGGCGTGTTCGATCGAATCCCAGTCCACGCCGCCATGGTCGGTGAAGCTGGCATCCTCGCTGGCGACGACCGCGCGCTTGAGGTGCGCCGAGATTTGGTCGTAGTCGGCCCATTGCTGGCTCCATGGAAGCGACCGTGTCTGTGTCATCAGGCGCCAGACCTCGCTTCGCTGGAACGTCGTGGACAGTGGGTCCAACATCGCCATGATGCCGATGCGCAATGCAAACGTCAGTTGCAGCGCCATGAAGCAGACGCCGAGCAACCCGGCCGCCCGCAGACCGTGCCGGACAACGGGCTTCATGCCACAAGCGCCAGGCCGGTGTGCATCGCGGCAAGCTGGTGTGCTGCAGGGGAGCGTTCGCCGCGCCGGTCAGAGGATGACTCGACTGCGCTCGCCATCGGTGCGGCGGCGCACGACAGGCTCGAGGCGCCTGCGTTCATCACGACACCCCATGCGACGCGGGCGCCGGGCCCGTCGCCGACGTACCGTGTCACGCCATGACGCAGCGCCCAGGCGGCGCGCCGCAGGGCCCGCATCTCGGCGTGGCGCTCGATCGCCGGCGACGGGCTGTGCGCCACCAGAGGGCCGAGCACGAAATGGCGGTCGGGGAGCGTGGCCATGATGCGTGTCAGTTGCCGCTCAGGCTGGTCTCGAGCCCGTCCTCGCGCGTGAAACGGAAGCGCGACGTGACGACGATCTGGTCGGCCTGTTGGCGCATCGCCGCGCTGAAGGGCCCGAACGGCGAGGCCGCGCGGACGATGGCGATGGCCCGTGCGTCGAGCAGTCGCGATTTGGACGACCGCACGACCTCTGCGTCGACCACACGCCCGTTGGCGTCGACCGTGACGTTCATGGTCAGCTCGCCGTACAGCTTGCGCCCGTTCGCCTCGGGAAAGTCGCGTGTGCCCCGGTCCTCGATGCGCCGGCGCAAGGCGTCGTAGTAGATCGCGTAGACGGCCTCGCGGGTGGCAGGGCTGATGTAGCGCTTCTTGGGGCGCGCATTCTCTTCGTTGATGCGTTTTTCGATCTCGGCGAGCAGGCGCAGGAGCTGCCGGCGTCGCTCCTGGATCTCGCGTTCCTGCGGGTTGCCCGTTTCGCGCTGCGGGTCGGGCGGCGGCAGCAGCGCCACTTCGCGGCGGATCTGCGCGAGCAACTGCTGCTGCTCCTGCTGCAGGTTGTCGATGCGCTTGCGCGCCTCCTCGGTCGAATCGCCGAGTTCCATCTGCGCCGTCGGCGGCAGCGGCGACGTGGCTCGCCCGGCCGCTGCCTCGCCACCGCCGGCCAGCGCGGCCTGCGCGATGGCCTGCGCCTGCGTGGGCGCCTCGTTGGAACGCGCGTTCACGAGGATCACCTCCAGCGGCGTATCGGTGAAGGCGCGGTTGAAAGCCTCGGGGTCGACGAAGCGGACGGTCAGCAGCACACCGTGCACGGCGAGCGACACGGCCATGGCCACGTGCAGCGTGGTCCATTCTTCGGGCAGCAGGCGCATGGCGTCGGGTCGGGGCAGGGCGTTTGGCGGGGAGGCGCGCGACCTCAGGCGCCGGCAGCCGGTTCGGGCGCGGGATCGGGCTCGGACAGGTCGATGGCAATCGACAGCGGTCCGGCACCCGCGGTCTCGTCCTCGGCATCCTCCTCCTCGGCGGCCGGTTCGGGCTCGGCATCCAGGCGTGCCAGCAGCGAGGCAAAGACATCCAGCGTCAGCAGGTCGCTGCCGCTGACACGCACGCGCACCCGCGTCCCGCGTGGCAGGCTCTCCGTGCCGGTGGCACGGAACACCAGCGGCAGCGTCTCGGCGCGCACCAGGCCATCTTTCATGACCGCGGCGTCAAGTTCAGTGACCGCGTTCTGCTCCAGCCAGCGGATGGTCCAGAAACGTTCGATGCCATTCTGGAAGTCGTTGTACGCCGCGTAGGCGGCGTCGAAGTTCGAGATCACCGCGAACAGCGTGGCGTCCTTCGGCCTGAAGGGCGCGACGAGCGCGGCGGTGCGTCCATGGCGTGCACACGCGATGATCTGCCACTGGTTCACCAGGTCGACATAGCGCCGCAGCGGCGACGTGGACCAGCTGTACTGGGGCACGCCCATGCCGGCATGCGGCGCGGGCTTGGTGCCCATGCGCACCTTCACCCCGGGCAGCATGCTGGCCTGGCTGCGGTAGATGCCGGGCACGCCGCACTCGGCGAGCCAGCCCCCCCAGGTGCAATTGGCCAGAATCATGGCTTCGGCGACGATCAGGTCGAGCGGCGCGCCGCGCCGGCGCGTCGTGATCAGCACACGTTCATGGCCGTCGGGCTCGGTCGTCGGCGCGGGCAGGGCCTCGCCCTGCGGCGGGTCGATGTGGCCCGCGAGCTTGAACGTGTAGTCGGGCCGGTTGAAGGTCTCGGGCTTGCCGCGCACCTGCTCGCGCAGCGCCTTCAGATGGCGCGCGAGCCGGAAGGCAAAAGCCAGTTCGTTCGGGAATTCATAGTCCGCGGTGGCTTCGCCGGTGAGCGATGCCTCGGTGACGATGAAATCGAGCTGGTCGTGGCGCAGGTTGGCGGCGATCGGCACGCGCTCGAGCTTCGTCTCGGTGGCGCGGATTTCCAGCGTGGCCTCGTCGAATGTGACGTACAGGCTCACGGCGGGGCAATCGCGCCCTGCCGTGAGCGTATAGGCCTGCACCACATCGTCTGGCAGCATGGTCAGCTTCCAGCCCGGCATGTAGACCGTGGACAGGCGCTCGCGCGCCACCTTGTCGATCGCCGAGTCGGCGGCGAAGGCCAGTCCCGGCGCGGCGATGTGCACGCCGAAGACCACCGTGCCGGTGCCCAGGCCCTGCACCGACAGCGCATCGTCGATCTCGGTGGTGTGCGAGTCGTCGATCGAGAACGCGCGGCAGCTCGCCAGCGGCAAATCCTCCTTGATCGCTGGTGCGTCCAGCGGCGGGAATCCGGTGCCCTTGGGGAACTGCTCGAAGAGGAAGCGCTTCCAGTGGAATTGGTAGGCGCTGTCGATCGCCCCCGCGCCCTTCAGCAAGTCGAGCGGCGCACGCTGCGATCGCCGCGCCGCTTCCACCACGGCCTTGTATTCAGGCGTGTTCTTGTCGGGCTTGAACAGGATGCGGTAGAGCTGCTCGCGCACGGGCGCGGGGCAGTCGCCGGATACGAGCTGATCGGCCCAGGCCTCGATCTGCGCGGCCAGCTGCTTCTTGCGCTCGATGCCCAGCAGTGCCGCCTTGACGGTCTCTTCGGGTGCCTTCTTGAAGAGGCCCTTGCCCAGCCGGCGAAAGTAGTGCGGCGCGTCGAACAGGCGGAACAGCGCTGCGGCCTGCTGGTCGATGCCTGCCGAGGCATCGAAATAGTCGCGCGCCAGGTCGACGAAGCCGAACTCGCCTTCGGGCGCAAATTCCCAGGCCAGGTCGAGGTCGATCTCGGGTGCGATCTTCTGGCCCGCGGCGATCAATTCGGCAGGCGCCGGCTTCTCGAATCGAAGCAGCACATTGACGGTCTTCACCTTCACGCGCTTGCCGGACTCGAGCTCGATCTGCATCGAGGTGTCGGCTTCGGTCATGACCCGGCCGGCGTGGAATTTGCCGGCCTCTTCGAACAATGCATACATCGGCTGCATTGTCGCCGCTGGCGGCGGCGCTCAGGTCATACGGTCATCCCGCCCGAGACCTCGATCACGGCGCCGTTGATGTAGCTTGCCTCGTCGCTGGCGAGGAACGCGTAGACATTGGCGATCTCCTCGGGCTTGCCGAGCCGGTGCAACGGGACCTGCTCGCGCATGTGCTGCAGTACCTTGTCGGGAATGGTGGCGAGGATCGGGGTCTCGACGAATCCGGGCGCCACCGCGTTGACGCGGATGCCCTTGGGTCCGAGTTCGCGGCTCCAGGTCTTTGTGAAGCCGATGACGCCGAATTTCGACGCCGCATAGTTGGTCTGGCCGAAGTTGCCGTAGATGCCCACCACGCTGCTCGCATTGAGGATCACGCCCGAGCCTTGCGACACCATGGTCGGCAGCACGGCCTGGGTGGCATGGAAGACGCCGCGAAGGTTGACGTCGATGACAGCGTCGAACTGCTCCAGCGTCATCTTCTGCAGCCGTGCGTCCTTCGTGATGCCGGCGTTGTTGACCAGCACGTCGATGCTGCCATGGCGCTCCTTCACGGCCGCCGCCATGGCATCGAGCGCGGGCCGGTCGGTGACGTTGAGTGCAAAGCCCATGACCTGCGCGCCCCGTGCGCGCACCAGCGCGACGGCAGCGTCGACGCCCTCGGGCCTGAGATCGCAGACGACCACGGTGGCGCCTTCTTCGGCGAATTTCAGCGCGGTTGCCAGGCCGATGCCCTGCGCCGCGCCGGTGACGATGGAGACCTTGTGTTTCAGTCGCATGGGTCGAGGTGGTCCAGGATGAAGGGGAGGTGGTCGTCGAAGTCGCTCAATGCGTGGTCGCCGCCGTCCAGCAGGCGGATCTGGGCACCGGGATAGCGCGCGGTCATCTCGCGCCAGTCGAGCACCTCGTCGCCCTTGGCGATGACCGAGGCGTAGCGCCCGGGCCGCGAAATCGGGCCCGGCGCCATCGCGCGCAATTCGTCGATGAATTCAGGACGGAAGAAGAACCGCTCCTCCGGGGCATGGAAGGCCGTCTGTTCGCCGATGTACTTCTCGAGGTCGCGCGCAGGTTCGATGGCCGGGTTCAGCAGCACGGCCGGCCAGCCGGTGGCCTCGGCCACGACGGTCGCGTAGAAGCCGCCGAGGGAGCTGCCCACCACTGCCGACGATTCGCGCGGCCATGCCGCGATGCCGCCCATCACCTGGGCCATGGCCGCGCGTGGCGACGGCGGCAGCTGCGGGCACCACCAATGGACGCGGGGCCGATGGCTTGCCAGCCAGGCCTCGAGCCGACGCGCCTTGGCCGATTGCGGCGAGGAGCGAAACCCATGCAGGTAAAGCAGGTGCGTCAGGGTCACCGGGCGCGTGCCTTCAACGCGTCGAGCAGCTTGGCGTGGATGCCGCCGAACCCTCCGTTGCTCATGCACAGCAGGTGGTCGCCCGGCTGCGCCACCTGGACGATCTGCGCCACGAGCGCATCGACCGAGTCGGCCACCACCGCCAGGTGCCCCATCGGGGCCAGCGCATCGTGGGCGCTCCAGCCGTAATTGCCCTGCAGGCAGAAGCTGAGGTCGGCCTCTTCCAGCGCCCAGGGCAGCTGCGCTTTCATGGTGCCGAGCTTCATGGTGTTGGAGCGTGGTTCGAAAATCGCCAGGATCCGGTCGATGCCGACCTTGCGCCGCAGGCCGTCGACGGTGCTGCGCATCGCCGTGGGATGGTGCGCGAAGTCGTCGTAGACCTTGATACCGTCGATCTCGCCGCGCAATTCCATGCGACGGCGCACGTTGCGGAAGCTGCCGAGCGCGGACGCCGCATCCTCGGGCGCCACGCCGACATGCTCGGCCGCGCCGATCGCCGCGAGCGCGTTCAACTGGTTGTGCTCGCCGATCAGCTCCCAGTCGACCCGCCCGATGCGCAGGCTGCCGCGCAGCACGTCGAACGCATGCGGTTCGCCGCGGGCGCACAAGCCGCCCGGCTCTTCGCGCCGCGTGCCGAAGCGCTGCACGTCGCTCCAGCAGCCGCGCTGCAACACCCGCTGCAGCGCCTCGTCGCGTGCATTCACCACGAGCCGCCCGGTCGACGGCACCGTGCGCACGAGGTGATGGAACTGCGTCTCGATCGCCGCCAGATCCGGGAAGATATCGGCGTGGTCATGCTCGAGGTTGTTCAGGATCGCCGTGCGCGGCCGGTAGTGAACGAATTTGCTGCGCTTGTCGAATAGCGCGGTGTCGTATTCATCGGCCTCGATGACGAAGGTGGCGCCGTCGCCGAGGCGCGCCGAGATATCGAAGTTCTGCGGAACGCCGCCCACCAGGAACCCCGGCTTCAGGCCCGCCAATTCGAGGATCCACGCCAGCATGGACGTGGTGCCGGTCTTGCCGTGTGTGCCCGCGACAGCCAACACGTGGCGCCCGAACAGCACGTGCTCGGCCAGCCACTGCGGCCCGCTCGTGTAGGCCGCGCCGGCATCGAGCACCGCCTCGATCAGCGGGTTGCCACGCGTGACGACGTTGCCGACGACGAAGACATCGGGCGCGAGCGCCATCTGGTCCGCGCCAAAGCCCTCGATCAGCTCGATGCCGAGCGCCCGCAACTGGTCGCTCATCGGCGGGTAGACATTGGTGTCGCAGCCCGTGACCTTGTGGCCCGCCTCGCGGGCCAGCGCGGCCAGCCCGCCCATGAACGTGCCGCAGATGCCCAGGATGTGGAGGTGCATGGGTCGGGATTCTAGAAGCCGACCCTGCGCACGGACAGGGCGGCCGGCGCCAGCGGTCAGCCGCGCAGCGCCTCTTCGGCCGCGTGCACGGTGGCGGCGATGTCTGCCGCGGAGTGCGCCGAGCTGACGAAACCCGCTTCGTACAGCGCGGGCGCCAGGTACACGCCGCGGTCGAGCATGCCGTGGAAGAAGCGGTTGAATCGCTCCTTGTCGGTGCCCATCACCACGCCGTAGTTCTGTGGCAGTTCTGAAGCGAAGAAGAAGCCGAACATGCCGCCTTCACTGTCGCCCACCAGCGGGATGCCGATGGACTTGCCCGCCTGTGTCAGGCCTTGGACGAGTGACCGGGTGCGTGCCGACAGCGCGTCGAAATAGCCGGGTTTCGCGATTTCCTTCAGCGTGGCCAGCCCGCACGCGGTGGCCACCGGGTTGCCCGACAGCGTGCCGGCCTGGTAGACCGGGCCGAGGGGCGCCAGCATCGACATCACGTCCCGCGTGCCGCCGAAGGCCGCCAACGGCATGCCGCCACCGATGACCTTGCCGAAGACACTCATGTCGGGCCTGAAACCCGGGATCAGTCCGGCGTAGACACTTTGCGCACCGCCGAGTGCGACGCGGAACCCCGTCATCACCTCGTCGAAGACGAGCAGCACACCGTGTTTCGTGCAGAGCTCGCGCAGACGCGACATGAACGGCACGCTGGCCCGCACGAAGTTCATGTTGCCGGCGATCGGCTCGATCATCACGCAGGCGATCTCGCCGCCCTGCGTGGCGAAGACCTCGTCGAGTTGGGCAACGTTGTTGTACTCGAGCACCAGCGTGTGCTGCACGACCTCCGGCGGCACGCCGGCACTGGTGGGGTGGCCGAAGGTCGCGAGCCCCGAGCCGGCCTTGACCAGCAGCGCATCGGCGTGGCCGTGGTAACAGCCCTCGAACTTGACGATCTTGCTGCGTCCCGTCGCGCCGCGTGCGAGCCGCAGCGCGCTCATGCCGGCCTCGGTGCCCGAACTGACCAGGCGCACCTGCTCGACGCTCGGCACCAGGCCGATGATGGTCTCGGCGAGTTCGATCTCGCGTTCCGTGGGCGCGCCGAAGCTGAACCCGTCGGCAGCCGCCTTCTGCACGGCCTCCAGCACGGACGGGTGCCCGTGGCCGAGGATCATCGGGCCCCAGGACCCGATGTAGTCGATATAGCGCTTGCCTTCGGCGTCGAAGATATAGGCGCCTTCGGCGCGCTGGATGAACCGCGGCGTGCCGCCGACGGCCCGGAAGGCACGCACCGGCGAATTGACGCCGCCCGGGATGACCCGCTGCGCACGTGCGAACAGCTCTTCGTTAGTGGACACGGCGCGGTGCTCCCTTTCCGTTGTGGCCTTCGTCGGGGTCCTCGAAGGACGATCCGCCGGTGGGCGGCTCGTCGCCCTCCTCGGCCGGCGGCAGGGCCCAGAAGAACCGGTCGGGCACGATATTGCCCATGCCGGGCCTGAAACCCGCGTCCAGGCTCTGGTCGAGAAAGGCGAGCGCTTCGCCGACGGCGGCCTGCAGTTCGCTGCCGGCCGCCAGCAGCGCCGCCAGCGCGGCCGAGAGTGTCTCGCCGGCGCCGACGAACCCGGCGTCGAAGCGCTCGAACTTCTCGCCCGTCAAGGCGCCCTGCGGCGAGGCCAGCACGTTGTCGATGAATTGCTCCGTGCCATCCTTGCCCACCTTGGCCGGCAGCATGATGCCGGTAACGAGCACGTACCGCGTGCCGCGCTCGCCGGCCGCCACGGCCAGTTCGCGTGCCGATGCCGGGCGCTCGCTGTCCCATTCGGGCAACAGAAAGTCGGTGAGCGTCTTGTGGTTGCCCACGAGCACTTCGGTCGCCGGCAGGATCAGTTCGCGGTAGGCGTCCAGATAGGGCTGCAGCTGGTCCTCGTCGAGCCAGGACAGGTCTGGCATATAGGCGACGAGCGGAATTTCCGAATAGTCGGAAAGCACCTCGGCCACGGCGCTCACGATGTCGGCCGAGCCCAGGAAGCCGACCTTCCATCCGGAGATCGTGACGTCCTCGAGGATCGTTCGCGCCTGCTCGGTGACAGCTTCGTCGTCGATCGGGTGGTGATCGAAGACCTCCGCCGTGTCACGCATCACGATGGACGTGACCACGGGCAGCGGATGCGCGCCCATCGCGGCTATCGTCGCCACGTCGCCGGCCAGGCCACCAGCGCCGCTGGCGTCGTTCACGTTGAAGGTCAACACGCACGCGGGGGGTGCGGGCTCCTGGGCCGCCTCTTCTGGCGCGGCACTGTCGTGGGGTTCGGGATGCATCGGGAAACGGCCGCCCGCGGAGGGATCCGGAGCGCCTTTCAGAAGTTATAGCGGAGCCTTAGGATCGTTGCGTATGTGCCTACAAATGCGTGCTTTTCTGCAAATGCGGGTGGCTACAATCATCGACCATTGTAGTGATCCGAAGCTTCTATCGTGAGTGACGCGCGTACCTGGATGTGCCTGATCTGTGGCTGGATCTTTGACGAAGCCGCAGGGGACCCCGAACATGGCATCGCTCCAGGCACCGCCTGGGCCGACGTGCCGATGAACTGGACCTGTCCGGAGTGCGGTGCTCGCAAGGAAGATTTCGAGATGGTGCAGATCTAGAAAGCCGGGCGTTCGCGCCGCCGGCGGATGCAGCCCGCCAAGGGCGCACCCGCCGATCGGGGCCCCACCCGACGGTCATGGATCAGATTGCACCTCGGCCGGACGACGCTGCAGGAGAACGCGAAGGTGCAAAACGAGATCGAAACGCCCCCCGGGGCCCGCGTGCTGGTCATCGACGACAGCAACACGATACGCCGCAGCGCCGAGATCTTCCTGCGCCAGGGCGGCCATGTCGTGGTGCTTGCCGAAGACGGCTTCGACGCTTTGTCCAAGGTCAACGACCACGCGCCGGATATCGTCTTCTGCGACATCCTGATGCCGCGTCTGGACGGTTATCAGACCTGCGCGATCATCAAGCGAAATCCCAAGTTCGCCCATGTGCCGGTCATCATGTTGTCCAGCAAGGACGGGCTGTTCGACAAGGCGCGTGGCCGCATGGTGGGCAGTCAGGACTACCTCACCAAGCCCTTCACCAAGGAGCAGCTGCTCCGCGCCGTCGAGCAGTTCCGGTCCGTGGTGAACTGACGGCGCCAATCCGACCCGATCCGCAGGAACCCCCGATGCCGATCCACAAGATCCTCCTCGTCGACGACTCGAAGACCGAGTTGCACCACGTCAGCGGCCTGCTCACGCGCCGCGGCTATGCCGTGCGAACGGCAGAGAACGGCGAAGACGCCCTGCGCCGTCTGGCCGAGGAGTCGCCCGACCTGATCCTGATGGATGTCGTGATGCCGGGCCAGAACGGTTTCCAGCTCACGCGTGCGATCACGCGCGACCCGCGCTGGTCGACCATCCCCGTCATCATGTGCACGAGCAAGAACCAGGAAACCGACCGGGTCTGGGGTATGCGCCAGGGTGCACGTGACTACATCGTCAAGCCGGTCGACGGTGACGAACTGATCGCCAAGATCAAGTCCCTCGAATGATCTACGTTCAGCCCGCCGACCCCCGTTCGCTCGAACCCTGCCGGCACGTCCGGCAATAAGCCATGGCACAACGCGAAGCTTTGCGTGAACTCCAGGCGCGGCTGGCCGAGCGGATGCAGGCTGCACGCACGGAAGAGCGCCGCACCTCGTGGCTGGCCGTCGAGGCGGGTGGCGGTGGGTTCCTTCTGCCGCTGGACCAGGCGGGAGAGATCTTCTCGGCCGCCGGGCTGCGTGCGCTGCCCCATACACGCCCGTGGTTCTGCGGTGTCGCCAACCTGCGCGGCGGGCTTCATGGTGTGGTCGATCTCGGCGCCTTCCTGGGCCTGCGCCCCGAGGTGCCTGCCGACATCGCCGGTCGCGACGCGGCCCGCCTGGTGGCTTTGAATCCCGTGCTCGGAGCGCTGTGTGCGCTGCGGGTGGACCGCCTGGCCGGCCTTCGCCATGCCGACCAGATGACCGCCGACCCTGCCGCCCCGGGTCTGCCTGCGTTTGCGCGCCGCCAATGGCGCGACGAACAGGGCCGGCCGTGGCAGGAACTCGACCTCGCGGAACTGGCGATCCACGAACAGTTTCTCTCGATCGCGGCACCGCTTGCCGCGTGACCTGTGGCCCGCAGCGGCCACAACGGAAGGATTTCAGATCATGGGTTTCATCGATCGTTTCAAGTCCCGCGGGGCACACGACGAACCGGCCGACGCCGCACTGACCGCGCCGTTCGAGGACGACACCCCGTCGCTCCCCGGCATCGACGATGAAATCGACACACGCGCCGCCGATCGCGCAGCGATGACCACGCTGGCGCAGTCGCCGGACTCGTCCATCATCTCCGAGGCGGCCCCTTCAGAGATGGGCACCGGCTTCGGCGATACGCGTGCGTTGGCCGAAGATCGCCCGGTGCCCGCACCGCTGCCCGCCGGCCTGCCGTTCATCGGCAATCAGCCGGTGGCGATGCAGCAGCGCATCCTGTTCGGCATGGTCGTCTTCGGCATGTTGCTGCTGACCGCGGCCATCGTGCTGGGCATCGGCGCGTCGAACCGCGCCGCCGTCCAGATCGGCGCGACGGGCCAGGCGCAGATGCAGTCGCAGCGGCTTGCCAAGTCGGTGACCCAGGCCCTCGTGGGCAGCATTCCGGCCTTTGCCGAAGTGCGCGACAGTTCCCAGGTGCTGGCCAAGAACCTGCGCGCGCTGCGCACGGGCGACGCCGACATCGACGCGGTGGCGCCGCCGTTCATGGACGCCGTCGATCCGCTCGTCACGCTGGCCGACCGCGCCGAGAAGAATGCAGGCCTCGTTCTGGCGCAGGAAAAGACCCTCACGCAGGTCGGTGTCGCGCTGCGCGCGATCAACCGCCAGTCGAGCGAGCTGCTCGAGACCGCCGAGGCGCTGGCCGCGACGAAACTGCAGAACGGTGGCACGCCGGCCGAACTGGCCGCAACGGGCCAGCTCGTCATGCTGACGCAGCGCATCGGCAAGAGTGCCAATGAATTCCTCACGCTCGAGGGCGTGAGCCCCGAGGCGGTTTTCCTGCTCGGCAAGGACCTGAACCAGTTTCGCGAGCTGAGCGAAGGGCTGGCCTCGGGCAACCCCGAGATGCGCCTGCCGGGCACGCGCGACGGTGCCACGTCGGAGCGCCTCAAGACCTTGGCGGGTCAGTACGCCGAGATGCGAAATCAGGCGGGTGCGATCCTGGGCAACCTGCAGAACCTCGTCGCCACGCGGCAGGCACAGTCGGCAATCCTGAAGGACAGCGAGCCGCTTCGCAAGGGACTCGACGAGTTGCAGCAACGCTTGTCGGTCGCCGGTGGATTCGGGCCGCTGCACCTGGCCGTCGCCGTGTTCTCGGCCCTGCTGATGCTGGCCGGCGGTGCCGGACTGCTGCGCCTCTTCGTGCACGACCAGGTCACGCGCTCCAGCGCGGCCGACATGCAGCGTGCCGAGGCCGAGCGCCAGGAGCAGGAAGCCAAGCGCGTGAACGACGCCAACCAGGCGGCCATTCTTCGCCTGATGAACGAATTGCAGACGGTCGCCGAGGGCGATCTCACGCAGCAGGCGACGGTGACGGAGGACATCACCGGCGCGATTGCCGATTCGGTGAACTACACGGTGGAAGAGCTGCGCACCCTGGTGTCGCAGGTGCAAAGCACGGTGGAGCGCGTGACCGACACCACGCAGCAGGTGGAGCAGACGTCCACCGAACTGCTGGCCGCCTCGGCCGAACAGCTGCGCGAGATCCGGGACACGGGCGAATCGGTGCTGCAGATGGCCGGGCGAATCAACGAGGTGTCGGCCCAGGCGCAGCGCACCGCGCAGGTGGCACGTCAGTCGCTCCAGGCGGCCGAATCCGGTCTGACTGCGGTGCAGAACACGATCGGCGGCATGAACTCCATCCGCGACCAGATCCAGGACACGTCCAAGCGCATCAAGCGGCTGGGCGAGTCGTCGCAGGAGATCGGCGAGATCACCGAACTGATCTCGGACATCACCGAGCAGACCAACGTGCTGGCGCTGAACGCGGCCATCCAGGCCGCTTCGGCCGGTGATGCCGGTCGCGGCTTCTCGGTCGTGGCGGAAGAAGTGCAGCGCCTGGCCGAACGTTCGGCCGATGCGACACGCCAGATCTCGGCGCTGGTACGCACCATTCAGACCGACACGCAGGACGCCGTGGCCGCCATGGAGCGCTCGACGAACGGCGTGGTCGAGGGCGCGCGCCTGAGCGACGCGGCCGGCTCCGCGCTCGGCGACATCGACCGCGTCACGCGCGAGCTCTCGGCGCTGATCGAGCGCATCTCGTCACAGGCATTGCAAGAGGCCCGCTCGGCCAACGTGGTCGCCGCAAACATCCAGCACATCTTCGCGGTCACCGAGCAGACCAGCGAGGGCACGCAATCGACCGCGCAGATGGTGCGCGAACTCTCCCGCACGGCCGAGGATCTGCGCGCATCGGTGGCGCGGTTCAAGGTCGCGTGATCCGGGTGGCCGACCGATGAACTCCCCACTTCCCAAACAAGCGATGCAGCAAGGCGTCGACGATGTGAGCGCATTGTCCTGGGTGCAGGACGAAGTCCGGCGCTCGCTCGAGAATGCGCACAAGGCGCTGCGACGGCACCTGAAGGAATCCGAATCGATCCTCGGATCGGACGTCGACACGGTCGACCCGTCGGTGCTGCAAGGCGCACGTGCACAGTTGCACCAGGCGGGTGGCGCGCTGGCCCTCGTCGGCATGGTCGTTCCGGCGCAGCTCCTGCGTGCGAGCGAGGCGGCCGTACAACGCATGATCGAGCGCCCGGCACGGGCCACGACGCAGGCCGTCGATGTTATCGAGCATGCCTCGTTCGCCTTGCTGGACTACATGGCGCGCCTCGTTGCGGGCAAGGCGGTGGCCGGGGTCGCGCTTTTCCCGCAGTACCGCGCCGTGCAAGAACTCGCGGGCGCCGACCGCGTGCATCCTGCCGACCTGTGGGGCCGCGAATGGCGCTGGCGCGAATTGCCGGCCGAGGCCGGTGTCGAGCCGCGCCCGGTCGACGCCTCCGTGCGCAATTCGATGGAGCCGCTGATGCTGCGCCTGATGCGCAGTCCGGACCGCACGACGCTGCGGCGCATGAGCGACCTTTGCGCCAGCCTCGGCGCGGGCAGCCAGGGCCGTCCGGCCACGCTGTGGCGTCTGGCCGCGGCGCTCTTCCAGGCACAGGCGGCGGGGTTGCTGCGTGGTGATGTCTTCGTCAAGCGCGCCGCGCCACGCCTGCTGGCCCAGGCGCGCGCCAGCGCCAATGCGGCCGATGTCTCCGAGCGCCTGGCGCAGGACCTGCTCTTCTTCTGCGCGCGTGCCGCGGCGCCGAGCGCCGAACACCCCGCGCCGCGCCTGGACGCCGTGCGGCAAGCCTGGGCCCTCGACAGTGCAGAGGCATTGCCGGACTACGATGCCTCCCCGCTCGGCCGCTACGACCCTGCGTGGATCGTGCAGGCACGCAAGCGCGTGTCGGCGGCGCGCGAAGCATGGTCGGCCGTGGCCGGCGCCGACATGCACCGCGTCTCGACCCTGAACGAGACGTTCTCGCTCGTCGGTGACTCGCTGCGCAGGCTCTACCCCGCCGGCGATGAACTGGCACAGGCGTTGTCCGGCGTTGCCGCACAGACCGTGCAGTCGGGCCAATCGCCCGCAGCGCCGCTGGCGATGGAAGTCGCGACCAGCGTGCTCTACCTCGAGGCCTCTCTCGAGGACGTCGAACTCGATCACCCCGAGCTCGAGCAGCGCGTGAAACGCCTCGCGCAACGGGTGCAGGACGTGCGCCGCGGCGCGGAGCCGCTGCCGCTCGACACCTGGATGGAGGAGCTGTATCGCCGCGTCTCCGACCACCAGACCATGGGCAGCGTCGTGCAGGAACTGCGCGCTTCGCTGTCCGAAGTCGAGAAGGAGATCGACCAGTATTTCCGCGACCCCGCCAAACGCGATGTGCTGTATCCGGTGCCGGCGCAGTTGTCGTCGATGCGCGGCGTGCTGTCGGTGCTGGGCCTCGACCAGGCGTCGGCGGCCGTGCTTCGCATGCGCGACGACGTCGACGCGCTGGCGCAGACCGAGGTCGATGCACACCAGGCCATCGGTGCCGGCACGTTCGACCGGCTGGCCGAGAACCTGGGCGCGCTGAGCTTCCTGATCGACATGCTGAGCGTGCAGCCCCAGCTCGCCAAGTCGCTGTTCACCTTCGATCCCGCCACGGGCAACCTGCGCGCCGTGATGGGCCAGGCCGAGCGCACGCCGGCCTTCGCCGATTCCAACTCCGCACCGGGCCCGGACCTGGCCGACCGCGCCGAACAGCTGGCGCGTGCGGCGGCTGGCAACGAGGTGTCCGACGATGTGCTGGCGAGCCAGTTCGGCCGCCTGGCGCAACAGGCCATGCTTGCCGAGGAGCGCTCGCTGGCCGATGCGATGAGCTCGGCGCAGGCCGCCCTGAAGCAGACCGCCGACGAAGGCGAGCGCCGCGCCTTGCGCGCCGACCTCGCCCAGACGATGCAGGCGCTGGCTGCGCCGTTCGCGCCGCCGCCGCTGCCCGCGGCGGCTCCCTTGCCCGCGCCGGGCGACGACAGCGAGATGCGCGAGGTCTTCATCGAAGAGGCGCGCGAAGTCATGCAGGAGGCGCGCCAGGCACTCGAGCGCCTGATCGCGGCCGACCGCGACAGCGGCGCCGACCTGGGCGAAATGACGGCCGTGCGCCGCGCCTTCCACACGCTGAAGGGCAGCGCCCGCATGGTGGGTTTGGGCGAATTCGGCGAAGCCGGTTGGGCCTGCGAGCAGTTGTACAACGCACGCCTTGCGCAGAATGCCGCGATGGACGTCCCGCTGCTCGGGGTGACCCGGCAAGCGCTCGATTACATGGGCGAATGGGTCGATGCCATCGCCGACGGCCGCGACGACGGGCACCGACCGGCGCCGGTCGTGAATGCCGCCGATGCGTTGCGCACCGCCGGGCGTGTCGAGGCGATCGAAAAGCCGGGTGCACAACCGTCGATTCCGGCGGAGCCGGCACCCGCATCGGTCGATGCGCCACCGGTACCCGCTCCCGCCGCAGCAGCGGACGATGCCGTCGAGGCCCGTTTGCCCGAGGTCGTATCGACCGACCTGGAGCCGGTGTCCGAGGTGCCGGAATTGCGCGAGCTCGCCGACGCCGTGCCGGACTTGCCGGCCGCGGAGGAACTGGACCTCGGCACGTTCGAGCTGCCCGATCTGGACGTCACCGCGACGCGCCCCGATGGCGACGTCCGGCGGCATGTCGAGGCGCCCCCCGCGCCGGAATTTGCGCTCGACTTCGGCGATCTCGACTCGGTTGCGCCGACCCCGGTCGCGCCGCCGCCGCCGCCGGTGCACGAACCGGAGCCGGCCGATATCGGCATGATGGCCACGGTGCCTTGGCTGCCGATGCCGGCCGAGGGACTGCGCGACGAAGCGCCCGCGCCGACGATCGAGACGATCGAACTCGACATGTCGGCCTTCGACGAAGCGACCGCCGCGAGCGACGGGGCCGATGCCGCGCCGAGTGCATTCGATTCGCTGCCGATGCCTTTCGAGGAGGAGCAGGTCAAGGTCATCGGCCCGTTGCGCATCGAACTGGCGATGTTCAATATCTTCCTGAACGAGGCAGACGAGTTGTCCCGCCGGTTGAGCATCGAGCTTGCCGAATGGTCCACCGCGCTGTCCGGCCCTCCGGGCGAAGATGCCGTCGTGCTGGCGCACTCGTTGGCGGGCAGTTCGGCCACCGTCGGCTTTGCAGATTTGTCGACGCTTGCGCGAGCGCTCGAGCATGCGCTGATGCGCTCGAACGAGACCAACGGCCTGTCACCCGGCGAACCCGACCTCTACAACGAGGCGGCCGACGAGATCCGCCGCCTGCTGCACCAGTTCGCTGCCGGTTTCCTGAAGTCCGTCACGCCTGGGCTGGTGGAACGCCTCGACGACCACCAGCCCGAACCGATGCCCGCGGGCAGCGATGTGTCCGATAGGGATGCACTGCCAGACCTGCCGGATTTCAAGGAGGACGACACCAGCGTTTCATTCGCCGAATCCTCCGGGGGCTCCCTGGGTGGCGATGTGCCCGCCCCATCTCTCCTGGCGGCCAGCGACCGTGGCGCGGCCCACGATCTGGATGCCGCCTTCGCGGGGGCCGACGACTCGATCGACCCGGACCTGTTTCCGATCTTCGCGGAAGAGGCCGAGGAACTGTTGCCGCAATTGCACTCGCGCATGCGAGAGTGGGCCCACCGGGCGGCCGATCCCGGCGCCGCCGCGGCGTGCATGCGCACGCTGCATACCTTCAAGGGGGGTGCGCGCCTGGCCGGTGCCATGCGGCTTGGCGAGCGCGCCCACCGCCTGGAGACGTCGATCGAGCATCTGCTCGCGGACGCGGACATCAAGCCTGCTGACGTCGATCCGCTGGTCGCGCAAGTCGATGCCATCGAGAACGACTTCACCGCGTTGCGTGCAGCGTTGGCGGCCGCCGCGCAGCAGCCGGCCCCGGCGCCGGAGGCCGCGCCCGTTGTTGCGCCGGAACCGATGCCGGTACAGGCGTTGGTGTCGGAGCCGGTCGAGCCCAGCAGCCCGCCCGTGGTCGAGATCGCGCAAGAACCCGCCGGCGTGGATCTCGACGACGTGCCCGATGGGCCCTGCGCAGAAGAACCCGCGTTGGCCGCGGACGACCTGGCGGACGTCGCTACGTCGTTGCCGCTGGCCGCGCCGCCGGTCGACTGGAGCCGATTCACGGCCTTCGACGCGTCACTGCCCGTCGAGGCCCAGGAGCGTGCGCCGGCCGTGTCGACCGCAGCCGTACGGGTGCGCGCCGCGCTGCTCGACCGCATGGTCAACCAGGCGGGCGAGGTGAGCATTGCGCGCGCCCGGATGGAGTCCGACGTCGGGCAGCTCAAGTCGAGCCTGTCCGACCTGACCGACAACCTCGACCGCATGCGCAGCCAGCTGCGCGACATCGAGGTGCAGGCCGAGTCACAGATCAGCTCTCGCATGGAAGCGGCGAAGGCCGCTTCGGCCGAGTTCGACCCGCTCGAGATGGACCGCTTCACGCGCTTCCAGGAACTCACGCGCATGCTGGCCGAGTCGGTGAACGACGTGGCCACGGTGCAGCGCAGCCTGCAGCGCACGCTGCAGTCCACCGAAGACCAGCTGGCCGACCAGGCACGGCTGACGCGGTCGCTGCAGGACGACCTGCTCCGTACCCGCATGATCGAGTTCGAGGCGTTGTCCGAACGTCTTTACCGCGTCGTGCGGCAGGCCGCCAAGGAGACGCAGCGCCAGGTCAAGCTCGACATCGTCGGCGGCTCGATCGAAATCGACCGCGGTGTGCTCGACCGCATGACCGCGCCCTTCGAGCACCTGTTGCGCAACTGCGTGACCCACGGCATCGAGGCGCCGGCCGCGCGCGTGGCGGCAGGCAAGGAGTCCACCGGCGCGATCACGATTGCGCTGCACCAGGAGGGCAACGAGGTCGCGGTCGAATTCCGTGACGACGGCGCGGGCCTGAACCTGGAGCGAATCCGCGAACGCGCCGTTGCAGCCGGCCTGCTGGCCGCTGACGCCGCGCCCAGCGATGCCGAGCTGGCCGATTTCATCTTCACGCCCGGGTTCAGCACCGCGCACTCGGTCACCGAACTGGCGGGCCGCGGTGTCGGCATGGACATCGTCCGTTCCGAGGTCGTGGCCATGGGTGGGCGCATCGAAACCGACAGCACGCCCGGCCACGGCACACGTTTTCGGCTCGTGCTTCCGCTGACGACGGCGGTGACGCAGGTCGTGTTGCTGCGTTGCGGCGACGTGACCGTGGCCGTGCCGTCGACGTTGGTCGAGGTGGTGCGCCGCGTGCGTGTCGACGAGGTCGAGCAGGCCTATGCGGCCGGCACCTGGATGCTGGGCGACGTGGCCGTGCCCTTCCATTGGCTCGGTGCGTTGCTCGACCGCGAGCCCCGTGGCGCGGTGGCGGGCCGCACGGTTCCGGTGGTCGTCATCCGCAGCGCGGCACAGCGTGTGGCCCTGCATGTCGACGAGATCGTGGGCAACCAGGAAGTCGTGGTCAAGAACCTCGGCCCCCAACTCGCGCGCTTGCCCGGGCTGGCCGGCATGACGCTGCTGCCGTCCGGCGCGGTGTCGCCGATCTACAACCCGGTCGCGCTCGCAGCGCTCTACGGCGATGCCGCCCGCGCCCGGCTGCGCGCGCCCGCCGCCGATACCGTGGTGCCGGTGGCGGTGGAACCCGAGGCCCCGGCCGCGCCGCTGATCCTCGTGGTCGATGATTCGCTCACGGTGCGCCGAGTGACGCAGCGCCTGCTCGTCCGCGAGGGCTACCGCGTGACGACGGCGAAGGACGGGATGGACGCGCTCGAGCGCCTGGCGGAAGAAAAGCCCGCGGTGGTGCTGAGCGATATCGAGATGCCGCGCATGGACGGCTTCGATCTCGTGCGCAACCTGCGCGCCGACGCGCGCCTGGCCGACCTGCCGGTCATCATGATCACCTCGCGCATTGCGCAGAAGCACCGCGACTACGCCAATGAACTGGGCGTGAACCACTACCTGGGCAAGCCCTACGGCGAAGAGGAGCTCCTGTCGCTCGTCGCGCGCCATGCCCGCCGCATGAGCGCGCCGGCCCCGCTCTGACGGCAAGCACAGCCCGCCCGGTGCTCGCCAGCATCGGGCGCGTTGGTGCCAGTCGGCAAGACGGATGACCCCACGCCATGGCAGGCTTCATCGCAAGTCAATCAATCGTTTGATTTATCGACTAGCATGCCATCCATGTCGTCGAGTTCGACCGCCACGCGACCACCCCGCACCGATGGAGAGGCGTCGCGTGCGAGGCTGCTGAGTGCCGGTTTGCACCTCTTCGCGCGGCAGGGATTTGCGCGCACGTCGACACGCGAGCTGGCAGAGGTCGCCGACGTCAACGTCGCTGCCATCAGCTACTACTTCGGCGACAAGGCCGGGCTGTACCGCGCCGTCTTCCTGGAGCCGCTGGATGCGGCGGGTGCCGACGTGGCGCGCCTGGCGGATGCGGACATGCCACTGGCCGAGGCCTTGCGCCTGTTCTACGAAAGTTTCCTGGAGCCGCTGCGCGTGGGCGACGAGGCGCGCCTGTGCATGAAGCTGCATTTCCGCGAAATGCTCGAACCCACGGGGCTGTGGCCGCTGGGTGTGGCGCAGAGCCTCCGCCCGCTGCACGACGCGCTGGTGGCGCTGTTGTGCCGCCATCTCGGGCTGACCCGCGCCGATGACGACGTGCTGCGGCTCGCCGTCTGCCTGACCGGGCTGGGGGTCCACCTGCACCTGGGCCGCGACGTCACGGACCAGCTGGCACCGCAGTTGCATGATCAACCCGGTGCGCTCGATCGATGGGCCGATCGGCTCGTGATGTTCGGCTTGTCGATGTTCGAGGCCGAAAAACGTCGTCGCCTGGAGAGCCTGTCCGTGCGCCGAACCAGAAAGAATCAAAGATGACTTCCCACCGAACACTGATGGTCGGTACGGCGCTGGCGGTGTCGATGCTGCTGTCGCTCGCCGGCTGCGCCGTGCCGCTCTTCGGCCAGTCACCGACACCCGCGGCACCTGCGGCGCCTGCGCACGCGGCCGCTGCAGCGGCGGCCGGGCCCGGCGTGCCAGCATCGGCGTGGAGCGCGCCATTGCCCCATGCCGGCCAGCCCACCGATCTGTTGCGCTGGTGGTCGCAGTTCGACGACCCGGTGCTGCTGTCGATCGTCGACGCCGCGCAGCGTGCCAGCCCTTCACTTGCATCGGCCACGACGCGCATCGCGCAGGCACGTGCGGCGCGGGTGGCGGCGGGTGCGGCTCTGCTGCCGCTGGTCGATGCGGGTGCAAGTGCCGGGCGCGGGCGCGCCGAACCTCGCGCTGCGCTGGCCACCACGACCACCGCGGGCCTGCAGGCCAGTTGGGAGATCGATCTCTTCGGCGCCGGCCGCGCCGCTCGGGACGCGGGTCAGGCCCGGCTCGAGGGGGCCCAGGCCGCATGGCATGCCGCAAGGGTCTCGGTCGCGGCCGAGGCGGCTTCGAGCTACCTGGCGTTGCGTGCTTGCGAGGCACAACTCGGCCAGTCGCAGGTCGACGCCGCGTCGCGCGCCGAAACGGCGCGTGTCAATGACAAGGGTGCGGCTGCCGGATTGCTGGCCCCGGCGACGGCGGCGCTGTCGCGCGCCAGCGCCGCCCAGGGCCGTGCGCAGGTCACTGCGCAGCGCGCGCAATGCGATGCGCTGGTCAAGGCGCTCGTCGCGCTGACGGCGGCCGACGAGGCCGCGCTGCGTTTGCAGCTCGAACCCGGCCGCGCGCGCCTGCCGCAGCCGGCGCCGATCGCCTTCGACACCGTGCCGGCTGCGTTGCTCGCACAGCGTCCCGATCTGGCCGAAGCGGCGCTGGCCGTCGAGGCCGCGGCCGCGGACCAGCGCATCGCCGACGCACGACGCTGGCCGCGGGTGAGCCTGGCCGGCAGCGTCGGTGCGATGGGCATCTCCACCGGTGCCGGCTCGGTGAACGGCAGCACGTGGACGATCGGGCCGCTGCAGGTGACGTTCCCGATCTTCGACGGCGGCACCCGCAGCGCGAACCTCGATGCCGCGCGTGCCGCGTACGACGAGTCGGTCGTGCAATACCAGGCGCGCCTGCGCACGGCGGTGCGCGAGGTCGAGGAGGCGATGGTCGCGCTGCAGAGCACCGCCGCACGTCAGGAGGACGCCCGGGTCGCCACCGAGGGTTTCGACAGTTCGTTCCGCGCCACCGAGGCGCGCTTCAAGGGCGGGCTGGCGAGCGTGTTCGAGTTGGAGGACGCCCGCCGCACGGCAGTCGCAGCGAACAGCGCGCTGATCGACCTGCAGCGCGAACGCGTGGCGGCGTGGATCGCGCTGTATCGGGCGCTGGGTGGGGGTTGGTCGGAAACACAGGCAGCAGCCACACCGGCGCCGCGTGCCCCATGACAGGCCAGATACCGTGATGAAACGATTTTTTCCTTCGATCGCCGCTGCCCTGGGCGCAGCGGGCCTGCTCTTGGCTGCCGGGCTGGCCGTCCATGCGGCCGATGACAAGGCTGGCGATGCAAAGAGCGCGCCGAAGCCGGCCCTGAGTGTCACGGTGGTGCAGCCGGCGACGGCCGCGTGGCCGCTGCGTGTGGCCGCCAACGGCAACATCGCCGCCTGGCAGGAGGCGATCGTCGGCGCCGAAGTGAACGGCGCGCGCCTGTCCGATGTGCGGGTCAACGTCGGCGACGCGGTCAAACGCGGGCAGGTGCTGGCCGTCTTCACGTCCGACGTGGCGCAAGCCGATCTGGCGCAGACGCGCGCCGCCGTTGCCGAGGCCGAGGCCACGCTCGCAGATGCCGCCGCCAATGCCCAGCGCGCGCGCGACCTGCAGGCCACCGGGGCGTTGAGTGCCCAGCAGATCAATCAGTACTTCACCACCGAGCGCACGGCCCAGGCGCGCCTCGAGGCGCAGCGCGCGGCGGCGCGCGTGCAGCAGGTGCGGCTGCGCCAGACCCAGGTGCTGGCGCCGGACAGCGGTGTCATCTCGGCGCGTGCCGCGACCGTGGGCGCTGTCGTACCGGCAGGCCAGGAACTGTTCCGCCTGATCCGCCAGGGGCGGCTGGAGTGGCGTGCCGAGGTGGCGTCGGTCGACCTCGTGCGCATCGCCCGCGGCCAGGCGGTGAAGGTGGTGCCGCCGGGTGGGCAGCCGGTGTCAGGCAAGGTGCGGATGGTCGCGCCGACCGTCGATGCGGCCACGCGCAATGGCATCGTCTACGTCGACCTGCCGACGCCTGGCACGGCGCGCGCGGGCATGTTCGCGCGCGGCGAATTCGAACTCGGCTCGACGCCGGCGCTCGCGCTGCCGCAGAGCGCCGTGCTGCTGCGCGACGGCTTCAGCTACGTCTTCACGGTGGGCGCCGACGGCAAGGTCACGCAGGTCAAGGTGGGGGTCGGCCGGCGCGACGGGGCGCGCATCGAGATCACCTCCGGGCTGGCACCCAACGCACGGGTCGTGGCGCAGGGCGGCGCGTTCCTGAGCGACGGCGACACGGTGCGCGTGGTCGATGCAGCGTCTGGCGCACAGGCCAGCAAGTAGGCGCCGGCCACGATGAACGTCTCCGCATGGTCCATCCGCAACCCGATCCCGTCGGTGCTGCTGTTCGTCATGCTCACGCTCGTGGGCCTGATGGGCTTCCGCTCGATGAAGATCCAGAACTTCCCCGACATCGACCTGCCCACGGTCACGATCACGGCATCGCTGCCCGGTGCCGCGCCGGCGCAGATGGAGACCGAGGTCGCGCGCAAGATCGAGAACTCGGTCGCCACGCTGCAGAACATCAAGCACATCTACACCACGGTGCAGGACGGCACGGCCACCATCACGGTGGAATTCCGCCTCGAGAAGCCCACGCAGGAGGCCGTGGACGACGTTCGTGATGCGATCTCGCGCATCCGCTCCGACCTGCCCGGCGACCTGCGCGACCCGGTCATCGCCCGCGTCAATCTGGCGGGGGCGCCGATCCTCACCTACACCGTGGCCTCCACACGCATGGACGACGAGGCGCTGAGCTGGTTCGTCGACAACACGGTGGCCAAGGCCATGCTCAGCGTGCGCGGTGTCGGCGCCGTCTCGCGGGTGGGTGGCGTCACACGCGAGGTCGCCGTCGAGCTCGACCCGGCGCGCCTGTTGTCACTGAATGCCACGGCGGCCGACATCTCGCGTCAGTTGCGCGCGGTGCAGCAGGAAGCCGCGGGCGGGCGGGTCGACGTCGGTGGCGCCGAGCAGTCGGTGCGCACCATTGCCACCGTGCAGACGGCCGCCGAACTCGGGCGCATGGAGATCGCGCTGTCGGATGGCCGGCGCATCCGCCTCGACCAGGTGGCGACGGTGGCCGACACCGTGGCCGAGCGGCGCAGCGCCGCGCTGCTCGATGGCAAGCCGGTGGTCGGCTTCGAGATCGTGCGTTCGCTCGGCGCGGGCGAGGTCGATACCGCGGCCGGCGTGCGTGCCGAGCTTGGCAGGCTCGAGGCCGCGCATCCGGACATCCAGATCGTCGAGGCGTTCAATTTCGTCGACCCGGTGCAGGAGAACTACGAAGGCTCGATGGCGCTGCTGTACGAGGGCGCCGCGCTCGCGGTGCTGGTGGTGTGGCTCTTCCTGCGCGACTGGCGCGCCACGCTCGTCGCCGCGACGGCGCTGCCGCTGAGCGTGATCCCGTCGTTTGCGGTGATGCACTATGTCTTCGGCTTCACGATCAACGTCGTCACGCTGCTCAGCCTGTCGCTCGTGGTCGGGATCCTGGTCGACGACGCGATCGTCGAGATCGAAAACATCATGCGCCACCTGCGCATGGGCAAGACGCCGTACGCGGCGGCCATGGAAGCGGCCGACGAGATCGGCCTGGCGGTCATCGCCACCACCTTCACGCTGATCGCGGTCTTCCTGCCGACGGCCTTCATGGCCGGCGTGCCCGGCAAGTTCTTCGTCCAGTTCGGCTGGACCGCGGCGATCGCCGTCTTCTTCTCGCTCGTCGTCGCGCGCATGCTCACGCCGATGATGGCGGCCTACATCCTGAAGCCGCCGAAGTCGGGATACCACACGCCGCGCTGGCTCAGCACCTATGGGGGCTGGGCGGCCTGGTGCCTGAAGCACCGCGTGCTCACGATGCTGGCGGCGGCCGTATTCTTCGGGGGCTCGCTCGGGCTCGTGCCGCTGCTGCCGACCGGGTTCATCCCGCCGGACGACCTGAACCAGACCCAGGTCATGGTGACGCTGCCGCCGGGCAGCACCTTCGAGCAGACCTACGCAGCGGCGGAGCAGGCGCGCGTGGCGGTGCAGAAGAACCCCCACGTCAAGCTCGTCTACACGGCGATCGGGGGCGGCGCGACCGGCAGCGACCCGTTTGCGCCCGGCGGTGCGGCCGAGGTACGCAAGGCCACGTTGACGATCAACATGACGCCGCGCCAACAGCGCCCGGGCCTGAAGAAGCAGCAGATCGAGGCCCAGTTGCGCGAGGCCGTGGCGGCGATACCTGGCGCGCGCGTGAAGGTCGGCTTCGGTGGGTCGTCGGAGAAGTATGTGCTCGTGCTCGCCGGCGAGGACGGCCGCGTGCTGGCCGAGCACGGCCGGCTCGTGGAGCGCGAACTGCGCGGCATCCCAGGCATCGGCAACGTCACGTCGAGCTCGAGCCTCGTGCGTCCGGAACTCATCGTGCGCCCCGACAGCGCGCGGGCGGCCGACCTGGGCGTGACCTCGGCCGCGATCGCCGACACGTTGCGGGTGGCCACCTCGGGCGACTACGACCAGGCGCTGCCCAAGCTCAACCTGAGCCAGCGCCAGGTGCCGGTCGTCGTGCGCCTGCGTGCCGATGCGCGCGGCGATCTCGACCTGCTGTCGCGCCTGCCGGTGCCTGGCGCGCGCGGGCCGGTGCCGCTGTCCAGCGTGGCCACGATCGGCATCGACAGCGGGCCGGCCCAGATCGACCGCTACGACCGCATGCGCAACATCAATTTCGAGCTCGAGCTCAACGGCCAGCCGCTCGGCGAGGTCGAGCAGACGGCGCTGGCGCTGCCGAGCCTGAAGAACCTGCCGCCCGGCATCTCGGTCACCGCCGTGGGCGACGCCGAGGCGATGAACGAGCTTTTCCAGAGCTTCGGCCTGGCCATGCTGACGGGGGTGCTGTGCATCTACATCGTGCTGGTGCTGCTGTTCAAGGATTTCATCCAGCCGGTGACGATCCTGGGAGCGCTGGTGCTGTCGGTGCCGGGTGCGTTTCTCGCCCTCTTCATCACGCACACGGCGATCTCGATGCCTTCGATGATCGGCCTCATCATGCTGATGGGCATCGCGACGAAGAACTCGATCCTGCTCATCGACTATGTCGTGCTCGCGCGGCGCGAACATGGGCTGAACCGCTGGGACGCGATCCTCGACGCCTGCAGCAAACGCGCGCGCCCGATCGTCATGACCACCATCGCCATGGCCGCGGGCATGATGCCGATCGCGCTGGGCATCGGTGTCGACCCGAGCTTCCGCTCGCCGATGGCGATCGTGGTGATCGGCGGTCTCATCACCTCCACCTTCCTGAGCCTGCTCGTGATCCCGGTGCTGTTCACGTTCGTCGACGACGCGGAGCAGCTGGCGAGCCGGCCGTTCCGGCGCCGTGCGGCGGCGCAGAAGGCGGCGCCGACACCGCCCGCGCCGGTGGTCGCGCCGATTCCCCCGATTTCCCCGAAGGAGGGCCGAACATGACACGTCGGATACACGCGCCAGGCCTTTCGCGCCGAACGGTCTGCATGCTGGCGCTGCTCGCTGCCGCTGTTGCATCGCCGGGCTTGACCCAGGCCGCGCGGGCCGTCGACGCGCCCGAAGTGGAGTCGTCCCGTGCCGGCCACGAGGCCGAGGCGGCCTTCACGATCCAGGACTTCGATTGGGTCGACCCGGTCCGCCAGCGCGCGGTGCCCGTGCGGCTGTACCTCCCCGCCGGGGCCACGGCCGCCCATCCCGTGCCGCTGGTGGTCTTCTCGCACGGCATCGGCGGCTCGCGCGCGGGCTACAGTTATCTGGGCCGCCATTGGGCGGGCCAGGGCGTGGCGAGCCTGCACCTGCAACATGTGGGCAGCGACCGCAGCCTGTGGTTCGGCAACCCGCTGTCGCTCGTCGGCCGCCTGCACGAGGCTGCCCAGGACCACGAGGCCATCGACCGCGTGCGCGACCTGAGCTTTGCACTCGACCAACTGCTGGCGGACGCCGCCGGCGTGCGCATCGACGCCACGCGCATCGTCGCGGCGGGGCATTCGTACGGGGCCAACACCACGCTGCTGGCGGCCGGCGCCCACGTGCAGCGTGGCGGTCGCGTGCTCGACCTGCGCGACCCGCGCATCAAGGCGGCGATCGTGATTTCCGCGCCGCCCTTCTATGGCGAGACCGATCCGCGCCGTGTTCTCGATGGCGTGACGGTGCCCACGCTGCACATCACGGCCACCGACGACGTGATCCGCATCCCCGGTTATTACAGCGCCGCCGCCGACCGCGTGGCGGTCTTCGACGCCACCGCGGGGCCGCGCAAGCTGCTGGCAGTCTTCGAGGGCGGCTCGCACAGCGTCTTCACCGACCGGCCGGGCACCGGCGGCGTCGATTTGAATCCGAAGCTCAAGGCGGCGACGAAGGCCTTGTCTTTTGCCTTCCTGCGCAGCGTCTTCGTGGGCGATGACAGCCTGCTGCGTGCGTGGCCGCTGCGTTACGCACCACTCGTGGCGCGCTTCGTGGGTGACGCCGGCGGCTGAGCGGCACCCGTTGCGTCAGCCGGCCGCTTTCACGACGGCATAACGCTCGAGCGTGCGTGCGCGCGCTTCGTCGTGCGCCACCACCGGCAACGGGTAGTTCGTGCCGAGCGAGACCCGTGCCGATTCCAGTTCGAGCGGCCGTGCCAGCCACGGTGCATGGATCGCCTTGTCGGGCAGGTCGGCGAGCTGCGGCAGGTAGCGGCGGATGAACCTGCCGCCGGCGTCGAAACGTTCGCTCTGGCTCACCGGGTTGAAGATGCGGAAGTACGGTTGTGCATCGCACCCCGTCGAGGCGGCCCACTGCCAGCCGCCGTTGTTGGCGGCGAGGTCGAAATCGTTCAGGTGCGTCGCAAAGTAGGCCTCGCCACGACGCCAGTCGATCCCGAGGTCCTTGGTCAGGAAGCTGGCCACCACCATGCGCAGCCGGTTGTGCATATAACCGGTCTGGTTGATCTGGTGCATCGCCGCGTCCACCAGCGGGTAGCCGGTGCGGCCTTCGCACCAGGCGGCGAACAGGGCGTCGGCATGTTTGCCCTTCTCCCACCTGATGCGGTCGTAGGCGGGCTTGAAGGCGCCGCCCACGACATGCGGGTAGTGGTGCAGCACCTGGTGGTAGAAGTCGCGCCAGACCAGCTCGGACAGCCAGACCTCGGCGCCGCGCGAACCGGCCTGCGTGCGTTGCCAGGCCTCGCGCACCAGTTGCCGGATCGATACCGTGCCGAAGCGCAGGTGCGTGCTGAGATAGCTCGGCCCCTTGACGGCGGGGAAGTCACGCGCCTGGTCGTAGCGGTCGATGCGTTCGTCGACGAATTCGGCCAGCAGTTCCTGCGCCCCGGCGCTGCCGCTGGGCAGGCGCAGCGTATGCAGGTTGGTGCGCTCGAAGTCGATCTGCTGCAGCGCGGGCACGCCGCCGGCCACGCCCGCGGGCAGCGGCGCCAACGCCGCGGCGTGGTGGGCCACCGGGTAGGCGCGCATGAAGTAGTCGTCGAGCTTCTTCAGCCAGGCGTTCTTGTACGGCGTGAAGACGCCATAAGGCGTGCCGGCACCGGTAAGCACCTCGGAGCGCTCGAAGATCACGTGGTCCTTGCTGGTATGCAGCACGACACCGGCTTCGGCGAGGCGCCCGCGCACCTGCACGTCGCGCGCGATCGCCTGCGGCTCGTCGTCGTGGTTGGCAAATACCGCCTGCACGCCGAGTTGCGTGGCCAGCGCCGGGATCTCGTCCACCGCCAGGCCATGGCGGACGATCAGCCCGGCCCCTTCGACACCATGCGACAGCGCCAGCGCTTGCAGTGCGGCATCCAGGCCGGCGAGGCTGTCGCGGATGAATTCCACCCGCCGGTCGGCGCGCGGCAGGGGGTCGAGGATCGCGCGGTCGAAGACGAAGGCGCACCAGACGCGGCCGGCACTGCGCAGCGCGTGGTACAGCGCCGCGTGGTCGTCGGTGCGCAGGTCGCGGCGCAGCCACACGAGCGCACTGCCGAGGGACTTGGGAGCGGGAGGTCGTTGCACGGGCCCTAGTGTCGCCGCGGAATAGAATTCCGGCATGTCCACCGGCGAGCAGATCAACCTGACAAACCAGTTCCTGATTGCCATGCCCGGCATGGCGGACGACAACTTCGCGCGCAGCGTGGTCTACATGTGCGAGCACAACGAAAAGGGTGCGCTCGGGCTGGTCATCAACAAGCCGATCGACATCAAGCTGAAGAGCCTGTTCGAGAAGGTCGAGCTGTCGCTCGATCGCGAAGAACTGGCGGAGCAGCCGGTGTATTTCGGCGGGCCGGTGCAGACCGAGCGCGGCTTCGTGCTGCACGAGACCACCGGCATGAACGCGAGCCCGTACACCTCCACCCTCGTCATCCCCGGGGGCGGTCTGGAGATGACGACGAGCAAGGACGTGCTGGAGGCGATGTCGAATGGCGCCGGCCCGAAGCGAGTGCTCGTCACGCTGGGCTACAGCGGCTGGTCGGCCGGGCAGCTCGAGGACGAACTCGGCCGCAACGGCTGGTTGACGGTGGACGCCGATCCGGCCGTGATCTTCGATACGCCGTGCGAGCAGCGCTACGACCGCGCACTGTCGTTGCTGGGCATCGACCCGCGCATGCTGAGTACGGATGCAGGCCACGCGTGACGAAGTGCGGGCGGTCGACGCATGGGGCGGCGGCGTGAACCCACCGGGCGTTCCCCGGCCCCGCGTGCAGTCCTTCCTTTGTTTCGACTACGGCACCCGCCGCGTGGGCGTTGCCACCGGAAACACGTTGCTCAAGTCGGCATGGCCGCTCAAGACACTGGCGGCCGAGGGTGACGCCCGTTTTGCCTCCATTGCCGCCCTCGTGGCCGAGTGGCAGCCCGACGCGCTGGTCGTCGGGGTGCCGTTCCATCCCGACGGGGCGCCACACGACAATACACGCCGCGCGCAGCGTTTTGCGCGCCAGCTGCACGGCCGTTTCGGGCTGCCGGTGCACGAGGTGGACGAGCGCTACACGACCACCGAGGCGCTGGCCATGGGCGCACCCGATGCCGACGCCGCGGCTGCCGCGCTGATCCTCGAACAGTATTTCCGGAGCCTGGACGACGACGATGCTGAACCTTGACGCCGAATCGCTGTACGCCGACCTGCGCAAAGGCGTGCGTGCCCTGATGCCCGAAGGTGCCGTGCTGGTGGGGGTCTGGTCGGGCGGCGCGTGGCTGGCCGAGCGGCTGCAGAACGACCTGCATCTGCCCGGCACCCATGGCGTGATCTCGAGCACGCTGCACCGCGACGACTTCGGCTCGCGCGGGCTGTCGTCGGCCACTGATGCGACGAGCTTGCCGTTTGCCGTCGACGGGCAGCACATCGTGCTCGTCGACGACGTGCTGTTCACTGGGCGCACCATCCGCGCCGCGGTGAACGAGCTTTACGATTTCGGCCGACCCGCCAGCGTGGCACTGGCCGTGCTGGTGGACCGCGGCGGGCGCGAACTGCCCATCGCCGCCGCCTACGCCGCAGCAACGATCGAGCTGCCGTCCAACCAGCGCCTGTCGCTGGCGCGCGACCCCGGCGGGCTGTTCACCTTCGAGGTCGAGGCACTCACGTGATGCTGTCCAGACGGAATCCGCAGCTCAACAAACACGGGGAGCTGATCCACCTGCTGTCGATCGAGGGCCTGCCGCAGGCCGTCGTGACGCAGATCCTCGATACCGCGGGCACCTTCCTGAGCGTGAACGAGCGCGACGTCAAGAAGGTGCCGCTGCTGCGCGGCAAGAGCGTGTTCAACCTGTTCTTCGAGAACAGCACGCGTACACGAACCACGTTCGAGATCGCCGCCAAGCGCCTGAGCGCCGACGTCATCAACCTCGACATCGCACGTTCGAGCACGGCCAAGGGAGAGAGCCTGCTCGACACGATCGCCAACCTGTCCGCGATGCATGCCGACATGTTCGTCGTGCGCCACTCCGAGAGCGGCGCGCCCTACCTGATCTCGCAGCATTGCGCGCCGCACGTGCACGTGGTGAATGCCGGCGACGGCCGCCACTCGCACCCCACGCAGGGGCTGCTCGACATGTACACGATCCGCCACTACAAGAAGGATTTCACGCAGCTCACGGTGGCGATCGTCGGCGACATCGTGCATTCGCGCGTGGCGCGCTCCGACATCCACGCGCTGACCACGCTGGGCGTGCCCGAAATCCGCGTCGTCGGCCCGAAGACGCTGGTGCCGGGCGACCTGCGCGAGATGGGGGTGCGGGTGTGCCACGACATGGCCGAGGGCATTCGCGGCGCCGACGTGATCATCATGCTGCGCCTGCAGAACGAGCGCATGAGCGGCGCGATGCTGCCCAGCGCGGGCGAGTTCGCCAAGAGCTTCGGGCTCACGCCCGAGAAGCTGGCGCTGGCCCATCCGGACGCCATCGTCATGCACCCCGGCCCGATCAACCGCGGCGTGGAGATCGACTCTGCCGTGGCCGACGGTAACCACAGCGTGATCCTGCCGCAGGTGACGTTCGGCATCGCGGTGCGCATGGCAGTGATGTCGATCATCGCGGGGAACGAGGCATGAAGATCGTCATCAGGAACGGCCGTGTCGTCGACCCGGCGACCGGGCGCGACGAGCGCACCGACGTGGCCATCGCGGCCGGCCGCATCGTGATCATCGGTGCCGTGGGCGGCGATTTCCACGCCGATCGGACGATCGATGCCGCCGGGTGCATCGTCGCGCCGGGCCTCGTGGACCTGGCGGCGCGCCTGCGCGAGCCCGGCCTCGAGCACGAAGGCATGCTCGAGAGCGAGCTCAACGCGGCCGCGGCCGGCGGCGTGACGAGTCTCGTGTGCCCGCCGGACACCGACCCCACGCTCGACGAGCCGGGCCTGGTGGAGATGCTCAAGTTCCGGGCGCGCAAGTTGAGCCGGTGCCGCCTGTTCCCGCTCGGCGCGCTGACACGCGGGCTCAAGGGCGAGGCGCTCACCGAGATGGCCGAACTCACCGAGGCCGGCTGCGTGGGCTTCTCGCAAGCCGAGGAGGCCGTCGCCGACACGCTGGTGCTGCAGCGCGCGCTGCAATATGCGTCGACCTATGGCTACACGGTGTGGCTGCGCCCGCAGGACCGCTGGCTCGGCCACGGCGTCGCCGCGAGCGGCGCCATCGCCACGCGGCTTGGGTTGTCCGGCGTGCCGGTGGCGGCCGAGACCGTCGCGCTGCATACGATCTTCGAACTCGTGCGGGGCACCGGCGCACGCGTGCACCTGTGCCGTCTGTCGAGCGCCGCCGGCGTGGCCCTGGTGCGCGTGGCCAAGGCCGAGGGCCTGCCGGTGACGGCGGACGTGAGCATCAATTCGCTGCATCTCACCGATATGGACATCGGCTACTTCGACGCCGCGATGCGCGTCACGCCGCCATTGCGCCAGGCGCGCGACCGCGACGCGCTGCGCGCGGGGCTGGCCGACGGCACCATCGACGCCCTGGTGAGCGACCACATGCCGGTCGGCACCGACGAGAAGAACCTGCCGTTTGCCGAGGCCACGCCCGGCGCCACCGGGCTCGAACTGCTGTTGAGTCTGGCGCTCAAGTGGGGCGGCGACGACATCCGCGGTGACGCGGGGCTGCAGCGCGCGCTGTCGGTGGTGACCTGCGGGCCGGTGCGGGTGCTCGGGCAGGCGCTGGGTTCGCTGGCCGCGAGCGCCGGCAGGCTCGTCGAAGGCGGCGTGGGCGACGTGTGCGTGTTCGACCCCGCGGCGCGCTGGACCGTGACGCCGGAGGCGCTGCTGAGTCAGGGCAAACACACGCCGTTCGGTTTCGAACATGGCGGCTTCGAGTTGCCGGGACGGGTGCGCGCCACACTGGTCGCCGGTACGGTCGCACACACGTCGGTATCCGACGCGGGGTGATGCGCCGGCTGCGCGCCGCGTGGCGTCTCCTGCGCGTGGTGCTGCACGGCCTGCACGGCCTGGCCATCGTGCTGCTGCTATTCCCGTCGCTCGGCCGGGCGCAGCGGCACGAGCGTGTGCGCTGGTGGTCGGCTGGCACGCTGCGCCTTCTGGGTTTGCGCCTCGACGTGCAAGGGGCCTTTCGCCCCGGCGCGAAGCTCGTCGTGTCGAACCACGTGTCCTGGATCGACATCATGTCGATTCATTCGGTGTGCCCCGAGGCCCGGTTCGTGTCCAAGGCCGATGTACAGCGTTGGCCGTTGATCGGCCGGCTGGTCGGCGCCGGGGGCACGCTGTACATCGAGCGCGAACGCCGGCGCGATGCGATGCGGGTCGTGCACCAGATGGCCGAAGCGCTGCAGGCCGGCGACACGGTCGCGGTCTTCCCCGAAGGCACGACGGCCGACGGCCACACCCTGCTGCCCTTCCATGCGAACCTGCTCCAGGCGGCGATCGCCACCGCGACCCCGGTGCAGCCTGTGGCGATCCGGTTCTCCGACTCGACCGCCGCCATCAGCGCGGCCGCGCAGTTCGTCGGCGACACCACCATCGCCGGCAGTTTGTGGATGCTGGCCTGCGCCGACGGCCTGCGTGTGCGGCTGTCGGTGCTGCCGGCGCAGGGCACGGCGCATGCCGATCGGCGTGCCCTGGCGCAGGCGCTGCGTGCGCAAATCGCCGAGACGCTGGGATGAGCGAGCGTAGTCGGCCGGCATGTGCGTGCGCGAGGGGTAGTGCACCGCAGCCGTGGTCGCGCTACGCTGCAGTCATGCACACACCACCCACCCAGGCCGCGCCGAACCGCCGGCGCCTCGTGACGTGATGAGCGCCCCGACGCTGGCGATCCGTCGCGTCGGCATCGACACCTGGCGCGAGAGCGTGGTGTTCCTGCACCGCGATTGCCCGGTCGTGCGCGCAGCCGGATTCCAGGCCCTCGCCAAGGTGCGGGTGCAGGCCAACGGGAAGACCATCGTGGCCGTGCTGAACGTGGTCGACGACGTTTGCATCGTCGAGCCGCGCGAACTCGGGCTGTCGGAGGACGCCTTCAAGCGCATGGACGTCGAGCCGGGCCATCCGGCGATCATCGAGCATGCCGAGCCGCCGGCGTCGATCGCGGCGCTGCACCGCAAGATCGCAGGCGAGCGGCTCGAACGCGACGACCTTCATGCCATCGTGCGCGACATCGCGGCGGCCCGTTATTCGAAGATCGAGCTCGCGGCCTTCGTCGTGGCGACCAACCAGTTCGAGCTCGATCGGGACGAGGTGCGCCACCTCACCGAGGCGATGATCGCCGTCGGCCAGCGCATCGACTGGCGGCACGAGGTGGGCGCCGGCCCGGTCGTCGACAAGCATTGCATCGGCGGCATCCCGGGCAACCGAACGTCGATGCTGGTCGTGCCCATCGTTGCGGCACATGGCATGTTGTGCCCGAAGACGTCATCGCGTGCGATCACCTCGCCGGCCGGCACGGCCGACACGATGGAGGTGTTGGCACAGGTGGCGCTGCCGCTCGAACGCCTGAAGGAGATCGCGCGTGCCACGCATGGGTGCCTGGCCTGGGGCGGTACGGCCGACCTGAGCCCTGCCGACGACATTCTGATTTCCGTCGAGCGGCCGCTGGCGATCGACTCGCCGGGGCAGATGGTGGCGTCGATCCTGTCGAAGAAGATCGCCGCGGGATCCACCCACCTGGTGCTCGACATTCCCGTCGGCCCGACCGCCAAGGTGCGCAGCATGCCGGCGGCGCAACGGCTGAAGCGGCTGTTCGAATATGTCGGCTTGCGCCTCGGCCTGGAACTCGACGTGGTCATCACCGACGGCCGCCAGCCGATCGGCCGCGGCATCGGCCCGGTGCTCGAGGCACGCGACGTGATGCAGGTGCTGGCCAACGATCCGGCGGCGCCGCAGGACCTGCGCCAGAAGGCGTTGCGCCTGGCCGGGCGCGTGATCGAGTTCGACCCCGACGTGCGCGGCGGCGACGGTTACCGCATCGCCCGCGACATCCTCGAGTCAGGGCGCGCACTGGAAAGCATGAACGCGATCATCGACGCGCAGGGCCGGCAGGAGACGGTGCTATGCCCGGGCGCGCTGGTCTTCGACGTGCCGGCACCTGCCGACGGCGTGGTCATCGGCATCGACAACCTGCGCCTGGCCCGCATTGCCCGGCTGAGCGGTGCGCCGCAGGTGCCTGGGGCGGGTGTCGACCTGCGTTTCAAACTGGGCGACACGGTCCGGCACGGTGAAGCGCTGTACCGGCTGCATGCCCAGTTCGATGCCGACCTGGATTTTGCGCGCCGCATGGCGCAGGACGACAGCGGCTTTCGGGTGGGTACGGCCGACCAGTTGCCGCGCGGCTATGTCGGGCTGCCGGGTGACCCGGCTTGAGCGCTCTCTGCGCACCGCACGTGCCTTCCCTCCTGCCGCCCGTCCGCGACGTATCTGACGTTCGTGCCCTGTGCCGTCGATTGGGAGCGACTTGGTGGTCGCGGGCGGATACTCGAGTGCTCGGCGGAAAGGTTTGCGAATGAGCCTGTTGTTGGCTTTCGACGATGAGGCCGCGATGGCGCGGCGTCTGGCCGAAGCGCTGGGCTGGCCGCTGGCCCTGATCGAGCGCCACCGATTCCCCGATGGCGAGAGCCGGCTGCGCCTGCCGCCGCGATTGCCCCCCGTGGTCGCACTGCTGCGCGGCCTGCAGCAGCCCGACGAGAAGATCGTGCAGCTGATGCTGGTCTCTGCCGGCGCACGCGAGCTCGGGGCGCAGCGTCTGGCACTCGTGTGCCCTTATCTCGCGTACATGCGACAGGACATCGAGTTCAGCCCCGGCGAGGTGGTGAGCCAGCGTCACCTGGGCCGGGCGCTGGCAGCGTGGTTCGATGCCGTGATCACGGTCGACCCCCATCTGCACCGTGTGCCGACGATGGACGACGTGGTGCCTGGCCGGCGCGGCATCGCGCTGACGGCGGCGCCGCTGCTCGGCGACTGGATCGCGCGGCAGGTCCCGGGGGCGCTTCTGATCGGGCCGGACGAAGAGGCGGCGCAATGGGTACGCGCCGCGGCGGCGCGGCCGGGGCTGTCGCACGCCGTGTGCCACAAGCAGCGCCACGGCGACCGCGATGTCGAGGTGGCATTGCCCGACGTGGACGTTGCCGGGCGCTCCGTCGTGCTGCTCGACGACGTCGCCAGCACCGGGCGCACGCTGGTGCAGGCCACCCGCGGCGTGCTGGCGCGCGGCGCTGCAAGCGTCGACGTGGCGGTGGCCCATGGGCTTTTTGTCGGCGACGCCGTCGAGCAGCTGCGTGTCGCCGGCGTGCGCCATGTCTGGAGCACGGACTGCGTGCCGCATGCGAGCAACGTGGTGTCGGTCGTCCCGATGCTGGCCGCCGCGCTGGCTTCGCTGCGCTGGAGCGACGCATGACTACCGAGGCGCGCCGGGTGCCGCTGGCCGAGGTGAGCGCATTGATGTCGCCCGGCGCGCCGCTGCCGTTCAAGGTGCTCGACGCCAATGGCCGCCTTCTGCTGGCGGCCGGCCAGCGTGTGGTGGACGTGCGTCAGTTGCAGGCGCTGCTCGAACGTGGGGCCTGCGTGGAATATGCCGACGCGCAGGCCGCGCGCGAGCAATTGGCGGCCACCGCCGCAGGGGGTGCTTCGGCTACACCGAGTGCGCGCAAGCGCACGCTGTTCGACCGCTGGGAGCAGCGGACCTGGGAGCTCGACTCGCTGCTGCGCCTGGTCGGACGCGAGGTGGATCTGGCGCCGCGCATTGAGGCGTTTGCCGACGAGCATGTCGCGCTCGTCGACAGACATCCGGACGCCGCGCTGTTTCTGTGCATGCGTCAGGATGACCGCCGCTTCGCGCTGTACGGGTTGACCCATGCGCTGCACACGGCCACGGTGGCGTTGTTCTGTGCGCGCCAGCTCGAATGGCCGGCAGCGCAGGTGCAGTGCCTGATGCGTGCCGCGCTGACGATGAACGTGTCGATGACCGAGTTGCAGGCGCAGATGGCCGAGCAGCACGACCCACCGACCAAGAAGCAGATGGACCTCATCCGCACCCATACGCAGCGGTCCGCGCAAATGCTGCGCGACAGCGGCGTGGCGGAGTCCGACTGGCTGGCGACTGTCGAGGACCATCACGAGCAACCGGGTGGCGGTGGTTACCCCAGGGCGCTGGCGGAAGTGTCAAACCTCGTGCGTGTGTTGCGTGCGTCCGACGTCTTCATGGCCAAGGTGAGCCCGCGGGCCTTGCGCACGCCACTCGTTCCGCAGGTTGCGGCGCGCCAGTTGTTTCAGGCGGAGCAGGGCGGCCCCGTGGCGGGCGCCTTGATCAAGGCGCTGGGAATCTATCCGCCTGGTGACTTCGTGCGCCTGCGCAACGGCGACGCCGCGGTCGTGGTCCAGCGCAGCGCGGCAGGCAATGCTCCCACGGTGGCAGCGTTGCTGGACGCTGCTGGCAAGCCTTGCCGCGACACGCCACGGCGCGACACGTCGCAATCCGAGTATGCGATCACCGGCCCTCTGACCGAGCGTGTCGGGTTGCCGCGTGTGCTGCCGGAGCAGGTCTACGGATTGGTCGACCCGTAGCGGGCCACGGCGCACGGGGTCGGGGCGCGTGCCGCGTCTCGCGGCAGCCTGCAGGCCGGCCTTATGCCTTGCCCTGGTTCGCCACCGCGGCGGCGGCTTTGGCAGCGGCCTCGGCGTCGCCGAGGTAATAGCTCCGGATCGGCTCGAGGTTGGCGTCGAGTTCGTACACGAGCGGGATGCCGTTCGGGATGTTCAGGCCGACGATGGCGTCGTCGGAGATGCCGTCCAGGTATTTCACGAGGGCACGCATGCTGTTGCCGTGTGCGGCGATGACGAGCCGCTCGCCGGCCCGGATCGCCGGCGCCAGGCACTCGTCCCAGCAAGGCAAGACACGCGCCACGGTGTCTTTCAGGCACTCGGTGAGCGGGACCTGGCCCGGCGCCAGGCGGGCGTAACGCAGGTCGTTGCGCTCGCTGCGCGGGTCCGACGGCTCCAGCGCGGGCGGCGGCGTGTCGTAGCTGCGGCGCCAGACGAGCACCTGGTCGTCGCCGAACTTCTTGGCCGTTTCGGCCTTGTTGAGCCCTTGCAGCGCCCCGTAGTGACGCTCGTTCAGGCGCCAGTCGTTGCGCACCGGCAGCCAGGTACGGTCCATCTCGTCGAGGCAGTGCCACAGGGTCCAGATGGCCCGCTTGAGCACCGACGTGTAGGCCACGTCGAATTCGTATCCGGCCTCCCTGAGCAGGCGTCCGGCCTGCCGTGCCTGGTCGATGCCCGTGGGCGTCAGGCCCACGTCGGTCCAGCCAGTGAACCGGTTTTCGAGGTTCCAGGCGGACTCGCCGTGGCGGATCAGAACGAGCTTGTGCATGGGGTCTGCCGTGAGGAGGTGATCTGAAATTTTATAATCCGCGGTTTCCACGATCTGACAGGCTCACGTGAATTTCTTTGTCGACAACTGGCTGCTCTTCGTCGTGGCCCTCGTATCCGGCGCCTTGCTCGTCTGGCCGGTGCTCAAGGGTGGCGCTCGGAGCGGTGCGATCGGCACCAACGAGGCCGTGCGTCTGATCAACCGCGAGAAGGGTGTGTTGATCGACGTCTGCGAGCCGGCGGAGTTTGCGGCGGGGCATGCCGTCGGCGCACGCAATGTCCCGCTCGGCTCGCTCGAGAATTCGAAGGACCTCCCGGCCAACAAGGCGCTGCCGCTGATCGTGATGTGCGCCTCCGGCGCGCGTTCGAACCGCGCCGCAGCCGTCCTGCGGAAAATCGGCTACCAGAATGTGCAGCCGCTGGCCGGCGGCAATTCAGCCTGGCGTGAGGCGAATCTTCCGACGGAGAAGGCCGCAGCCAAGTAGGCGGCCTTATCGAAGGGGCTCGCCCGGGGTCTTGAACGGGCGCCCGGGCAGGATCGCAGCACCTGCACGACAATTTTCCTTTTTGTCACTGGTCCGCACGCATGAACGCCGTCAAGATGTACACGACCCTGGTCTGCCCCTACTGCGTTCGCGCAAAGGCGTTGCTCAAGGAGCGCGGGGTCGACCAGATCGATGAGGTCCGTGTAGACCTCGACCCGGCAGCCCGTCAGCAGATGATGGAGATCACGGGCCGCCGCACGGTGCCTCAGATCTTCATCGGGGACCGTCACGTGGGGGGCTGCGACGACCTCGTCGATCTCGACCAGAAGGGCGAACTCGCGACGCTCCTGGCCTGAGGCCCGGCATCGCGGCACCGGCGATAATCACCGGCTGCCCTGCGCGGCTGCCCCGGCTGCGCGGCCATTTCACGAGACCCCTATCACCATGGCCGACCAAGACAACGCCCCTGTATTCCAGATCCAGCGCATGTACCTCAAGGACCTGTCGCTGGAGCAGCCGAACTCGCCGCAGATCCTGCTCGAGCAGACACAACCCCAGGTCGACATCAGCCTGGGCATGAGTGCCGAGCCGGTGGCCGAGGGGATCGTCGAAGTCTGTGTGACGGCAACGGTCACCACGAAGGTGGCGGACAAGGTGCTGTTCCTCGTCGAGGCCAAGCAGGCCGGCATCTTCGAGATGCGCAACATCCCCGAAGAGCAGGCGCAGGGCATCGTCAGCGTGGTCTGCCCGCAGATGATCTACCCGTACCTGCGTGCGATCGTCTCCGACGTCTGCACACGAGCCGGATTCCCGCCCATCCTGCTCACCGAGGTCAACTTCCAGGCCATGTTCGAAGCCCAGCAGGCCCAGGCGGCTGCGCCGGGCAACGGTTCGAGCATCATCACGAGCGCCAACTGACGTCGCCTCGAGGCGTGCGCCGATGAGGATTGCCGTGCTCGGGGCGGGTGCCTGGGGCACGGCATTGGCGAGCCGCGCCGCAAGGGCGCACGACGTGGTGCTTTGGGCCCGTGACGCCGGACAGGCCGCCGAAATGCGGCGCGTGGGCGAGAACGCGCGCTACCTGCCGGGCGTGGCGCTTCCGCCAGCCCTGCGGGTCACCAGCGATGTGACTGACGTGCTGCAGTCCGAGGCTGCCGATCTGGTCGTGATCGCAACGCCGATGAGCGGCTTGCGAGAGACGCTGCGCTGGTTGCCAGCCGAAGCACCGGCCGTATGGCTGTGCAAGGGGTTCGAAGCGGGTTCCGGCGCGTTGGGTCACGAGATCTCGCGCCAGGAACGCCTCGGCGCGCTGGCAGGTGTGCTGTCAGGCCCGAGCTTCGCGATCGAGGTGGCTCGGGGCCAGCCGACGGCGCTGGTGGCGGCGAGCACCGACGCGGGCTTGAACGCCCGCGTGGTCGACGCCTTTCATGGCGACACGCTGCGTGTGTACACCTCGGCAGACCCGACTGGCGTCGAGGTCGGCGGCGCGGTGAAGAACGTGATGGCCATCGCCACCGGCATCCTCGATGGCTTGGCCGAGCAAGGCGAAGCCGGCGCGGGTGTGCCAGGCCTGAATGCACGTGCCGCCCTCATTACACGAGGCCTCGCCGAGATGACGCGCATGGGCGTTGCACTCGGTGCGCAGGCTTCGACGTTCATGGGCCTGTCCGGGCTGGGGGATCTGGTGCTGACCGCCACCGGGGCGCTGTCGCGCAACCGGCAGGTCGGCCAGATGCTGGCGCGCGGGCAATCCCTGGATCAGGTACTGGCCAGCATCGGCCACGTGGCCGAGGGTGTGTACAGCGCTGCGACGGTGCTGAACCGGGCGCGTTCACACGGTATCGAGATGCCGATCACCCAGGCCGTCGTCGAGGTGCTCGAGGGGCGGATGTCGCCAACCGGAGCCGTCGCCGTGTTGATGGCACGCGGGTCGCGACCGGAAGATTGACGCTCCGCGCATCTCTATCGGGGAGTCCGGACGCGGATCTCTCTGGCGGGTGGAGGGTCCTGCATCAACCAGCGCCCTCATAGCCGTTCTGGCGCCACGCCTCGAACACGACGACCGCGACCGCATTGCTCAGATTGAGGCTTCGCTGCCCCGGGCGCATCGGCAGGCGCACGCGCTGGGCCGGCGCAAACGAGTCTCGAAGCCCGGCGGGCAGGCCCGAAGTTTCATTGCCGAAGACCAACCAGTCCCCGGGGCGCCAGACCACGTCGGACATGGCAGCGGTCCCCCGGGTGGTGAACGCGAACATGCGCTGTGCATCGGCGCGTTCGGTGTCCAACAAGGCGTCCCACGACCGGTGCCGGCGCACGGGCGCGTACTCGTGATAGTCCAGGCCCGCACGCCGCAGCAGCGGATCGTCCATGCGAAATCCCAGCGGCTCGACGAGGTGCAGCGCGCAGCCGGTATTGGCTGCCAGGCGGATCACGTTGCCAGTGTTGGGCGGAATCTCGGGCTGGACGAGAACGATGTTGAACATGGGACGCTCAGGGTGTGCGCGCCAAGGTCCACACCTGCACGCCGGCCGCACCTGCGCGCAGGAGGGCGGCAGCCGCTTCGCGTGCGGTGGCCCCGGTGGTCAGCACGTCGTCGACGAGAGCCACCTTCAAGCCTTGCACACGCAGCCTTTGGCGCGGGTCGACCATGAAGGCGCCGCGCAAATTGACGGCGCGCTGCGCCCGTGGCAGATCGGCCTGGTGGGCCGTGTCCAGCGGTCGCAGCAGCACCGCGGCGTCGGCGGGCAAGCCGAGAATGCGCGCGACACGCCGGGCCAGTTCCCATGCCTGGTTGAATCCGCGCTCGGCCAGCCGCGACGCCGACAACGGTATGGGCACGACGATGTCGACGGCCGGCAAGCTTGCGCTCGTCTTCACGGCGCCCGCGAGTCGCTGCGCGAGCGCGGAGGCGAGTTCGACCTTGCCATGGAACTTGAAATCGATGACGAGACGATCCCACGGAAAGTCGTAGTCTGCCGCTGCGATGGCATGCGACCACGCTGGGGGCTGGCGCAGGCATTCGCCGCACAACCGGGCACCCGCCAGCGGCACTGCGCAGGCCTCGCAACGCGGCGTGGCCGGTGCGAATCGCGTGACGCAGTCGATACAGATTCGTTCGCGACTCCAGCGACGGCAGACCTCGCACTGGCTCGGAACCCGCCACGGGCGGTGTTCGACAGCGGACTCTTCAGGGTTGGACACACGTCAATATACTGCCCAGATGGCCGGTGCGACCCCTTCAGCGACGCCTCGACACGGCGTCGATGCGGTGGCGCTCGCCCGCGTGGTGAGGCGCCTGCAACGTGCCCCCACGGCACCCTGGCTTCACAGCGAGGTGGCGCGTCGGATGGGCGAGCGCTTGTCGATCATCCGGTTGCAACCGGGGTGCGTGCTCGACTGGTGGTCGCACATCGGCGGCGGTCAGGACCGACTGGCGGCCGCCTACCCTCGCGCGCGCCGCATCACCGTGGAGCCTGCGCCCCCCGGCCGGCAGTCATTGCCATGGTGGTCGCCGAGCCGATGGCGTGCGCCGTCGGCGCCGCAGCGTGTGGAGCAGGTCGCCGACGGCCAGGCGCACCTGGTGTGGTCCAACATGTCACTGCACACGGTCTTCAATCCACTCGAGTCATTCGCGCGGTGGCATCGTGCGTTGGCGGTCGACGGTTTCCTCATGTTCTCCACACTCGGCCCCGGCACATTGCCGCAATTGAGAGCCCTGTACGAGCGCTCGGGATGGGGCCCTCCGATGGGACCGCTGGTCGACATGCACGACCTCGGCGACATGCTCGTCGAAGCGGGTTTTGCCGACCCGGTGATGGACCAGGAGACGATCACGTTGACGTGGTCCAACGCCGACTCGGCCTTGTTGGAGCTGAGATCACTCGGCGCGAACGCCGCCAGCGGCAGGTTCGCCGGGCTGCGTACACCCCGCTGGCGGGCGAGATGGATCGACGCGCTTGCGGGCCTTGCCGCTCGCGGCCCGGCAGGCAGGCTCGAACTCGATTTCGAGATCGTCTACGGACACGCATTCAAGCCGCTGCCGCGGGCGCGTGTGGCTGCCGAATCCCGTGTGGAACTCGCCGATATGCGGGCCATGGTGAAAGCCCGCCGTGCTCGTCCCTCCAGATAAGTCGGCACTGATACCTACGCTAGAATTCCCGGTCGTTTTGGCGAGGTGGCGACCTTGCCGTCCGGCGGCTGCCATCGGGGCGGCTGTTTCGGTCACAGCACGCACATGAATCTGCCTCTGCAATGTCGGTAGCGATCTCACCCTCACCCTGGACCGGCACCGCGGCTTCGCCTGCGGCGGGTTGGCGTCTCGGGCGTGCCGGCATCGATGCTGGCGTTCAATGGGTGCTGCGCCGCAATTGCTCGATGACGCCGGCCCAACTGGGGGCCGTCTACTTGTCGCTTTGTGGCTTGTCCATGGTCATCGCGACCCCTTTCGCATTTCACGGCGCGACCGTGGTCCTGGCCTTTGCCGGGCTGGAACTGCTGGCGGTCGGCGCGGCGATGCTGATGTTCGCGCGCCACGTGCGCGACGGAGACCTGCTCACGCTGACAGGCCAGACGCTGCAAGTGGAGCAGTCCAACGGGAGCCGAACCGTGATGACGGAATTCCGCGCCGAGTGGGTCTCTGTCGAGCCGCGGCACGGCGAAGGATCGCTGGTCGAAATCTCCGGGCAGGGCCATCGTGTTCTCGTCGGTCGCTTTCTGCGCCCGGAACTGCGCCCGACACTTGCCAATGAACTCCGGCTCGCGCTGCGATCAGCGCGCAGCCTGCCGCCCTCTGCATTTCCGTCTGAAGATCCAAGATGAAAACGATGTCCCTGCTTCGGTCGTCCCTGTCCCGCTGGAGCCTTGCGCTCGGCACTTCGCTGTTTGCGCAGGCGGCGTCAGCCGTCAACGACCTGCCTGGCGGGCCGTCGACGAACCAGATCGACCTGCATCCGGCTGCGAGCCGCATGGCGTCTGACATCCATTCGCTGCACGTCATCATGATGGTGATCTGCACGGTGATCTTCATCGCCGTCTTCGGGGTCATGTTCTATTCGATCCTGAAGCACCGCAAATCGCTTGGCTACAAGGCGGCGAATTTCCACGAAAGCGTGGCGGTCGAGATCGCCTGGACGGTCGTTCCGTTTGTGATCGTCATCGGAATGGGGGCACTTGCAACCCGGACGGTGGTTGCACAGAAGGACACCTCCAATGCCGACATCACGATCAAGGCCACGGGGTACCAGTGGAAATGGGGCTACGACTACATCAAGGGCGAAGGCGAGGGCATCGGCTTCCTGTCGGCACTCGATCTGAAGCAGCGGGCGATGTCCGATTCCGGCCGTCCCGAGGCCACTGACGACTACCTGCTCAAGGTGGACAACCCCCTGGTGGTGCCGGTCGACCGCAAGATTCGTGTCGTGACGACAGCGAACGACGTCATCCATTCGTGGATGGTGCCGGCCTTTGGCGTCAAGCAGGATGCGATCCCGGGATTCGTGCGTGACACGTGGTTCCGTGCGGACAAGACAGGCGACTTCTACGGTCAGTGTGTCGAGTTGTGCGGCAAGGAGCACGCCTACATGCCGATCCACGTCAAGGTGCTGAGCCATGACGACTATGCGAAGTGGGTCGATGACAAGAAGAAGGCGATGGCTGCGGCCGCGGACGACCCGGCCAAGGTGTGGAAGCTCGAAGACCTGATCGCGCGCGGCGAGAAGGTCTACAACGCCAATTGCGCGGCCTGCCATCGCCCGGACGGCAAGGGCGCGGGGCCGATCAAGCCGCTCGACGGCGCCGCGGTGGTTCAGGACGCCGACAAGACCAAGCAGATCATGGTGCTTCTGAACGGCCAGAACAACGGCGCGATGCCGTCTTGGAAGTCGCTGTCCGACACCGAGATCGCGGCGGTGATCACATACACCAAGAACAATTGGTCGAACAAGACCGGACAGGCGGTTCAACCCGCCGAAGTTGTCGCCGCGCGCAAGTGAGCGCCGTCCGCAAAGTCATTGAAATCGAGGTAACGCAATGAGCGCAGTACTTGACCATCACGGCCATGCGGCCGGGCACGACGATCACTCCCACGGTCACCCGCATGGCTGGCGCCGGTGGCTGTTTGCGACGAACCACAAGGACATCGGCACGATGTACCTGCTGTTCAGCTTCACCATGCTGATGGTGGGTGGTGTGCTGGCGCTGGGTATTCGCGCCGAGCTGTTCCAGCCCGGCCTGCAGTTCGTGAACCCGCAGCTGTTCAACCAGCTCACCACGATGCACGGCCTGATCATGGTGTTCGGCGCCATCATGCCGGCCTTCGTGGGCTTCGCGAACTGGATGATCCCGTTGCAGATCGGCGCCGCGGACATGGCATTCGCGCGCATGAACAACCTGAGTTTCTGGCTGCTGATCCCGGCGGCCACGATGCTCGTGGGTTCGTTCTTCATGCCGGGCGGTGCGCCTGCCGCCGGCTGGACGCTCTATGCACCGCTCACGCTGCAGATGGGCCCATCGATGGACGCCGGCATCTTCGCCATGCACATCATGGGTGCGAGCTCGATCATGGGCTCGATCAATATTATCGTCACGATCCTCAACATGCGTGCGCCTGGCATGACGTTGATGAAGATGCCGTTGTTCGCCTGGACATGGCTCATCACGGCCTACCTGCTGATCGCGGTGATGCCGGTGCTCGCCGGCGCCATCACGATGACGCTGACCGATCGTCATTTCGGCACGTCGTTCTTCAACCCGGCCGGTGGCGGGGACCCGGTGATGTACCAGCACATCTTCTGGTTCTTCGGTCACCCCGAGGTCTACATCATGATCCTGCCGGCCTTCGGCATCGTCAGCGCCATCATCCCGGCGTTTGCACGCAAGCCCCTGTTCGGCTATGCGTCGATGGTGTACGCCACGGCGTCGATCGCGATCCTGTCCTTCATCGTCTGGGCGCACCACATGTACGCCACCGGAATGCCGGTGACGGGTCAGCTTTTCTTCATGTACGCGACGATGCTGATCGCGGTGCCGACGGGCGTGAAGATCTTCAACTGGCTGGCGACGATGTGGCGCGGCTCGATGACGTTCGAGACCCCGATGCTGTGGGCGGTCGGCTTCCTGTTCGTGTTCACGATGGGTGGTTTCACCGGCCTGATCCTGGCCATGGCGCCGATCGACACCCAACTGCAGGACACCTACTACGTGGTGGCGCACTTCCACTACGTGCTGGTCGCCGGCTCGCTGTTCGCGCTGTTCGCGGGCGTCTATTACTGGGGCCCCAAGTGGACCGGCGTGATGTACTCCGAGACACGCGGCAAGATCCACTTCTGGTGGTCGCTGATTGCCTTCAACGTCACCTTCTTCCCGATGCACTTCCTCGGCCTGGCCGGCATGCCACGCCGTTATGCCGACTATCCGATGCAGTTCGCGGACTTCAATGCGCTCGCCTCGGTGGGTGCGTTCATGTTCGGATTCGCGCAGGTCTACTTCTTCCTGTTCGTCGTCGTCCCGATGATGCGCGGCAAGGGTGAGCCGGCGCCGCAGAAGCCGTGGGAAGGCGCCGAAGGTCTCGAATGGGAAGTGCCGTCGCCGGCACCGTGGCATACCTTCGAGACGCCGCCCAAGCTCAACGCGACGGCCACCAAGGTCATCGGCTGATCGGACTTCTCGGGCCATCGACATGACCACCGAGTCGCAACGCAAGGCCAATGTCCGGCTGGCGCTGATCCTGGCATCGGCCGCGGTGATCTTCGCAATCGGTTTTGTCGCGAAGGTGTGGTGGCTCGGTCCATGACGATTCTCACCGCCGAAAACCGCCGCATGCTGACCAAGCTGCTCGTCGTCGCCGCAGCGATGTTCGGTTTCGGCTATGCGCTCGTGCCGATGTACCGCGCCATCTGCAATGCGCTGGGCATCAATGTGCTGGCGCTGTCCGAGCGTGCCGAGTCGGGCGGACGGGCGTCGAGGAATTCGCAGGTGGACCTCAGCCGCACCGTGACGGTCGAGTTCGACGCCAATGCGCGTGGCCCATGGGATTTCAAGCCGGCGGTGCACTCGATCCAGGTACACCCTGGCGAGCTGACGACCGTCAACTACGAGTTCAGGAATATCCAGAACCGGACGATGGTTGCGCAGGCCATTCCGAGCTATGCCCCCATGCAGGCGGGCGGACACTTCAACAAGGTCGAGTGCTTCTGCTTCAGCGAGCACACGCTGGGGCCTGGCGAGTCGAAGACGTGGCCCGTCGTGTTCTATATCGACAGCAAGCTTCCTCGCGACGTCACCACCATCACCTTGTCGTATACCTTCTTCGAGGTCGGCGGGCGTACGCCGCCTGCGCCCGAGGGTCGCGTCGATGCGGCTGCCCGCGCCGCAGGAGCACGATCATGAGCAATGCCCCGGGTGGCGGCCTGCGCGATGCCGCGTCCAGATCGTCGTCCTTCTTGCAGACGGCCAAGGCAGTGGCCTGGTCGTTCTTCGGCATCCGAAAGCGCGCCGGTTACGAGAGCGACGTACAGAAACTCAACCCCGTGCACGTCATCGTGGCCGGTGTCATCGGCGCAGCGCTTTTCATCGGCGTGCTCGTGATGCTGGTGCGCTGGGTGGTGGGCAGCGGTGTCGCCGCAGGGTAGCGGCACCAGAACGATTCAGAGATTCAGTTTCGAGGAGAGTGATTCCATGTCGGCCATGACGCCATCGGGCAGCGCGCCCTACTACTTTGTTCCATCGCCGTCGCAGCATCCGGTGCAGATGGCCTTCGGCCTGTTTCTGTTGATCTTCGGCGCCGGGCAATGGGTCAATGGCAACGGCTGGGGCGCCTATGTACTGTTGGCCGGCGTGATCGTCTGGCTCACGGTGATGTTCCGCTGGTTCCGCCAGGCGATCGGCGAGAGCGAAGGCGGCATGTACTCCGACCGCATCGACGTATCTTTCCGATGGAGCATGAGCTGGTTCATCTTCTCGGAAGTGATGTTCTTTGCAGCCTTTTTCGGCGCGTTGTACTGGGCTCGCGTACACGCACTGCCCATGCTCGGCAATCTTGATCACCAGCTTCTATGGCCTGATTTCAAGGCGGTCTGGCCGAGCGCCGGTGGTGGCGCGACAGCCTCGCCGGCTGGCACGGTCGAGCCTTTCGGCACGATGGGGCCTTTCTGGCTGCCGACGATCAACACGGCCTTGTTGCTCACGTCGGGGCTCACGCTGACGATCGCGCACCATGCGTTGCTCGCTGGCGCACGCGGCAAGACGATCTTCTGGATGTGGATCACGGTGGCGCTGGGCATCACGTTCCTGTTTGTCCAGGGCTACGAGTACTCGCACGCCTACAGCGAACTCAACCTCAAGCTCAGCTCCGGCATCTATGGCTCGACATTCTTCATGCTGACGGGATTCCACGGTTTTCACGTCTTCGTGGGCATGTTGATGCTGACCTTCATCACGCTGAGGCTGATGAAGGGTCATTTCACGCCACAGCGCCATTTCGGGTTCGAGGGCGCAGCCTGGTACTGGCACTTCGTCGACGTCGTTTGGCTCGGCCTGTACTTCCTGGTGTACTGGCTTTGAGGAACGCGGTGCGTTGACGCTGCGACAAACGCCGCCTCGCGCGGCGTTTTTTATTGCGCCGCCGACGGGCTTATGAAGGAATCGGAAGGCCCGTCGGGTTGATCCAGCCCATGGCCCACGCCAACAGGATGAACAGGAACAATCCGATCGACAGTGCCACACGCAGCGCCAGCGCGTGGGCCATGGATGAATTGCGCTTTTCGCGGTCGTCGCCGCCGCGGCGCAGCATCAGCAAGCCGGCGCTGGCCAATGCACCAAGTACGGCGACGAGCATGATCACGATGATGATTCGCATGGCTGCAGATTATTTCACCCGTGCGACCGGGGTGCTTTCGTGATGAGGAGATCCCGCGCCGTCGTCTTGCTGGCGGCGCTGGCGCTGTCCGGCGTGACCGCGCGGCTGGGCGTCTGGCAACTCGACCGTGCAAGTGGCAAGCTCGCGGTGCAGCATGAGATCGACACACGTCGAAATCTGCCGCCGGTGCACACTGATGAACTTGCCCGCTCTCAGGCGGCCGCCGATGCGCAGCATTACCGTCCCGTGCAACTCGAAGGTCGCTGGCTGGCTTCATATACCGTCTATCTCGACAACCGGCCGATGGCGGGCCGCGTCGGTTTTATCGTCGTGACGCCGCTGGCGCTGGCGGACGGAACCTCCGTGCTGGTGCAGCGCGGTTGGCTGCCGCGAGATCAGCTCGATCGGACGCGGGTGTCCGCCCAACCATTGCCAGAATCCAGCGTAAAAGTCGTCGGGCGGATCGCCCCGCCGCCGGGGCGGCTGTATGAGTTCGACTCTGCGTCCACGGGGGCAATCCGGCAAAATATCGATCTGGTGGAGTTCGCCCGCGAGACACGCCTTGCCCTTCGGCCTCTCTCGGTGCAATTGCTCGATCGCCCGGGCGCACCCTCGGACGGACTGCTTCGCGACTGGCCGCTGCCAGCGGCCAACGTGCACATGCATTACGGCTACGCCTTCCAATGGTTTGCGCTGAGCGCGCTGACGGTCATCCTCTATGTCTGGTTCCAAATCATCCGCCCGCGGCGCTCTCGGCCAGAGCAACCTTGAACCTCTGGGCTTGACCGTGCACACGATGCCCACGGTCGATGCACAAGCGCTGGGCCGCCGCACAACGTCCGGACGCATCAAGATGTTGCTTGTGCTGGCGGTCTGCGCGGCACCGGTAGTGGCGTCCTATCTGACGTATTTCGTGATCCGGCCCGAAGGTCGCACCAACTACAGCACATTGATCCTGCCCACGCGCCCCTTGCCCGATGCCTTGCCCGTGCGCGACCTCCAGGGCGCTTCTGTCGTGGCGAAGAGCCTGCGGGGGCAGTGGCTGCTGATCTCGGTCGGGTCGGGCGCCTGCGACGCCGCCTGCGACAGGCGCCTGTTCGTCCAGAGGCAGTGGCGCGAAATGATGGGCCGCGACCGCGACCGCGTCGACCGCGTTTGGCTGATCGACGACGACCTGCCGGTGAAGCCCGAACTTCTGGCGGCGCTCGGCCGCGGCGAGGCGGCTCACGTCCTGCGTGTGCCGCGTGCCGACCTCGCGCGCTGGCTGGAACCCGAAAAGGGCCAGGCTCTGGAAGATCATCTGTACATCGTCGATCCCATGGGCGAGTGGATGATGCGAACGCCCCGCGATCCCGACCCCATGCGGCTGAAGCGCGACCTGGAGCGCCTGCTGCGGGCCTCAGCCGGCTGGGACACCGCGGGACGCTGACCGTGCAGGCAGGGGCGCTCGTCGACTTTTCGCCGGCCCTGCGCATGGCGCTTTGGGCAGGCATGCTGACGCTGTTGCCACTCGCCTGGGTCTGGCGACGACAACGCGGCAAGGACGTGGCCTGGCGCGTTGCGGCGCTGACGGCATTCACGGCCTTTCTGACTTTCGACCTCATCGTCTTCGGCGCCTTCACACGGCTCACCGATTCGGGACTTGGTTGTCCGGATTGGCCGGGGTGCTATGCCGAGGCCAGCCCATTCGGCGCGCATGATGAGATCCACGCGGCGCAATCCACGATGCCGACGGGCCCGGTCACGTTTGCGAAGGCGTGGATAGAGATGATCCATCGCTATCTCGCCATGATCGTGGGGGCCTTGATTCTCGTGGCTGCCGTTGTGGCCTGGATCGAGAGGCGGCGCCTTCCACTGTCGCCATGGTGGTCGACCGCAACGCTGTCCTGGGTCATCGTGCAGGGCTTGTTCGGAAAATTCACCGTGACGCTCAAGCTCTATCCGGCCATCGTCACCCTGCATCTTCTGGGCGGCCTGGTTCTTCTCGCGCTGCTCGTCGTGCAGCGTGAGGCGTGGCGGAGTCAGCCACTGTCCTTGACGCCCGCGCTCGCGCGCGGCGCGTACCTCGTCACTGGGATGGTTTGGGTCCAGATGGCCCTCGGAGGATGGGTGTCCACCAACTACGCCGTGCTGGCGTGCACCGGATTCCCGCAATGTGATGGCCAGTGGTGGCCGAACATGAACTTCGCCGAAGGCTTCACGCTGCTGCGCGAGCTCGGGCGCGCCGGGCATGGAGGTTTTCTCTCGCGCGAGGCGCTGGTGGCGGTGCACATGGTGCATCGGATCTTTGCTTTCCTGTTGCTGCCGGCCATGCTGGCATTCGCGTGGCGGCTGCATGCCGCTGGGGGTGCCGTACCGAGGCGCTATGCCCTCACGCTGGCTGCACTCGCCCTGTGGCAACTCGCGAGTGGGCTGTCCAACGTCGTGTTGGGATGGCCGCTCATCGCGGCCCTGGCACATACGGCGGGCGCGGCGGCCATGGTCGGCGTGACGGCGTCGCTGTTGGCGCGTCTGTTCGCTCGCTCACCTGCCGCCAGCCATGACCTGCGGGCGTTGCCGAACACGCCTGCCTAGAATCTCTCCTTCCATGTCGCAGACCCTTGCACGACCCCAGCCGAGCGCTTCGCGTTGGTCGCAGTACTACGCGTTGACCAAGCCGCGCGTGGTGCAGCTGATCGTCTTCTGCGCCGTCATCGGCATGCTGCTCGCCGAGCCCGGCCTGCCCGATTTGCGGCTGGCAGGCGCCGCGACCGCGGGCATCTGGCTGGTCGCCAGTGCAGCTGCGGCGTTCAACTGCCTGATCGAGCAACAGATCGACGCCCGCATGGCGCGCACGGCGTGGCGCGCCACTGCCAAGGGCGAACTCAGTCTGGCGCAGACGCTCAGCTTTTCGGGTGTGCTGTGCGGTGCGGGAAGCGCAATGTTGTGGTTTTGGGTCAACCCGCTCACGATGTGGCTCACCTTCGCCACCTTCGTCGGCTATGCCGTCGTCTACACGGTGGTACTCAAGCCGCTGACGCCACAGAACATCGTGATCGGCGGCGCGTCGGGAGCGATGCCACCCGTTCTGGGCTGGGCCGCGATGCGCAACGATGTCGGCCCCGAGGCGTTGATCCTGTGCCTGATCATCTTCCTCTGGACGCCACCACATTTCTGGGCGCTGGCGCTGTACCGCGTGGAGGACTATCGCAAATCGGGTCTACCGATGCTGCCGGTTACCCATGGGTCGGAATTCACGCGTCTGCAGGTGCTGCTGTATACGCTGGTGCTTTTTGCGGCCACGTTGTTGCCCTTCGTCTTTCGCATGAGCGGGTATCTCTACCTGGCTGCAGCCGTCGTACTCGGCGCGGGTTTCATCCTCTATGCCTTTCAGCTCTGGCGCGATTACAGCGACGCCTTGGCGCGGAAGACCTTTCGATTTTCCATCTGGCACCTGTCGCTGTTGTTTGCGGCTCTGTTGCTGGACCACTACCTAAGCCCATGGATAGCCTCTTTCGTCGTCTCGTGATTGCATCGTTCGTCGTCGGACTGGCGTCGATGCTGGGTGCCTGCAATCGCCAGGGCGGTACGACAGGTGCAGACGCTGCGCCACCCAAGCACGGCGAGCCGTTCAAGTCGATCGACATCACCGGTGCGGACTACGCACGCGAGTTGTCCCTGACCGATGCCGACGGGAATCGCCGCACGCTGGCGGATTTCAAGGGCAAGGTCACCGTCGTCTTCTTCGGCTACATGCAGTGTCCGGATGTTTGCCCCACCACGATGGCCGAGCTGGCGGCGGTGAAGGGCGAGCTCGGCGCCGACGGTGCGCGAGTGCAAGGCGTATTCGTCACGGTCGACCCCGAGCGCGACAAGCCAGAAATCCTCAAGGCCTACGTCACGGCCTTCGATCCGAGCTTCGTCGCGCTCACGGGAACGCTCGACGAGATCAAGACGGTGGCGCGCAACTTCAAGGTCTTCTTTGCCAAGGTGCCGGGCAAGACCGAAGGCAGTTACTTGATGGACCACACGGCCGGCTCTTACATCTTTGACGCGAAGGGCCGTGTCCGTCTCTTCACACGCTACGGCACCGGCGCACCGGCGCTCGTGCACGACATCAAGCTGCTGCTCGCAGAGCCGCAATGAGGCGCGGCCCCGAAGGGCCGCTGGAGTCGGTCTGATGCGCGATGGCGGTCGTCAGGTGTTGACGTCGAGCGCCTTGCGCATCTTCTTCATCGCTGCCACTTCGATCTGACGGATGCGCTCTGCGCTCACACCGTACACGGCAGCCAACTCGTGCAGTGTCATGCCACCAGACGAGTCATCGTTCACCTTGAGCCAGCGCTCCTCGACGATGCGGCGGCTGCGCTCGTCCAGCACGTCGAGGGCCTTGGAGATGCCGTCGCTGGCAAGCCAGTCACGATGACGTGATTCCAGCGCCTGCGTCGGCTCGTTGCGGTCGTCGGCCAGGTACGCGATCGGGGCAAATTCATCTTCGCCGTCGTCGTTCTGCGGCTCGAGCGCAATGTCGCCGCCGGACATCCGCGTTTCCATTTCGAGAACTTCTTCAGGCTTGACGTTCAACTCCCGCGCGACGATGTCGACCTCCGCCGGTGTCAACGTATTGCGATGCGTGTCGCCGTCGACCGCATCGGCCCGGAACCCCTGTTTCATCGAGCGCAGGTTGAAGAAAAGCTTGCGCTGGGCCTTGGTCGTGGCGACCTTGACCATGCGCCAGTTCTTGAGGATGTACTCGTGGATTTCCGCCCGGATCCAATGCAGCGCATAGCTGACCAGCCGCACGCCCTGTTCCGGGTCGAAGCGCTTCACGGCCTTCATCAGGCCCACGTTGCCTTCCTGGATCAGGTCGCCCTGCGGCAGCCCGTAACCCAGATACTGGCGCGAGACGGATACCACCAACCGCAGATGCGAAAGCACCAGCCGGCCGGCGGCCTCGATATCTCCACTTTCGCGCAGGCGCTTGCCGAGTGACACCTCCTCTTGCTGGGTCAGCATCGGCAGGCGGTTCACGGCACTGATGTACGCATCGAGGTTGCCCAACGATGGCACCATCGACCACGGATCGCGGACAGACAGGGCAGTGGAAGCGGATTTGGCGTTCATGGCTCTCTTGGAGTTAACCCGTACCTTTCGGTTCCGCAAATATTAGCACTCTCAACCAGCGAGTGCTGAATTGACTCTAGAACATGAGAGCAATTACTAACATTTCAATGGCGCTCTCGATCCGGGGCGGTCGCTGAACCCGTTCACCAGCGACAACTGGGCCGATTTACCGGGCCGCGGAACGACCGCTGGCTGTACCACCGCCGAGGACGGCAGCGCCGAGGCCACCCTTTGTACGCGGCCCCGGATCCTCTGCTGGTTCGATGCCGGAACCGATAGCGCACCGCCTTCGACGCACCGGCCCATCTGCCGTGTCAGCCCGAAAATCTCACTGTTGAGAGAGGCTGGTCGTCCTCGGGTTGAGTCGACGCCGAACACCGGCGAAACGAAGCCATGGCCGGCCTGCCCTGCGTGGAGGGGACGGGCGTGGCGAGAGACCAGGACGCCACCATCTGGCCGTTTTGGCTTCCCATGGCCGGAAGCACGCACGTCAGCGGCGCGCCCATCGGTCGACGGCGTGTTGCACACGCTCCCACGACGTACGGTCGTATTCCAGCGCTACAAAGAGATTCGCCCTTTCGGGCTGCAACCGCCGTGCCGTTTCGGCGAGGTGTACGAGTTCGGCGTGCTGCGATTGCATGCACCCTGTCAGATCGGTGAACCTCGAATCGAGGCGGTGAAAGAGGACTCCACGCTGCAGGTCGGCCGCCTTGAATGAGCTGCGCTCAACGGCGCGTACGAATATCCGTGCGCCGCCGTCGCCCAGTAACTCGATGCACAGTTCGCGCCGCCACCCCGTCAAGCTTTGTGCCGGCGTGATGTCGGGCAGATCCGCATCCACCTGGATACGGGCCAAAGTGGTCGACGGTTCCATCACTTCACCGGCAGGACCCGCATGCCGAGCAGTTTGCCGGCGCCTCGGTCAAGCACCTGGATCGTGGTCTGGCGTGGCCGGAACCCTGCAGGCAGCGGAAGGCTGCCGCGCAGCACCTCATGGCCGGACACCGAGAGCGTCACCGGTTTGAGGCTCACGGTCGACTCCGCGCCACGCTCGGTCTCGCCGGCGACGAGAAGTTGCATGACCCCTGGCATCGGTTTGCCGGCATTGCGCTCGCGTGTCAGCACCACGTCGTAGATGAGGCGGCCTCCTTCGGACGAGAACCGCCCGGCGCGTACCTCGACGACGCCGGTTCGAGGGTCCGGCGGGAGCGACGCCACGACCGAGGTCAGATCCCCGCGCAATTGATCGACGGTGGCGCGGCTCAGGGCCAGGTCGTCATTGAGAGCGCTCTTCTCTGCCAGCGTGGCCGCCAGGCGCTTCTCGGTCGCTGCCAGCGCGGCCTGGAGCCGAAGGCGTTCAGCGTCGGCGCGATCGTAGGCACTTCGAAGTTCCGCGGAAGCGCTGGCCGACAAGCGAGGCGGAAGATAGCGCTGTTGCGCGACGATGACGCCGCCGGCACCGACCACGACGCCACTCAGCAGCAGTACCAACCACGCAGGGGGGCGAAAGGGGGAGCGGCGCCGTCTATAGGGATCAAAGACGACGGGTTTGGATCGACCGAACATCAGGTGCGGGGCTGGAATGTTTTCAAAGCTCAAAGGTAGTGCGGGCCCGCGTTCTACTTGAAACACGATGTGTCTTCGTGACGAGGCCGCCATTCGCCGCAACAGTCCGCCGCGAGGACACAACGCCCCGCAAGACGGCCATTTCGTGACTTACTGCTCGTTTCAGTGCGGGCCCTGGAATTGCATGGTCGGCTGGGACCGCCGCGGTGTAGGCCTGTCGCCTCCGCTGCCGCCGGAAGGGCCGTCAGCCCCGTTCGGGAAGGGCCGGTTCGACCAACTTCCCATTGACATAGGCCTGGGCGCCCACCACCTCGATCACCATGCGGCCAAAGCGGCTCTGCCAGACGAACGTCTGGTCGCCACCTATCGCCGGGCCTGTGGGCGTCTGGGGTTCGCCGTCTGGGGGCCGTGCAAGGACACGGTGGAGCAGGGGCGCTTTCATGGCAGCACCCAAGGTCAGAACCAGAGCCAGATGCGTCGCAGCCAGTTCGGTTGGCGGAAGTTGCCGGGGCGGTAGTGCTGGCGTGCTGGGGTCTTCATGGTCACCTCGATTCGCAGACAACTGTATAGACATACAGTTTTTTGCGCAACCCGGATGTTCGCAAATTGCGGTGAGGGGCACGAACGCACCGCGGCGGCCAGCTCCGCGTTCGCGCCGGGTGCCTCTGCATCCGGCCACGGCCCGGGCCGATGACGGGCAGGGCGCGCGCGTGCCCTGCACGCTGGCCCGGCGGCCTGTCAGTCGCCGTCGACCTGCAAGGCCCCGCGGCGGATCTGGTCGCGTTCGAGTGACTCGAACAGTGCCTTGAAGTTGCCTTCGCCGAACCCGTCGTCGCCCTTGCGTTGGATGAACTCGAAGAACACCGGGCCCAGCAGCGTTTCGGAGAAGATCTGCAGGAGCAGCCGACGCTGGCCACCCGATGTGCTGCCGTCGAGGAGGATGCCGCGTGTCTGAAGCTGTGCCACGTCCTCGCCGTGGCCGGGCAAGCGCTCGGCCAGCATCTCGTAGTAAACGTCGTTGGGCGCGGACATCAGCGGCACGCCCGCCAACGCCAAGCTGTCGATCGTCGTCTTCAGGTCGTCCGTGAGCAGCGCCACGTGCTGGATGCCTTCGCCATTGAACTTCATGAGGAACTCTTCGATCTGCCCGGCGCCCCGCGAGGCCTCCTCGTTCAGCGGAATCCGGATCTTGCCGTCAGGCGCCGTCATCGCCTTCGACGTCAGGCCGGTGTGCGCGCCCTTGATGTCGAAGTAGCGAATCTCGCGAAAATTGAACAGCCGCTCGTAGAAGCCGGCCCAGAAGGCCATGCGCCCTCGGTACACGTTGTGAGTGAGGTGATCGATCAGGCGCAGGCCGTGGCCCCGCGGATGGCGGTCGACACCCGAAACGAACTCGAAGTCGATGTCGTAGATCGACTTGCCGTCCTCGTAGCGGTCGATCAGGTACAGCGGCGCGCCACCGATGCCCTTGATCGCGGGCAGGCGCAACTCCATCGGGCCGGTCGGGATCTCGACCGGCTGCGCACCAAGTTCCAGGGCGCGCGCATAGGCCTTGTGCGAATCCCTGACGCGAAAGGCCAAGCCGCACGCCGACGGCCCATGCTCGGCGGCAAAGTAGCCGGCGAGGCTGCGCGGCTCGCGGTTGACGATGAAGTTGATGTCGCCCTGGCGGTAAAGCACCACGTCCTTGGATCGGTGCCGGGCGACCAGCGTGAAGCCCATCTTCTCGAAGAGGGGCTCCAGGGTCTCCGGTGTGGGTGAGGCGAATTCGACGAACTCGAATCCCATCAACCCCATCGGGTTGTCGTAGAGGTCGGCCATGTATCTGCTCCTTGGCAAGTCGGCTGGATGAAGCGGCAATGAACGGACATTTCTTGCCGGGCCGGGGGAGCGCACGGAAGACCGCGCACGCTGCGTGCGAGGTGGTCACCGATGAAAAGGGCCGTGCCGTGCATGCACGCAGTCTAGCCACATGTCGCCGCCGAGGCGACCCATGGGCGGTCAGCCCCAGCGTGTATCCAACTCCGCCAGCGCCTCGTCGAGCGTGCGCAGGAAGCTGCCCAGGTCGACCGGCTTGGTGAGGTAGTGGGCCGCGCCCAGCGTGAGGGCCTGCTCGATGCGCGCCGGCGTGGCATCCGCCGAGACCACGAGCACTGGAATATCGGCGATGACGTCATCGCGTTTGAGGTGCCGCAGGAGTTCGAGCCCACCGATGTCGGGCAGATGCATGTCCAGCAGGATCAGGTCAGGACGGCGCTGGCGCACGGCCGCCAGCCCGTCCAGTCCGGTCATCGAGACTTCGAGCGTGACCTGCGGCCGCTGCGCCAGGATGCCCCGCATGACCTCGATGTTCGTTTCGTTGTCCTCGATGTAGTGCACGATGCGGCGCTGGTACAGCGGTACGGCCTCCTCGCCTGCGCTGGCGACGAGCGTGCCGGTGTCGCTGAACGAGGCGCGCGGGAGGCACAGCGTGAACAGCGAACCCTCGTGCTCGCTGCTCGTTGCGTCGAGCGACCCGCCCATGGCTTCGGCCAGGCGGCGGCTGATCACCAGACCGATGCCCGTGCCTTCGATCGAGGTGGTTTCGCGGCCGAGCCTGTTGTAGGGCTGGAACAGTGAAGCCAGCTGCAACGACGACATGCCCATGCCGGTGTCGCGCACGCTGATTTCTACCGTTTGAGAGTCTGCCAGCCGCGAGCTGATGCGAATCTCGCCGCCGTCGCGGTTGTATTTGACGGCGTTGGACAACAGGTTCGTCAGCACCTGCTTCAATCGTGTCTCGTCGGCCATCACGGCCTGCGCCTCGGGCGCCAGCGCCACCGCCACCTGTACGTTTCGTTTGCTGGCTGCGGCAGACAGCAGCGCCATCGTTGCATCGACCATCGGGCCGAGTTCGAGCGCGCGCGCATTGAGCTGCACCAATCCGGCCTCGAGGCGCGACAGGTCGAGTGTGTCGTTGATCATGTCCAGCAGATGCCACCCCGCATGCTGGATCTGCGTGGCCCAGCCCAGCTGGTGGGGTGCCAGCGCGGGCCGGCGGTCCATCCCCAGCAACTGGGCAAATCCGAGCATCGCGTTCAGCGGCGTGCGCAGCTCGTGGCTCATGCGTGACACGAAGTCGCTCTTCGCGCGGTTCGACGCTTGTGCCTCGTCGCGCGCGCGTTCGGTCTCGGCCAGGCGCAGATGCTCGGTGATGTCCTCCACCACGACCACGAGTCGGTCCACACGCCCGGAGGTGTCGCGCAGCGGGCTGAGCGCGGCGCGCACGGTCACGGCGCCGCCATCCGCGCGCAACAGCCGCAGCTGGCGCCGCGCGAGCGGCATGCGTGCAGCCAACAGATCGCGAAGGGCTGTTCGATTGGGTTCGCGGTCCTCGGGGTGGATCAGCTCGATCACGGTCGTGTTGCGCAGGTGCTCCGCGGTGCGGCCGACCATCCGGCACAGGCTCGGATTCGTGTCGAGCACGACGCCGTGCGTATCGATGAAAAGCACACCGATGGGCACGTGGTCGAGGATGTCGCGCAGTCGCTGCTCGCTGTCGCGCAGCGCCTCCTCGGCACTGCGTCGTTCCTGGATCTCGCCGCTGAGTGCGCGCGTGCGCTCTTCGACCGCGAGTTCGATGCGCCGCGCGCGCCCGGTCACCGTCAGCAGCAGCATGCCCAGCAGTGACGTTGCCACCAGACCCACAAGCGAAAACAGCCAGGCGCCGGATTGCGTGCCCCCGGGCAGGTCGCGCGAGTTGCCGCTGACCCAGAGTTCCCAGGGCTGGCCGGCGAAGGACAGGGCGCTTTGGAGGTGGAAGTCTGTTCGCGACCGGATCTCGCAGCCTGCCGGGCCCGCGAGCCGCCGAACCCCGCCATCGGCCGACTCCACGAGGCACCAACCCAGCGCCTGTCCAGCGTGCCCACTGCTCGACTGCAGCAGGCGGTCGAGTTGCAGCGTGACGAAGGCCACCCCGCGCCACTGCGCCATGCGCTCGTTCTCGGTGGTGGGCTCCCCGCGGTACAGCGCCCGATAGACCACGGCGCCCGTCTCGCCCGCGCGACCGGCCTGGGTCAGCTGGAAGCCTCGCGTCGATACGGCCTCGCCCGTGCGTGCGGCCGCCACCATCGCCTCGCGAGCGGCCGGAATCGACATCGCATTCACGCCCAGCGCAGCGGCATTGCTGTCCAGCGGCTCGATAGCCCGAATGGCAACCACGTCGGCGCCGGCATCGGGAGTGGCATCCGCGCGATCGAAGACACGGTAGTTGGCAAGGCCCTCCGAGTGCGCGCGCGCCTCCAGCGCCGGAACCTCGGAACGGGTCACGCGTTCACTGAGTCCGATAGCCTGGATGCCGGCAGAGTGTGTCAGCCACCAGTCGGCGGCCTGATGCAGCGCCGCACGGCCTGGGTCGGGCGTGCTGGCCAATGTCCCGTGAACAGCCTGCAGGGCCCCCAGCGCGACGTTGAGCCGATCCGCCATGTCGCTTGCGACGTCGGCTGCGCCGTGCTCGAAGGTCTCGCGCATGCGTTGCCGGTCCCAGTGCTGGAAGAGGGCCGATGCGCCCGCCAGCATCAGAGTGCCGACGAGCATCGGCGCGCCCACGCTCAGGCGACGTGCGATCCATTCGCTGCGGGGCTGCCCCACGAGGGTGAGCGCGATCGGCGCACCGATCAGCACGCCCAGTACATCGCCGACCCACCAGGTCCACCAGGTGAAAGCCAGCGAGGGGACCGCAACGGCGCCGGTGATGCCGAGCGCGGCCGTTGAAAGCGACGAATTGACGAGGCAGGCGAGCATGCCGCCCAACAGGCTGAAGCGAAGGATGTCGCGTGGCTCGCGCAAGGTCAGCGGTTGCGCCACGAAACGATGCACCAGCACGGCGCCCAGCGCGGCCTGCGCCAGGGCGCCCAGGCCGCTGATCAAGGGCACCACCAGCGCGCTGACGGGGTCGGTCGCCCCAATCGATGCCGTGTGAATCAGATTGACGGCGAGCGCACCGATGCCGGTACCCACGGCACCAAAGCGTCCGAAGGCCAGTGTGGCCGCAAGGCCGATGCCCGCGGCCGGATAGATCGGCGACGCGTAGCCCGAATCGACCGCGAGTTGCAGTGCCAGCCACCCCACGATCGTGTAAGCGGCTGCCGTCAGCAACACAACCCAGGCAGCGCGTGACGGCGCCAAGGGCCGCTGTTCGGGCATCGGGTTCATGCCGATCAGCGTACCACCGCGCATCCCCTGCGCGACAGGTCACCAAGCACCCTCCGAGCCAGCTTGTCAGGCAACCTCGTGCCCGCTCCCCGCCTGCCAGAGTTCATACCAATGTTCGGCATCGAGGCGCAGCGACAGGGCGGCCACGGCCTGCCGCAGCGCCTCGATCCGACGCGTACCCGACACGGGTACCGGACGGCTGGGGTGGCGCAGGAGCCACGCACACGCGAGGGTTGCCGGCGACACGCCGAGGCGCGACGACAGGGAACCCAGCACCCAGCGCACGCGCTGGGCGGCGTCGCTCTCGTCGCCGCCCAGCAGTCGCCCGCCTGCCAGCGGCGACCAGATCATCGGCCGGCGCTGCAACCGCTGGGCCTGGTCGAGCGTGCCATCGGTGAGGGGCGCCAATTGCAGCGGATGCAGTTCGATCTGGTTCGTGGCCAGCGGCGTTGCCGCATCGAGCAGCTCGAACTGCGCCGGCGTGAAGTTGGACACGCCGAAATGCAGCACCTTGCCCGCGCGCTTCAGCCCGTCCACGGTGTGCGCAATGTCCCCCGCGTCCATGAGCAGGTCGGGGCGGTGGATCAGCAGCAGGTCGATGCGGTCGGTGCGCAGCGCACGAAGCGAGTTATCGACGCTGCGCACGAGGTGCGCACTCGAAGTGTCGTAACTCTTGAAGCGATGCGCCGGCCGCGCCGGCGAGATCAGCTTGATGCCGCACTTGGTGACGATCTGCAGCCGTTCCCGCAGCGATGGCGCAAGGGCCAGCGCCTCGCCGAAGCGGCCTTCGACGCCATACCCGCCGTAGATGTCCGCGTGGTCGAAGCTGCTCACGCCCAGCTCCGCGCATTGTTCGATCCAGGTCAGCGCTTCCTGCGGCGTCCACCCCCACTCGGCCAGGCGCCAGGCCCCCGCGACGATCGGGCTCAGGCGCGGCCCGCCGGCGCAGAGTGCAACCGTGTCTGGCGGCGCGGGCGTCACACGTTGAACAGGAAGTTCAGCACGTCGCCGTCCTTCACGACGTACTCCTTGCCCTCGGCGCGCATCTTGCCCGCGTCCTTGGCGCCTTGCTCGCCCTTGAAGGCGACGAAGTCGTCGAAGGCGATCGTCTGCGCGCGGATGAAGCCGCGCTCGAAGTCGGTGTGGATCACGCCGGCGGCCTGCGGCGCGGTGTCACCGATGTGGATGGTCCAGGCCCGCACCTCTTTCACGCCGGCGGTGAAATAGGTCTGCAGGCCGAGCAGCTTGAACGCCGCGCGGATCACGCGGTTCAGCCCCGGCTCGTCCTGCCCCATCTCCTGCAGGAACATCAGCCGGTCCTCGTCGGCCATCTCGGCGAGCTCGGCCTCCGTCTTGGCGCAGATCGCCACCACCGGCGCGTTCTGCTTCGCGGCGTACTCGCGCAGGCGGTCGAGGAACGGGTTGTTCTCGAAGCCGTTCTCGGCCACGTTGCCGACGAACATCGCGGGCTTGGCCGTGATCAGGCACAGCGGCTTGAGCACTACCAGCTCTTCCTTGCTGAAGTCGATGCTGCGCACCGGCAGGCCCTGGTTCAGCGTGGCATCGCACTTCTTCAGTACGTCGACGAGGCGCTGCGCCTCCTTGTCGCCGCCGGCCTTGGCCACCTTGGTGTAGCGCACGAGGCTCTTCTCCACCGTGGCCAGGTCGGCCAGGCAGAGCTCGGTCTGGATGACCTCGATGTCGGCGATCGGGTCCACCTTGCCGGCCACGTGGATGACGTTCTCGTCCTCGAAGCAGCGCACCACGTTGACGATCGCATCGGTCTCGCGGATGTGGCTCAGGAACTGGTTGCCCAACCCCTCGCCCTTGCTCGCACCGGCCACGAGGCCGGCGATGTCGACGAACTCCACGATCGCCGGCACCACGCGCTCGGGTTTGACGATCGCGGCCAACTGGTCGAGACGCGGGTCGGGCAGTTCGACCACGCCGACGTTCGGCTCGATGGTGCAGAACGGGTAGTTCTCGGCCGCGATGCCGGCCTTGGTGAGCGCGTTGAAGAGGGTGGACTTGCCGACGTTGGGCAGGCCCACGATGCCGCATTGAAGACTCATGGAACTCTCGGGTGGGGGCCGCGGACGGCGAAAGCCGGAATTTTAGGCGCTCGGCCTGCGCATGCCGGCCCGCGGCATCAGGCTGAGCACATTGCCCGCCACGGCCAGCGCGACGCCGGCAAGGGCCAGAACGTCGGGGCGGTACCCTTCGAAGTAGGCCGACACCACGAGCGCCAGCACCGGCGTGGCCACTCCGATCATCGAGGCCGGGCCGGGGCCCAGACGGTGCTGCAGCGCCAGATAACAGGCGAACGCGATGACCGAGCCGGCCACGGCCAGGTAGACCAGCGAGAGCCACCATGCCGGTGCCGTCGGCAACTCGACGGATTGGCCGGTTGCCAGCACGATGAGGCCGCTCAACGCGGCGCCGTAGAGCATGCCCCAGCCGAGCGCCGGCCAGAACGGCAGGCCCAGGTGCTGGTTGCGCGACGACGCCAGGCTGCCCACCGATGCCAGCAGCACCGCCGCCGCGGTGAACGACGCACCCAGCGCCGCGCTGCCACCGGCCGCGATGGCGCCGAATTCGTGCCAGAAGATCAGCCCCACGCCCAGCACGCCCAACACGCCGCCGGCCAGGAAACGCCGGGGCAACGGGGTGCCCCAGAGCCAGTGCGAGGCCAGCCCGTTGACCAGAGGCGACGCGCTGTAGCCCACCGCCACCAACCCCGAGGGCACGTGTTTCTCGGCGTGGTAGACACAAAGGTAGGACACCGAATACATGAAGACGCCCTGAAAGGCGAGCAACCCATGTTCCCGAGGCGTGACGCGCCAGCGCTCACCGCGCCAGGCGGCCCAGGCCAGGCAGACCGCACCGGCGAGCGCAAAACGCACCGTGACGCCGAGTTCCGGCGTTGCGCCCTGCAGCTGGTGGACGATGGCATGCCAGGTGGTGCCCCAGATCAGCACGGCCACCACGAAGAGCTGCCAGCTCGGCAGTCTCCGCGCGGTGCTGGCGATCAAAATGCGATCGTCGCGGAGACCGCGGCGCCCACCGCCAGCGTGTGCTCGATGCCCGAGACGATGACCGCATTCATGCCGAAGGTGAGGCCGCCTTTGACCCGTTTGTCGGCGCGGTACTGCAAGAGCACGTCAGTGACGGCGTGCCCCTGTGCTGCAGTCTCCAGGTCCACGTCGGGGATCGTGCAGCGGGCGCAGGGCTTGACCAGCTTCAGTACCACCGGCCCCTCGGGCGCGACGATTTCCAGCAGGTCGATGAAATCCTCGCCGTGGGCATCGGGCAGCCCGTCGAGCACGAGATTGGGGCGAAAGCGCTCCATCGGCACCGGCGGCACGCCCGCCTGCGCCAGGCGCCGGTTCAGTTCGGCGAGCGACGCCGTCGATGTCACGAGCAGCGGAAAACCGTCGCTGAACGCGTTGGATGCCGACAACCCCCCGGTCCACGCGGGGTCGGACAGGCGTTCGTAGTCCGGATCGAAGCGCACGAGGCGCAGCCCAGGAACCGCCAGGTAGTCGCTGAACCACTGGGACGCCAGCGCGCCCATGTCGTAGGCGCGCACCACGTCGCCCCAGATGCTCACGCGCGTCGCCGCCTCCACCGCATCCATCGCCAGGTGCAACGCCAACATGCCAGGCGCTCGCAACTGCACGTCGTTCAGGCGCAGCTTGGGTTGCACCAGCGCCAGCCGGGGCTGTTCGCGCTGCGTGACCATCTCTCCCCGGGCATCCACGACCATCCAGGCGCGGTCGAACTCGAACCCGGATTCGATGAGCAGGCCCTCGCGCAGTGCGACCCCGGCACAACTCTTGACCGGGTGGACGTGGATCGAGGACAGCGTGCAGGTGAAGTCGCTCACGGCGGGGGCGTTGGGTTTGCTTCTGGGCGGGGCGCTGATTGTGCCCGCTGCCTACAATCCGCCGACACATGAAGCAATTCGACGTCTGCGTTCGCGGCAAGGGCCCGGTCGGCATGAGCCTGGCCCTGGCGCTCGCGCGCCAGGGCATGAAAGTGGCGCTGCAGCGCGAGGCCGCGTCCGTGGCCGCCGCACCGTTGGCCGACATCCGTGCCTATGCGCTGAGTGCGACGTCGGTGTGCCTGCTGACTGAGCTGAAGGTCTGGGATGCGCTGCCCTCGAATGCGCGGACCGCTGTCTACGACATGCACGTCGAGGGTGACGTGGACGGTGCCGCGATCGAATTCTCGGCCTGGGATCAGGGCCTGGACGTGCTGACCTGGATCGTCGATGCCGCCGAACTCGACCATGCGCTGGCGAGTGCGCTGCGTTTTGCGCCGCATGTCTCGGACGTCGACCACGACGTGCCGGCCAAGCTGCTGGCGCTGGCGGAGGGCAGGCATTCGGCCAGCCGCAAGTCGCTCGGCGTGCGCGTCGATGTGCAGCACTACGGCCACCGCGGCGTGGCCGCTCGGCTCGTCGCCGACCGGCCGCACGCCGGCATGGCACGCCAGTGGTTCCGCGCGCCCGATGTGCTGGCGTTGCTGCCGTTCGACCGGCCCCAACCCGGCCACGCCTATGGTCTTGTCTGGTCCGTACCGGCAGATCGCGCCGAAACGCTGATGTCCATGGAGGCGCCGGCCTTCGAGCAGGCGCTGATGGACGCCACGGGCGGTGCGGCGGGCGGCCTGCGGCTTTCCAGCGAGCGTGCGGCGTGGCCGTTGACGCTGTCGCGCGCGCAACCGTTGTGCGGCCCGGGCTGGGTGCTGCTGGGCGACGCTGCGCACGTCGTGCATCCGCTGGCCGGCCAGGGCCTGAATCTCGGCTTGGCGGACGTGGAATGCCTCGCCCGCGTGATGGCCGCGCGCGAGCCGTTTCGCACGCCGGGCGACGAAAAGATGCTGCGCCGTTATGCCCGCGAGCGCCACCTGCCCACGCGGGCCATGGGCCACCTCACCGACGGCCTGTTGCACCTTTTCGCCAGCGACCTGCCGGGTGCCAAGGAACTTCGCAACCGGGGCCTGAGTCTGCTCAATGCCCTACCACCGGTGAAGAAACTGCTCACCGCCCGAGCCCTCCATTCCTGAACCGGACATCACCATGAAGACCAAGCTGTCCCCGGCCCTTGCCGTGCTGGCACTCCTGCTCGGCGCGGCCGGCGCTCAGGCCGACGACGCGGCGATCCGCAAGGCGCTGGCCGAGCGCATGCCCAACCTGCCGAAGATCGACGAGATCCAGAAGACCGCGATTCCCGGCCTGTACGAGGTGCGCCTGGGCGCCGAGATCATCTACGCCGACGAGCAGGGTCAGTACCTCGTCTTCGGCGAGTTGTTCGACACCAAGTCGCGTGCCAATCTCACGCAGGCGCGCATCGAGAAGCTCACCGCCTTCGAGTTCGCCAAGCTGCCGCTGAAGGATTCGATCCCCATCAAACAGGGTTCGGGCGCGCGCAAGATGGCGGTCTTCGTCGACCCGAACTGCGGTTACTGCAAGCGTTTCGAGCGCGACCTCGCGGCGCTGAAGAACGTCACGATCTATACGTTCCTCTATCCCATCCTCGGGCCGGACTCCAACACCAAGTCACGTGACATCTGGTGCGCAAAGGACCCGGGCAAGGCCTGGCGCGATTGGATGATCGGCGAGAAGCTGCCGCCCTCTGTCGGCGATGCCAAATGCGACGCGGACGCCCTCGGTCGCAACGTCGCGCTGGGCCAGAAGCACCGCGTGCAGGGCACGCCGGCGGCGGTGTTCGAGGACGGCTCGCGCCTGCCCGGTGCGGTGCCGCTGGATCGGCTCGAGCAGCAACTGGCCAAGTCGTCGCGTTCGTGAGCGTGCTCGCGCCGACCCTCCCCGACGCCCCCGGTGCGCCGCCGCCGGCTTGGGCGTTGCGGCTGGGCTATGCCGGCCTGATTCCGTTTGTCACCGGCGCGCTGCTGGTGTGGGTCGTGAATGCGGAGGCACATCCCTACGTCACCCTGGGGCTGGCGGCCTATGGGGCCACTATCGTGTCGTTCCTGGGCGGCATCCATTGGGGCGTGGCCTTTCGCGAGGCGCTGCCCGATCCGCGGCTGTTCATCTGGGGCGTGATCCCCACGTTCGGCGCCTGGGTGGGCGTGATGATGCCGCCCAGCGCCGGGCTCGTCGTGCTGGGTTTGATGCTCCTGGCGTGTTATGCGGTCGACCGGCGCCTGTACCCGCTGCACGGGCTTGAGCGTTGGCTCACGTTGCGCTTCCGCCTCAGCGGCGTGGCGTCGCTGTGCTGCTTCATCGCCGCTGGCGGGACATGACGGTCTCGTACCGGGTCGATGCCGGCGATCCGGCTGCACACCGGTACTGCGTCACCCTCACTGTTGCGCACCCGGCCGCTGCGCAAATGCTCAGCCTGCCGGTGTGGATCCCCGGCAGCTACCTCGTGCGCGAATTCGCGCGCCACGTCGTCGGCCTTTCAGCGACGCAGGGCGGGCAGCCCGTCGACGTGCGACCGGTCGACAAGTCGACGTGGGTCGCCGACTGCAGCGGCGCGCGCGCGCTGGTCGTGCGTTACGAGGTGCATGCGTTCGATACCTCGGTGCGGGCCGCTTTTCTCGATGCCGAGCGCGGATTCTTCAATGGCACCAGCCTGTGCCTGCGTGTGCACGGGCGCGAGGACGAGCCGCACACCCTGCGCATCGGCGCCTTGCCGCGCGGGTGGCAGGTCGCCACGGCGATGACCGAAGGTCCGGGGCGGCGCACCTGGGTCGCCGCCGACTACGACGAGCTGGTCGACCACCCGTTCGAGCTCGGTCGGTTCTGGCGCACGGCCTTCCGCGTGGCAGGCGTCGATTTCGAGCTCGTCGTCACCGGTGCGTGGCCCACGTTCGACGGCGAGCGGCTGGCGGCGGATGTACGCCGCCTCTGCGCCGTGCAGATCGGGTTCTGGCACGGCCGCGGGCAAGCGCCCTTCGACCGCTACGTCTTTCTGCTGCACGCCGCGGACGACGGCTACGGCGGCCTCGAGCACCGTTCGAGCACGGCGCTGCTGGCGGCCCGGCGCGACTTGCCGCGCCGCGGCGAGTCCGACCGCGGCGATGGTTATGCGGCGCTGCTGGGCTTGATCAGCCACGAGTTCTTCCACGCGTGGAACATCAAGCGGCTTCGGCCGCGTGAATTCATGTCTTTGGACTACACCCGCGAGAACACGACGCACCTGCTGTGGTTCTTCGAGGGCGTGACGTCGTACTACGACGACCTGTTCGTTCTGCGCGCCGGCCTGATCGACGTGCCGCGCTACCTGAAGTCCCTGGCCAAGGCCGTGAACGCCCTGGCTGCGACTCCGGGCCGGCACGCCCATTCGCTTGCGCAGTCCAGCTTCGATGCCTGGATCAAGTACTACCGCGCAGACGAGAACACGCCCAACGCCACCGTCAGCTATTACGGCAAGGGGGCGCTGGCGGCGCTGGCATTCGACCTCACGCTGCGTGCCGCCGGGCGCGGCAGCCTGGATGACGTCATGTGCCTGCTCTGGCAACGCTGCGCAGGCACCGGCGTCGGCGAGGCGGACATCGCACAGGCGCTGGCCGACGTGGCCGGCCGGCCGATGGATGCCGAGATGGCCGCCTGGATCCACGGTACCGCGGAGCTGCCGCTGCAGCCACTGCTCGCCGCGGCGGGCGTGGATTGGGCGAGCGAGCCGGCGACGGGCGCGGCGGCCCTCGGTCTGCGCCTGAGCGAAGGCGTGGTCAGCGGTGTCCAGGTCCGACACGTATTGCGCGGCAGTGCGGCCGAGGCCGCCGGCCTGTCACCCGGCGACGAACTGCTGGCGGTCGACGGCTGGCGCATTCGCCGCTTCGATGATGCGCGCCAGTGGCTCGTGCCCGGACGCGCGTTCGAGGTACTGCTGACACGCGACCAGCGGGTGCGGCAACTGCAGGTGCAACCCGGGGTCGCGGCGGCACCGACCGTCACGTTGGCGCTCGCGCCGGGCGCGCGCTCGGGTCCTGACGTCTGCGACGCGGCGCGAGCCGGCAGCACGGCTGCGATGGCCCTGCGCCGCGACTGGCTGGGCTCGTGAAAAAGACCACTTGCCCCAAGATGCGTGCAGGCGCTGATCGCCGAAGGCCCATCGCGGCCCCCATGTGTTGCGCCGAAGGTCGCACGAAACCCGACCGTATCGCTGCAGCGAAACGCCGGCCGCGCACTTTCGCCACGGGGCGCGCCCCGTGCGCACGTTGCGGGGCCTGCCAAGCTCGGGGCGGAGCGACCGAAACGACACGATGCCCAGCGCAGTGGGTCCGCAGCTCTCGAGGGGCGCACCGGCACCTTCGGGCGTCCAGACGGTACTGACATGAAGGCAGCCGGCCGTTCGCGCCGTGTCGGTGCGATCGCGGCACTCGCAGTCGTCGTCGCCATGCTGCACCTGTGGGCCGCCGGTCGGCTGGTGGCCTGGATGCAGATCGGCGAGCGGGCAGACCGCGGTGAGCCGCGCCGTATCGAAGTCGCCTT
>JAHECD010000070.1 GCA_024641945.1 Rubrivivax sp. | reverse complement strand
CCAATGCATACAGCGCGGCGGTGCGCCCTTCGAGGTCGAAGGCGAAACGGCCGAGCAGCGGGCCCATCGAGAAGCCCGTGAGCCCGTCGTCGCCGCCGGTCCAGTCGCGCGCCTTCTGCGCAAGACCGAGTGCGATCTGCCCGACGGCCACCGTGAGCATCAGGAACGTGAAGCCCTGGTAGCGCAGCAGGAACGCGCCGGACAAGAGCGCCATCGCGGCGCCGGCAGCGGTGGCCACGGCCAGCCCGAGCAGCGGGTCGGGGTGAAGCCGCAGCGCAAAGATGCCCGCGGCATAGGCGCCGGCGCCGAACAATGCCGCATGGCCGAGCGTGGCCAGGCCGGCCACGCCGACCACGAGGTCGAGCGACAGCACGAACAGCGCGGTGACGGCGATGCGCGTGAGCAGGCCGAGCTGGTCCGGCAGCGCCCACCACGCCACGAGCCCGATCGCCAGCACGACGAGCGGCGCACGCCACGGCGGCGGCATGCGCGGCGCGTGGGTGGTGTCGTCGACGGGCACCGGTTTCATCGCCGCAGCAGGCCCTGCGGCCGCCAGGCCAGCAGCAGCGCCATCGCCAGAAAGAAGAAGAGGCTGCCCCACGCGGATGCCAGGTAGCGGCTCGCCGTTTCTACCGTGCCGAGCGCGAGCGCGGCGACGAGCGAGCCGGCGATGCTGCCCATGCCGCCGACGGCCACGACGACCAGCACGAGCACCAGGTACTTGAGCGCGTAATAGGGCTCCAGCGGCATCAGCTCCGCGCCGAGCACACCGCCCAGCCCGGCGAGCGCAGCGCCCGCGGCGAAGCTCGCACACTGCACCGCGCGGATCGGGATGCCGAGCGTGGCGGCCGTTTCCGGGTGGTCCACCGCGGCGCGCAACCACACGCCGAAGCGCGTGCGCGCCACCGTCCACGCCGCCGCGCCGGCCACCACGAGGCCGGCCGCGATGACGAGCAGGCGCTGTGCGGGCAGCGTGCGGAAACCGAGGTCGACCGATTGCGCCAGCAGCGGCGGCAGCACGATCAATTGCACCTGCGGGCCGGCCAGTGCGTTCGTCGCCGCGATGAGGAAGAAGCTCAGCCCGATCGTGAACAGCACCTGCTCGAGCTCGCTGCGCCGGTACAGGTGGCGCAGCACCAGCGCTTCGAGCAGCGCACCGGCCGCGCCGGCACCGGCCACCGCCACCGGCACGGCGATCCAGAAGCTCCACTGCGCTTCGCGCGTGAGCAGGGCGGCGCCGTAGCCGCCGATCATCGCGAAGGCGCCGTGGCTCAGGTTGACGAAGCGCATCAGCCCGAGCGTGACCGACAGCCCCACCGCGATGATGAACAGCACCATGCCGTAGGACACGCCGTCGACGAGGACGTTGGCGAGCAGTTCCATGCCGTGCGCCGCGCGAGGCCGAGCTTCAGCGTGGCGTCACTTGTCCAGCCCGTAGTCGATCTGCGGGCCGAAGTTCTGCACTTCCTTGTTGACGAGCTGCCCGCCCGCCTTCTCGACCTTGCGCAGATAGACGTTCTGCACGATGTGACGGGTCTTGGGGTCGATGCGCACCGGGCCGCGCGGGCTCTCCCATTGCAGCGCGCGTGCCGCGGCGACGGCCTTCAGTCCGTCTTTCTGCCCGCCGGTGGCCTCGATCATCTTGTGGATCACGTGCATGCCGTCCCAGGCGCCGACCGACGCGTAGTTGGCGACGGCCGCGGGGTCGCGCTTCTTCAGCGCCTCGATGAATTTCTTGTTCGCCGGCGAGTCATGCGCGGCAGAGTAGTGGAACGCGGTGGTCAGGCCGAGCGCCGAATCGCCGAACTTCTGCAGGTCGAATTCGTCCATCTCGGCGGTGCCGAGAAACTGGATGCCGGCCTTGGCCAGGCCGTTCTCGTTGTACGCCTTGACGAAACCGAGGTTCGGCGGCCCGCCCGGCAGGAAGGTATAGACCGCCTGCGCGCCGCTCGCCTTGATGCGCTGCACGAAGGGCGCGAAGTCGTTGGTGGCGATCGGCATGCGGATGCTTTCGACCACCGTGCCGCCCTGTTTGGCGAACTCGCTCTTGAAGGCGTTCTCGGCGTCGATGCCGGGGCCGTAGTCGGTGACCGCGGTGACCACCTTCTTGATGTTGTTCTTGGCGGCCCACTGCGCCATCGGCACCGTCACCTGCCACAGCGTATAGCTCGTGCGGATGAAGAACTCGCTCTTGTCGGTGATGGCCGACGTGGCGGCGTTGAAGATCACCGCCGGCGTCTGCGATTGCTGGATCAGCGGCGCGACGGCAAAGGCATTCGGCGTGAAGACGAAGCCGCCGAGGTAGTCGACCTTGTCCTTGACGATGAGCTCCTGCACCAGCGTCTTGGTCTGGCCGGGGTTCGGGCCGCCGGTGTCGCGGTAGATCAGCTCGATCTCCTTGCCCGCGAGCTTGCCGCCCTGCGACGCGATGTAGGCCTCGGCACCGTTGCGGAACAGCGTGCCGTAGTGGGCGAACGGCCCGGAGAACGGCCCGACGATGCCGACCTTGACGGTCTGCGCCTGGGCGTTGGCATGGGGAACGGCGAGGGCGCACGCGGCCGCGAGGGCTGCGAGGGCGCGGCGGGGCACAAAGGTCATGGCATGTCTCCTGGGGTGAGGCCGACGCCTTTGACGGGCGACTGCAGGCCGGGCGGTATCCAGGGCAGAAGATAAGAACATATGGTTGGTATGTCAACGAGTTGTAATATCAATCAACATCGGGGTTTTCCCCTGCGTGCGGACGTGCACGCAGCACCCAGATCTGCCACTGCATGGCGGCGCCGTGCAGCCATTCCACCGGGAGCTGCCTCTAGAACCGGCGGCCCGCCGCCTTGCGTGGCGGCGCATGATGAGGCGATGAACCCTGTCCCCTTGAACCCGCCGCCCGCGCCACCGGCGCGCGCGGTCCGATCTCGGCACCTGCAGGCCACCGACCTGCGTGGCGCGAGCCGGCTGGCCGTCGAGGCCACGCTCGGCCTGACGAGCCTGGTCGAGAACCTGCACCACAACATCCTGCGCGCGCCCGCGCCGCTCGGCACCGCGACGAAGCAGCCGGCGGGTGGCGTGACGGGGCTCGTCTACCGCACGATCCGCGGTGTCACGCGGGTGGTCGGCGGCAGCGTCGATCTGCTGCTGCGGCAGCTGACGCCGCTGCTCGGGCCGGCATCGGGCACGCCGTCTCCCGAGCGCGAAGCCGTGCTCGCCGCGCTCAACGGCGTGCTCGGTGACCACCTGGCCGCCACCGGCAATCCGCTCGCGACGACGATGCACCTGCGCCATCAAGGCGTGCCGCTGCCGATGGCCCCCCACGGGCTGGCGCAGGCCTTGCCGCAAGCCAGTGGCCGCGTGTTGCTGATGGTGCACGGCCTGTGCATGAATGCCGCCCAGTGGCGCCGCAATGGCCACGATCACGGCCGGGCGCTGGCAACGCAGGGGCGCCGCACGCCGCTCTACCTGCAATACAACACGGGACTGCACATCTCCGACAACGGCCGCCGGCTCGCCGATACGTTGCAGGCACTGGTGGCCGCGTGGCCGGTGCCATTGGAAGAGTTGGTGATCGTCGGGCACAGCATGGGCGGGCTGGTCGCACGCAGCGCCATCGAGCAGGCGCGTGCCCGCGGCGACACGTGGCCGCGGCACGTGACGAAACTCGCCTTCCTGGGCACGCCGCACCATGGCGCGCCGCTCGAGCGCGGCGGCCACTGGATCGACGTGATCCTCGGCGCCAGCCCGTACACCGCGGCATTCGCCCGGCTGGGCCAGGTGCGCAGCGCGGGCATCACCGACCTGCGCCACGGCAGCCTGCTCGACGAGGACTGGGCGGGCAGCGACCGCTTCGCACACGGGCGCGACACCCGCGTGGCCGTGCCGCTGCCCGGCGGTATCGATTGTTACGCGATGGCCGGCACGCTCGGCAGTGCACCCGGCAGCGTGCGCGACAAGCTGCTGGGTGACGGGCTGGTGCCGCTGAACAGCGCGCTCGGCCGGCATCGCCAGCCGGCACGCCGACTGGCGTTCGCGCCCGGCCGCACCTGGATCGGCACGGGCCTGAACCACCTCGAACTGCTCGACAGCCCGGCCGTGCTGGCGCAACTGCAGGCCTGGCTGGACGGATCTTCCTGAACATCCGCCGGCACGCTGACCGTGCAGGCGCCGATGCCACGCCGCCTACCCGGCGACACATGCGCCGCAGCGCATGCGGTGCGGCTTGCGCCGCCGGCGCCTCAGCGCACGCGCCGCAGTTCCAGCCGCGCGTCGGCCATCGCCTGGTCGCGTGTGTCGACCTCCAGGCGTGCGCCGGGCCGGTCGAAGCGGTAGCGGCGGCCGGTGCGCTGCGAAGTCAGCACGGTGGCGCTGACACATTCGTAGATCAGCCGCAAGGGGCGCGCCATCGGGCGTGCCACCGGGCTGACGCCCGGCGTCGTCGATGCCATTCCGGTCGGCCGGTGGGCCAGCGACCCCATCGCCGCCATGCGGCGTTGTCCACAACAACTCATGATGCAATCTCCTTGGCGGTGGCGCGCTCGAGCAGGCAAGCGCCACCAGACAGTCCGAGCCAGGCCCAGGGGGCCTGCCCCCAGCCGTCGGCCAACAGGGCCGCGCCGGGCAGCGCCACCCACAGGCTCAGGCAATAGAAACAATCGAGCAGCCGCCCCATCGCACCCTGGCCTGCGGCTGCGCGCAGCCGCGCCAGGGCATCGAGGGGGCCGTCCTCGGCCCAGAGCAGGTGGGTGACCCGCCACACGGCGAGCATGGCGAGCCCCCAGTCGACTGCTGTCGCCGTCACGTCACACCGCGATCGTCAGGCTGTAGAAGCTGAAGTCGCGGTGCGGCAGGTTGCCGTTGCAGCCGACGATCGTGCGCTTGTAGGCCCACAGCTCGATCTGGTAGCAGCAACTGCGCTCGATCACGCTGCGCAGGTCGGCGATATGCAGGTGCAGGCCGCCGCCGCTCCACGCGGGCGATACCGCGCCCTGGTCGAGTGCCGCCGGGTAGGTGGGCCCCACCTGCACGGCAGCGGGCACGCCGTCGAGCGCAACGCCGGTCAACGTGTTGCCATTCGGCAGAGCGCCGAGCGGCGGCACGACGGCCAGCAGGTTGATGGGCGGCTCGTCGGCGCCGAAGGTCGCCACCAGCGAGTACTGCGACAGGTGCGCGTCGACGTCGTAGGCGATGAAGTAGACATCCAGCGACGCATCCGCCGGTGCCTGCGCGATGTCGCACGGGCCGGCGACGACGCCGTTGATGCGCACCTCGACCACCTTGGCGCGCGGCTCGTCGCCGCTCGGGTCGAGCGCCGTGCCGGTGGTGCGGTTGTCGAGTTGCAGCACCAGGTGGTTCTGCTGCGGCGGGTCGGCGTCCTCGGTGCCACACAGCGGGACGATGCGTTCGTTCTGCAGCGTATCGCCGACCCGGTCATAGCCGACCAGGCGCAGGTGGTACTCGCCGTTGTCGTAGTGGCCATCGGTATCCCAGACCATCAGCGTGTCGAAGTTCTGGCCCGTCCACAACTGCGTGATGCCCCAGGGCGCAGGGTGCGTGTCCTCGTAGTGCTCGCGGCTCTCGATCACGTAGCGGCCGTCGATGAACTGGAACGGGAAGCTCGCTGCCGGGAAGGTCAGCGTCGCCGAGTCGAAGTAGCGCCGGCTGAAGCCGCCGGCCGACCCGACCGCCAGCTTGGCCCACGGTCCCAAGGCCGTCGGTGCCACCTCGAACTCGTAGTAGTCCACCGAGGCGGCCGAGCCGAACTGGCCTTCGAGGCGCACGTCGCCGGCGAACGGCGCGTCACCGACCACCGAGACCAGGCCCGGATGCGCAAAGCCCGCGGGCATTGCAGGTGCCGACACATTGCCGCCGATATCCGACACGCTGATGCCGCACACCGACGACAGCACCATGCAATTGCCTTCGGTCTGCGGCGGCGTGCGCACGCAGCAGGCGTCGCTCGTGGCCACCAGCGTGACGTCGAGTGTGGTGTCGATGTTCCAGCGCGCACGCCACCACGGCTCGTCGACGATGACCTTCTCCTGGCCGTCGCACTGCTGCGTCACGCGGAAGGCGATGTCCGGCTCGCAGTCGAACCAAGGCTCGCGCGGGTACCACGGCCAGATCTGCAGTTTTTCCAGTTCGGCCGACGCAGGCAGCACCTTGGTCAGGCGCTCGCGCAGCCCCGACAGTTGCGACGGATCGAAGTCCAGTGCCGCCAAGCCCGTGGCGGACTTCAGTGTCGGCAGTCCGGCCAGCGGCGCAAGGTTGGTCGCCAGGCGCGGCGCGTTCGCCACGGCCAGGCGCGACGCATCGAAGCCGGCGCGCGCGAGGCCGAGCGGCGGGCTCACGAGCGGCCCGTCCGCGAGCAGCGCGTCAAAGACGTCGAGCGACGGCCGCACGGTCGGGCGCGGCGGGATCGGCAGGCGCGGTTCGACTTCGATCAGGCGACGGATGCGCGCCCAGATGTCCGGGTCGAAGCGCCAGTCGCGCATGCGCCACCACCACCACGGGTACCAGCCGCAGCACCAACGGAAGGTCATCGAGAAGCTGCCGCTCGCGTCCGTGGTCGCGCAGCCGACCTGCTGCGTGCCGAGCCAGTTCCACAGGCCGTCCACGTCATGGGCGCAGACCGTGGCGCCGGGCACCGGCGAGCCGTCGGCACAGAGCACGCGGCCGCGGACGGTGTACCAGCGGCACCAGCGCAGCCAGTGGTGCCAATAGAAATCGGTGATGCGCAGCGGCGGCAGCACCAGCCGCGGCTCGATGAAGAGCTTGGCGCTCACGCTCACGCCGAGCGTCTGCAGGCCGACGATCTCGTCGTCGCTTGCATCGTCCGGGCCGACGAGCACACGCAACTCGCCCGGTGCCTCCTGGAGCGCGAACTTGGCCTCGCCCTGCCCCTTGTCGTCGAGCACGACCTGCTGCGACATGAGCGTGGTGCCTTCGGCACCGACGAGGGCGACCTTCAGGCCGCGTTCGGGTTTGAAATCGGTGACGCTGGAGGCGTCGAGCGGAACGACGAGGACAACGCCGTTATCGGTGGAGACGGGCATGACAGTGACCTCCTGGATCGGGTGTGGACAGCGGGACCGCAACGGCGCGGAGCCCAGGAGGTTCAAGTTATGCGGCGGCGCGGATCGTTGCCTCCCTACCTTCGGCTGCAACCAAGGGGGGTCGCACCCCCAGTTCTCGGGAGCCGGGCTGCACCCAGGTCCACCGGGACGGCCCGCCCGCGCGGCCGAGACGAACGACCGTCGCAGACCGCTGGGCTATTGGGCTGTCAGAGCAGGCCCGGCACGAAGCGCCGGGTGCGTGCGCGGTAGGCGGCGTAGCCGGCGTGCGCGGCCAGCATCCAGCGCTCCTCGAACACCGACTTGACGCCCAGCACGGCAACCAGCGCGATGGTCGCGGCCCAGGCCCACGGCCTGGCCGCGGCCCAGGCGGCACTGAACCCGAGCACGATGACGGACGTGTACATCGGATGCCGGATCCAGCGGTACGGGCCCGACTGCACGAGCCGCGCACCTGCACGCGGGGTGGGGCGGATGTTGAAGTTGCCCGGACGGTTGGCGCTGACCGCCCAGAGGCCGACGGCCACGCCCGCCCCGGCCAGCAGCCAGGCGCCGACGGGCGCGAACCCGCCGACAAACGCGGGTGCTCCCCACAGCGCCAGCAGGCCCATCAGCACGAACTGCAGCACGACCAGGCCGCGCCCGAGCCGGTCCTGAGCGTGCGTGGGGCCGCCCATCGCCAGGCCCTCAGTGGCGCCTGGCGACCAAACCGATGAGCGCGGACGGGCCGTGATGCCCGCTGCCTTCGTCGACCTCGGCGTCGTATTCCCGCAGCTCGAGTATGTCCAACGTTTCAAATGAATCGCGCAACAGGGCTTCGGTGTACAGGTGCGATGCGAATGGCGGGCCGCCGGTCTTGTATTCCAACTGACGCGGTGTGTAGCCCTGCAGCACGAGTGTGCCGCCGGGCCTGAGGCTGCGCACGATGTGCGAGAACAGGCGTGCGCGCAGGGCCGGGTCGGCAAACTGCACGAAGATCGCCGCGACACCGTCGAAGGCCTGTTCGGGCCACGCATAGGTGTCGCAATCGCTGACGCTGTAGTTCACGAGCACGCCGCGCTCGGCCGCGAGCCGCTGCGCCTTGGCGACGCCGACCTCGGCGATGTCGAAGGCGTCCACCTGCAGGCCACGCTGCGCCAGCCACACGCTGTTGCGCCCTTCGCCGTCGGCCACGCACAGCACACGCTGGCCCGGCTGCCAGACGCCGGCATGTTCGCGCAGCCAGGCGTTGGGCGCCGTGCCGAAGAGGTAACCCTCGGCCTCGAAACGGCGGTTCCAGGTGGCGGCGGCATCGGTAAACGGCGGTGGTGTGGGGGTGCTCATGGTTGGGTCGTCGTGCGTCGATGTGCAATATAGGTCAGTGCGACCACGCCACGCCATCCGGATGCTCGCGTGCGGCCGCCAGGCGTGCGACCGCAAGCCGTGCGATTGCGACGCGTTCGACGGCGCAATGCAGCAAGCGAAAACGAGATTGCGCAGCTCAAGCGGACACGATGGCGAGGTCGACTTCTAGGGATGGCCTGCTCGGCCCACGCTCCTAGGATCGGTCTCCATCGCAGGCGAAAGCCGCATGCACTGCTGAAGAGGACATCCCGATGCACGTAATTCGTCCGGCCGGCTGATCGGCGCTCGCCAGCCCCCACCGATCGCGCTCCGCCATGGCCTTCAAGACAGGCATCCCGCTCGTCGAGCTCTTCGATGTGGCCGACACGGTCGAGTCGGTGTTGCCGGCCACCGTGCAGTCGTTCATCGAGCGATTCGTCGTCATCGACCACGAGGTGTCGCTCTCGGCTGCCGCCGTCTTCCACCGTGGTGCCTTGCAGGCGATCGACGAGGCCGTGTCGGAGGTGCCGACCGAGTTCGACATCGGCATCGGCCGGCTGAGCCTGCCGTTGCTGCAGGTGGGCGTCCCGTTCCAGCTGGCGATGGTGCGCAATCCGGGCATCGGCAACCTCGAGGCGGCGGCCGATATCTGGCGCCTCGATCTCACGCTCGACCTTTTCACGCTCGTCGTCAGTGGCCTGGAGCCGGCGATCTACGTGGGCGAGACCGGTGCCACGCCGCGCCACCTGCTGCGCGATACCAGCCGCGAAGGTGTGCGCATCACCGGCAGCGCCGTGCTGCGCATCGAGCGGCCCGCGGCTGGCGCGTCGTTGCAGGTCAAGTTCATCGACCAGCCGGATCCGCTCGACCCGGCGGCCGCGAATGGCGCGGTCGCCACGCTCACCTGCAGCCCGCCGCATTTCTTCATCGGGGGCAGTGAGTTCGGCCTGTCGGTCGGCAGGCTGCAGTTCGACTTTGCCGACAGCTACAGCCCGCCCAATGTGATCGCACGCGGGCAGGGCCCGGGATGGGTGGGCGTGGCGATCCAGGAGGCGACGTTCTACGCGCCACGCAACCTGCCTGGCGTGGGCGACCTTTCCGGCGGCGTGAAGAACGTGCTCATCGGTTCGCCGGTGGGCCTGCAAGGCGAGTTCGAGATCCAGTTCGGCCGCACCGCGCTCGACCCATCCGCCTTCAACTTCATCCAGGACACGGACAGCGGCGACCTGCCGCTCGGCATCTCGGGTGGCGGCACGGCGCGGCAGGTCACGATCGAGGCGTCGCAGGCGGCGGATGTCACCGTGCGCGCCGGTTTCACCACCGTGGATCCGCCGGCCGGCGAGTTGCCGGCGGGTGCGCTGCAGTCATGGCGGGCCCGCTGGACCTGGCCGGGCGGCACCGAGGAGGAAGCCGACGCGTCCAGCGGCAGCGTGCGGCACGGACAGGTGTTGCGCGTGACGCCGATCGAAACGGTGGAGGTCGAGGGCGAGAGCACCGACTTCGAGCACCCGGAGATCACGTTCCGCTTCGTCGCCGCCGGCACCGGGCCGTCGATCAACGTCACCGCGGGCAGCGAGCATTTCGACAACGTCGTGCACCTGGGCGGTACGCCGGCGGCGGTGGCCGCACTCGCGCTCGAGGCGGTCAGCGCGGCCGCGACACCGGGCACCTTCCAGTGGTCGATCGCGGGCCAGCCGGCGCGCACCGACGGCGCCACCTACACGCCCACGGTCTCCGGCCTGCGCGGCGTGCAGACGGTGGTGCTGCGCGAACGCATCGAGGCCGACGGCGGCGGCGAGGAATTGCGGTACGCCAGGCTGCAGATCCAGTTGCTCGACGACGGCGAGTTGCTCGTCGGCTGCGAGGCCGGTGTCTTCGGCGTGGCGGACGACGCCGCGCGGCGCACCCTCGCGGCCGTCGAAGATACCTTCGACCTGAGCGACTTCCACGCCGAAGGCGAGCTGAACCCGCGCCTGGAGCAGGCCACGCTCGATGCCGCCGATGCATCGATCGTGGACGTGCCGGGCGACGGCCTCGCACGGGTCACCGTCTCCGCCGGCGCGCCGCCGGTGCTGCTGCGCGACCGGCATGTCCAGATCCTGATGGACTTCGACACGCCGAACGAGTTGCGCTGGGGCGCGCATCGGCCGGCTGGCACGCCGGGTTCGGGCGCTCTGTCCCAGAACGATCTGCTGGCCTGGGCCGCACGCTACGCCGGTGCGGATTTTGTCGTCGTCGGCCGTTGCGACGATCTGGGCAGTGCCTCGTACAACACCACGCTGGCCAGCGACCGCGCGAATCGCGGCCGCACGTTGCTGACGGCGCTGCAGACGGGCCAATCCGGCACCGTCGTCACGGCCAGCCATGTCTTCATCCGGGGCGAGCAGAGTGCCTTCGGTGGCAGCAACGCCAACGGCAACACACTCGAGGAAGACGCCGAGATCGCGCTCGCGGCGGCTGAAAAGTCCGAGGCGGTCGCCGACGCCGGCCTGTCGAACGGGTGGCTCATCAAGGAAGACGTCGACGTCACCGGGTGGCCGTCCGATCGCGACGTCACCGACGCCAGCGAATCCGTGCGCGAGGGCTACCGCCGCATCGACGTCTATGCCGTGGGCGGCACGCCGTCGGCCGAGACCGCGCTCGTCACCGATGCGCCCGTGCTCGGGGCCGACTTGCGGCGCTCTCTCGTGCCGGCGCCGGGCCGCGACCCCGCCGCCGTGCCGCCGGGTTCACCGGCGATCGACTACCGCGTGAAACTTCGTGTCGTGTGGGACAGCCCCACCGTATCGCGCCTGAGCGACGCGGTCCCGACGCTGGCCGAGGCCGAATTCGCCTGGACGCCGGCCCAGGCGCCGCTGCCGCCGGTGGGCGATGACGACGAAGCCGTGAGCCTGAGCCGCGAGGTACTCACTGTCTTTGCGAACTGGGCCTTCGACGCCCGCACGGGCTATACCAAGGCTTCGCTCGGCATCAAGTCCGAGGGCGATCCCGACGGCCTGATCTCCACCGACACCAAGCCGCTCGTGGCGGCGCTGGCGCTAGGCCCGGCGCTGCTTTCGGGGGTGGACTTCGACACCGACGTGGTCGGCTCGGGCGCGCGGGTGGCGGCGCTGCTCGCCGCGGTCGGCTTTGCGAGCGTGCGCACCGACGGCGAGGAAACGCTGGTCGGCACCGGCTCGAAGGCGGCGCTCACGTCGGTCGCGCTGGAGACCGAGATGCGCTCGATCTCCGACCCCGGCCCCGACATGCAGGTGCGTGTGGTCACCGACTATGTCTGCACGATCCACATCAACGGCGGCGCGCTCGGCATCAAGACCGTGGCCGACCAGCCGGTGAAGATCCGCTACAAGCGCGTGGGCATCGAGTACGACACGTCCAAGACGGACTGGGAGCGTTTCGGCCTCGTCTACGACACCACGTCGATGGAGATCGAGGACCCGGGCCGCTGGGAAATCAGCGGCGTGCTCGGCAGCCTGCTGCGCATCGTCGAGATCGCGATGGGCACGGGCTCGGTGTGGATCGAGGGCCGCATCGCCATCGCGCTCGAGATCGGCGTGGTCGAGATCACCGAGGCGATCATCCGCCTGACCTGGCACGACGGGAACCCGGTGCCCGATTTCGAGCTGCGCGGTTTCGTCCTGAAGGTCGACATCGCCGAAGTGCTCGAAGGCGAAGGCCGGCTGCGCATCGAGGACGGCGGGCTCGTGCGCGCAGGGGTCTCCGCCAACATCGTGCCGGTGGGCCTGGGGGTCGACGCGGCACTGGCGCTCGCGAAGATGGGCACCGCCACCGACCCGTGGATCTTCCTCTCGCTCTACATGGGGGTGCAGTTCGCCACGCCACTGCCGCTGGCGCAGTCGGGCCTGGCGATCTATGGGTTCAAGGGCCTGTTCACGATGAACGGCACACGCGCCCTGGGCAGCAACGACGACCCCATCGGGCGCGAACTCGATTGGTGGGCCAAGAACCCGGAAGAGAAGTACGAACCGCTCCAGGGACAGTACGCGCTCGGCGTCGGCGTGGTCGTGGGCACGATGCCCGACGTGAGCTTCATGGTCAGCTGCGCCGGCATGCTGGTCGTTGCGTTCCCCGATATCGAGGTGATCCTCGGCGTGGACGTGAATATCGTCGAGGTGCCCGACACCACCGCGTCCGACGAGGGCGGCGCCAGCGGCACGATCACCGGCCTTATCGTGATCGACGACGAGGCCGTCAAGCTCGCGATCTCGGCGCAGTACACGATTCCGAGCGTGCTCGAGGTCCGGGTGCCGTTTGCCGGCTACTTCCCATACCCGACCACGCCCGACGCCGACGTCTACGTGCGCATCGGCTCCGACGGCCAGACGGCGTTCAAGCGCTACGGCGAGCCGGTGACGCTGCGGCTGCTGCCCGGCACGCTCGACGTGAGCGCGTGGACCTATCTGATGATCGAGGAGGGCGGGCTGCAGCAGCTCGGCGGCGACACGCGCTTCAACTTCGACGGCTTCTCGGTCGGCTTCGGTGCCGGCTGGAGCATCAACTGGAGCGCCGGGCCGATCAAGCTCAGCGCTTCCGCCAAGGTGTTGGTGGGATTCGGCACGGCGCCGCTCATCATCAAGGGCGGTGTGTTCGTCGCCGGCGAGCTGGACCTCGTCGTGCTGTCGATCTCTGCGCATGGCGAACTGATCCTCGAAGCGCGCGAGGTCGAGGTCGATGGTCACCAGGACGTGGCTATCAAGATCGACGGCGAATTCTGCGGCGAGGTCGACCTGTTCTTCTTCTCGATCTCGGGCTGCGTGGGTGTCTCGATCGACCTCCATCCCGAGCTGACCCCGCCGGCGCCACCGAGCCCGGTGAAGGGCGTGAGCCTGACCGATCGGCGCGACCGGCTCATGGGCAAGGCGACCAACGGCGAGCCCGAAGGCAAGGCGGTGTTCGTCACCGACGACCCGGCCACGACGACCGTCGAGGCCGGCGCGCCGGTGGATGCCAACCACGTCGTCTGGCCCGATACCGCGCCCATCGTCCACTTCGCGCATTACGTCGAGAACGCAATGCCTTCGTATGCCCAGTTCACGCCCGGGCCCACGCCGACACAACCCAAGTGGACCGGGTCGAGCGAACTGAAATACGCCTACCGTCTCGACAGCGTGCTGTTGCGCCGCCGGTCCGACGCGGCGCTCGTCGCGGGCGACCATGACCTGCAGTCGGTGTGGACAACCACGCCGTACCGCCAGCCCGATGCGTCCGGCGTGGACAACCCGCTGCCGAGCGAACACGAGGGCCCCAATCTCAAGCTGCTCGACTGGAACCCGTGGGCCTGGGTCGTCAACATGGACAACGGCGGCGCGGGCCAGGCGGGCGACCCGGTCGACACGATCGAGGACCTGTGCGACCCGAAGCCGGTGCCGCACCGGGCCTGCGTCTTCGGCGAGGACGCCCGACGCGCCGGATTGAACGCCGTGCGCATGCGCCAGCAGCGGCCGGCACCGCCGCCGTACCCGAGCCGCTTCTTCGTCACTGGCGAGCCCGTTGTGCGTGCCGGCAGCACGGTGATCCGCGGCAGGCCCTTGCAGACGATGGTGGAGCAGAACGGCCAGACGGTGCCCGGCAGCGTGCAGCCGCTGCCGTTCGCTGCCGTGCTCGCCGGCGAATCGCACGGCGCCGGCTACCGGCTGCCGGCGTGGCGGCGCGCGGTCATCGACGCCACGGCCTCGGGCCTGCTCGACCAGGCGCTGCCGTGGGAGGGGCTTTTCGACCAGCGTGTCACGTCCGCTTCGGTCACGCTGATGGTCTGCGACGCGCCGGGCCAGGCGGTGCCGCCCGACGTCGATCCGGTGCCGCACGACTGCGACGATTTCAGCGGGCTCAAGCCAGATACCCAGCAGGTCACGGTGCGCCGCGCGCGGATGACCTTGCGGCCCGCAGCGGCGGGCACATCGCTGGGCATCATCGACATCGTCGACCAGACCGTCGAACCCGCGGTCGTCGGCCGTGACGGTTCGGGCGAGGTGGTCATTCCGAAGGGCGGTCTGCAGATCGTGTTCGACACACCCTGCAACACGATCGAAGTGCACGTGATGCTGCAGAACGCCGTGGCCGTCAAGGCCGAGGCGCTGGCGCCCGACGGGCACGTGGTCGACAGCGATGCCACGCCGCGCAGCGTGAACGTGCCACTCGTGCTGACGCTCGGCGGTGGGCCGATCCAGGCGGTCAGGCTCGACGGCGGCGCCGGCGAAGCGGTGGTCTTCAAGGTCTGCTGCATCGCCGGCGGTGTCCAGGAGCAGCGTTGCGAGAGCTTCGAAGGCCTGAAGCCGAGCAGCAAGACCGTGGCGAAGTTGTCCTGGAAGGGCTTCGTCTTTGCCGTCATCGACCCGGCGACCCGGTTGCGCCTGTCCGACGCCGTCGACCTGCGCCAGGTGCCGCCGCGCGCCGGTGCCGACGGCCAGGCGGAAGTCTTCTTCCCGAATGCCGGCATGACGGTTGCGTTGCCCGCCCCCGCGCCCGCGGTCGACGCCTACGTGATGGCATTCACCGGCACGCCGATCGTCGCCGAGGCGCTCGACGCGCAGGGGCGCGTGATCGTGCAGGCCGCCACCGACGGCACGCAGCGCGTGCCGCACCGGCTTCACCTCGACGGCGCCGGCCGCAGCATCGTCCGGGTCCGGTTGACCGGTGGCGGCGGCGAGGCGGTGCTGTTCCGCATCTGCCTCGGGTTGGGCGACGCCGTCCACGCCTGCGTCACGTTCGCCGACCTCAAGCTGGCCGAGAAGACGGTCGCCGCGTTCGAGCACGCCGCGATGAAGTTCACCAGCCTGTCCGGTGCAGCCGAACTCGCGCTCGTGGACCAGGTGAATACCGTCCCCGACCCCGACCGCTCCGGCAAGGACCGGTCGAACGAACTGCGTTTCGGCGCCAAGGGCCTGCGCATCGTGCTCGCGGCACCTTGCGACGCCGTCGAACTGAAAGTGATGCTGTTTGCCGAGGCGGCCGTCCAGGCCGTGGCCTTGAATGCCGCCGGCGCCCGCGTGGCGCGCGACGAGACCGCCGGCCGGGTGAAGGAGCCCTATGTCTTGCGCCTGGCGGGCAGCGACATCCGCGCCGTCGAGCTGTATGGCGGTGACGGCAAGGCCGTGCTCTACGAGATCTGCTGCGACGTCGCCGCCACGCACCCCGCGTCGCGGGCGACGACCGCCGGCGTCATTCCGCGGGGCGCTGCCACGCTCGCGGCAGCGGCCACCGGCCAACCCTCGGCATTGGCATCGCAGGTCGTCGTGCAGGGGTTGGTGGCCGACGCCGTGGTCGACACGTGGACAGCCAAGGTGCTCGATGAGCGCACCGGCGCGGGCAAGCGCCGCTGCAGCCTGGTGACCTACACCCCGCCGTCGGCCGCGCTGGGCCCGTGGGATGGTTTCAAGATCACGTCGCCGATCGGCAAGACGGTGACGCTGGTGGCGGTGTGCGGCATCGACCAGCGCGCCGCCGACGCGCGTGCCAACGACGCGGCGGTGCAGGCACAACTGGCCGGCCTGCTCGTCAACGCGCTGCTGGCGTCGCCCGAGGAGCGGCGCGAGATCGTGCTCGAGCCCGGCACCGAATACGAAGTGCTCGTCGGCTGGAGCTGGCAGGCCTGGCAGCCGGCGACCACCGGGCAGACACCGCCGGAACCCGACCCGGCGGCCTGGAGCGCCACCGTCACCGATACGCTGCGTTTTGCTACCGCGCCCGACAACACGCTCACCGCAGAGGTGCAGGACGGCCTCAACGAGTACATCTTCGACGCCCGTGACGTGAGCCGCTACCTGCTGGCCGTGGAGCCCGAGGACGGCCGCGGCGTGCACTTCACCGACGACCCGGTATGGGTGCATTTCGACGCCGGGCACGTGCAACAGCTCGTCGAGATGTACGGGCGGTCGCTGACGATCGAGATCCGTCGCACCGACCCGCCGCCGCAGAGCACGCCGGAGTTGCTGGCCGACGCGATCGCGCCGCTGCCGCTCGATCTGGCCTGGTACGCGCTGGCCTCGGCTTATGCGCCGGTCGGCTACCAGCGTTTGAACGACGCGATCGACCAAGCCGCCCCCTGCCTGCCCGGCGGCCCGGCCCCACTGGGCGGTGCCAGCCTGGCCGCCACCGCGCCGCTCGAGCCCGACGCCGCCTACGACCTGCTGGTGCTCGCGCTCAAGACCGGCGACCGGCCCGTGGTACTGGCGACACGATTCCATACCTCGCGCTACGCCACGCCGCGCGAGTTCATCGACGCGCTCGGCTATACCTTGCCGACGGCGGATTCGCCCGCCGCGCCGTATCTGCCCGACGACGTGGTCCTCGACGAGGGCATGACGCTGCCCGGCGGCACGTTCATCGAAAGCGACGCCGCGCTCGACGTCGTGCTGGCCGCGGTCGGTGCCGATACGTTGCCGCTTCCGCTGCATAAATCGCGCAGCCATGTGTTGTGGAACTTCGACCCGGTCGCCGGCTGGCAGCTCGTCGGTCTTCTGGTCGACAGCCTGGAGCCGATGAAGCGTGTGCGCACGGCCATCGACACCGACGGCGTGGCCACGCTGGGCGTGCGCCTGCAACCCACGCAGGCCAACGTGGACGGCGTCGCACTCCTGCCGCTGGTGGCCAACGCCAACTGGACCCGCGTCGTCTTCAGACCGGCGAGCCCGATCGTCATGACCGTGGGCGAACATGTGCTGACACTGGAATTCACCAGCGCCGAAGGCGCGATCTCCGGCGCACGCCGCCTGCGCGGCGTGCCCTCGCTGCTCGAACGGGAGGGCCTGTGATGCCGCTGCCGGTGGTTTCGCCTTCGCTGTTCAACCTGCAGGGCCTCGCGGCCGATGCCGCCGACACGCACGTGCAGCCGGGCATCCACCTGCGCGTGAATGCCAACCCGCTTCTCGGGCTGCCGGTGGCGCCGTTCATCATCTGGCGCGCGGTGGCCAAGGGCGCGCAGGGTGTCAAGTTCCGCTCGGGCGGGGTGTTCGTCGACAGCCTCGGCCGCGTGTTGCAGCCGCCCTTCGATCTGGCGCCGGGCAACCCGGTGACGGCCTACGTGCCGCTGGCGGCGGGCGAGACCTGCATCTGGGCGAGCGTGCGTGCGGACCCTGGCGGCCCCCGCGTCGGCGGCGTGAATCTCGGGCTGACGACTGCAGGGGTGCGCGCGGTCGCGTCGCCGCCCGCAGCGACGATCCGTGAACGCCTGGCCGGTGCCCGGCTCGACGCCTCGCGCCGCGTGGGCGACCTGCTCGCGCCGCCGGCCGATGGGGGTATCGCCGCGCAGGCCTTCGTGTCGTCGGTGCGCGGGCCGGCGCAGGTAGCGACGCGCACCGCGCCGCCGTATGCCTTCAATGCGCCGGGCATCGTGCAGATCGAGCTTGTCGGCAACGGCGTCGTGGTCGGGATGGACTGGCTCGAGGCGCACGACATGCCCGATGTCGACTTCGTGCCGTGGGGGCTGCTCAACCTGCCGCACAAGGGCGGGGCGCGATACCTGTCGATCGATGGCGCCCTGTTGCTTGCGGCCGGGCGCGTGCTGAACCAGGCACCCAAACGGTGGCCGTTGCAGGAGACGCTCGGCGCGGTGCTGCCTGCAAACGCGCCGCCGGCCGGCCCGGCCGACGAGCCCAAGCGCGTCGACTCGCTCGCCGCGCCGCTGCTGCCGCATCTCGATGCGCTGATCAACGACCTCTCGCAGTCTCCGTTCGACCAGCGCGTGAGTGCGCCGATCGTCGACGACACCGGCAGCGTCATCGGCACGGCGGACCAGTCGCGGCTGGACGCCGTTTTCCAGGGCCAGTTCGACCCGGGTTGCGCGGCGCTCTTCGGCTACAAGGCCCGCGACCGTGCCTTCGAGATCAACGAGCCCACGCTCGTCTTCTACTGGGTCACCGGTTTCTTCCGTGACTTTCCGCCCGTGGCCGGGCAGGTGCCGCCGGATCCGATCTTCGACGCGCTGCTCGCGGCATTGCCTGCAGAAAACCGCATCGGCGACGAAAAGTCGCTCGTCGGCATCGTCGACAAGCTGGTGCAGGGCGTGGGTGCCCGGCTCAACGCCGACACCACCGGCAGCATCGAGCGCCAGAACGACTACATCGGCCTCGGTGCGCTGGCCGTCGTCGACCGCTCGGCACCGCCGGACGGCATGCTGGCGCCGACGATCGACGGCCACGCGCATATCGGCTGGATCCCGATGACCCCGCCGGCGGCGATGCGCGAGGTCCAGGTGGACCTGTCCGATGTGGGCACCGGTGCCCTGCTCGCCGCCGAGAAGCTCGAGCCGGCCGCCGGTGGCATGTCGCTTTCGCTGAACAAGGCCAACGTCGACGGCTACCACCTGCCGCTCGCGTTGTCGATGAACGTGAACGACGAAGCCGACGAGCCGGCCCCCGAACCCGGCACCGGTTTCATCTCGGATCGGCGCGCCGTTGCCGACGACGTGCGCTATTTCTTCGCGCAGCAGGACCGATTCGGCCGCTGGTCGAACTGGGCCTCGGTGGTGGATGCACCCGGCCCGCGTCCGAGACCGCCACGCCCGGTGCTGCGCGGCTTCTACACGCAGCCCGCGGATCCGGCCGCGACCGGCGGCACGGTGCGGGTGCAGGTCGACGTGCCGCGGCCCGAGGTGCTGGCGCCGGCGTCGTACCTGATCACCGAGTTGCGGGTCGATGCCACCGACCTGACGCTCGGCTCGACCAGCACGTACGCCGAGTCGGTCGGTGATCCGGCAGACCCCGACGACCGCATCGACTTCACGTTCACCGGCCCACTGCTGGCCCCGACCGAGCAGCGCAAGCTCAGGCTCGTGGCCGTGTGGCATGACAGTCTTGGCCAGGACTCGGTGGCGTCGGAGCCTCTGACGCTGCGCATGAACGACCCGCGTCCACCGGTGCAACTGACTGTGCCGGACCAGCTCCAGTACACGCCGCGTCCCGACGTCACCGGGCTGGCGATGGTGGAGTACGCGTGGACACCGCCGGCCGGCACCTCGACCTGCGTGGCCTGGTACGCCGACGAAAACCGCCTGCGCGCCTACCTCGGCATGCAGCCTGCAGGCTCGCCCTCACGCGATCTGGCCGACGAACTGGCCGCAGAGACCGACCCGGCGGCGCGCGCCACGCTGCTGCGCAACAACGGCACGCTGTTTCCGGGCCATGTCTTCGAGCGCCTCCAGGGCGCGGTGACCGATGGGCCGGCGGGCGCCAAGCTGATGCGCCATGCCGTGTCGGGCAGCCTGCGCGTGCTGTGTGTCTACCGCCTCGGCACCGAGAGCGCGACGGGGGCGCGGGTCGATACTTCCACGCTGCCGCTGCTGATCTATGCCGTGCCCAACGCCGACCCGCCCGAGCGCCCGGTGCTGCAGGTCACGGCAGGAGACATGACCGACAACGCCGACACCTACGCGGCGCTGCTCACCGTCACGCTCACGCCGGCCGCAACCGCGGCCGACACGTGGCGGCTGCGGCGGTCGAATCTCGGCGCCACCGACGTGCAGCGCATGCCGATCGTGGGCAGCGGCCCGATGGGCGCCGTCGAAGCCGACGGCCGCCAGCGCGCCACGATCGCCGATGACGGCCCCGTCGTGATCGCGCCGTCCGCCACGCTGCAACCGTGGGTGCGGTACCACTGGGTCGTGCAGGTGCAGGGCGGCGACGCGCCCGGCTCCGCGGCGGCAGGCCGCGCGGTGCCCGGGCTGTGGAGCGCGCCGTCGGATCCGGTGAGCATGATGCTCGTGCCGCCTTTGCCGCCCGACGCGGCCACCGCGCTCGTGGCCAACGGCGCGGCGCTCGGCGGCGGGCTGCATGCCGATGTCGTCGTCACCTTCGAGCACGCGCAACGCCTTTCCGGCGGATCCATCGGCGCCTACACGGTCCGTGTCGATCGTCGCAAGCCCGACCAGCCGATGCAGACGCTCGGGCAGACCGCGGTCACGGGCGCCGGCCCGTTCAGCGTGAGCGGCATGCTGGCCGGCGATGCCTCGGACACCGTGCCCGAAGGCACGCTGTACCGCGTGGTGGTGATCGACCCACTCGGACGCGAGGGCGCGCCCGCCGAGACCACACTGGCGCCGGCCCCATGAGTCGCGCGAAGGTGCAATCAACATGGCCACACTGACTCCCGCTCCGTCGTCGCTGGGCCTGGCGTCGCCAGCGCTCGGCCCCTGGTTCAAGGAAGGCGGCGACGCGCCCACCTTGGCCGCGCCGGCGGGCGACCTGTCCGTGCCCGTGACGTTGCCCGACCAGATGGAGTGGCGTGCGCCCGCCGGGTGCACCGGCGCCTACGCCTTCGCCACCACGCCGCGTCCGGCCCTGCTTGCTGCACTGCGCCGTGCGGACGGCGGCAATGCGTTTGCGGCCGGCGAACTCGTCGTGCTCGTGACCCTGCTGCCCGAGGTGGAGGCACGCCTCGCCGCCCTCGGCAACGTGCTGCCGTCGCCCGATGCCAATGCCGTGCCCGCCGGGCAAAACGGCCGCGCGACGGTGCGCCACCTGGCGCTCGCGCTGCCGGCGTCGGCAGCTGCAAGCGCAAGCGCACTGCAGAACCTGCGCGCGATGGACTTCCCGCCCAGCGTCACGACGGACGAAGCGCGTGCCAGCTACCTGGGCCTGTCGCTGGAGAGTGGGGTGCTGGGCAATGCCGCGCAGCCGATCGCCGAACTGCACCGTCCGGCACGCGACAGTGCGGTCGTGCTGAAGAACCGCACCGGCGGCGCACTGGCCGGCACGCTGTGGGCCTTCGACGACCGCGGGCGTGCGCTCGACCCGGGTGCGGTGGCCGCGTGGTGGGCGCACCTGGCGTCGGCCGCGGTCTTCGACAACCTGTGGGCGCACGACGATGCCGCTGACCAGCGCACGGCTGCAGCGGCCGCCGTGCGCAGCGTGCTGTTCTGCTCGGCCCACGAAGGGCCGCTGGATGGCACGGCGCTGGGACGGCTCACGCTCGGCGGGCTCACCAACGTCGCGGACGGCCTCTACACCGCCGGCGCGGCGCCGACGCTGGCGCTTGCTGCCGCCACGGGCACGGACACGCTGCCGATCCCGCGCATCGCGTTGCTGCCCAACGGCAACTATGCGGCGCCACCGGCGGCTGCCAGCGGTGCGCTCTTCAACGGCTGGACCGGCGCGGGTTGGCCGGCCACGCTGGCGCGTGATTTCGTGCGCATCGCGCTGGTCGACATCGAGAGCCATCTCGTCGGACTGGACCGCACCGATGCCGCGCAGGCACAAGCCGCGCAGCGTGTCACGGCCTTGCGCAACACCGCCGCCGCGCCATTCCTCGCGACCGCCGATGCCGCGATCGCGCAGGCCCTGAACACACTCACCGCCGGCGCCGCGGCCCAGGCGATGGCGCCCGTGATGGACGCCGAATGGGGCGATCTCACACCGGCGGCGAGCAGCGGCACCGGTGCGCTGCCGGGCACGCTGGCTTTCGACGTCCATGCGCTGCGCGGCGAAGGCGAGCAGGACGGTGGCACCGTCTCGGTACAGAAGGTGGTGGTGCGCTTCGCCAGCGGCAGCCTGCCGCCGGGCTGCTGGGTGCGGCTGTGGCCGCACGGGCTGGAGGTGGAGACGGGCTGGCGTTTCCGCCAGGACGGCGGCGCGGCGCGTGCCGATGCGTCGGGCAAGGCCTTCGCCGTGATGGATCTCGCCGACGGCACCGGCGCGCCGACCGATGCCAGCGCCGACCCGGTGCCGATGAGTTTCGACGCGCTGATCGTGACCGACCTGGACGCGCGCTACTACACCGAACAGCGATTCGACCGGCCAGCGCTCGTCGAAGGTGGGCGCGAGCCCTTGCCCGCGCCACCCACTGGGCTGCCCGGCGGGCAGACGGCGTGGGTGTGCGAGCAGGGTGCGGCGATGGCACGCGCCGCCGGCCAACTCGGCAGCGGGCAGACGCTGCTTGCCGTGCCCGCGGACGAAGTGGCCGGCGTGTATGCGCTCGTCGATCCGGCGACGATCACCGCGACGGACTGGTCGGCGCGCACGCTGCGCAATGCCGCGGCATCGGGCGATGCGCTGATCGTCACCACGCCAGCCTTCGGCAGCACGCCTGAAGGCAGCGTCGTGGCCGGCGGTGCACCGCTGGCCGCGGGGGTGTCGGTGCTGCACCGCGAGCGCCACCTGCTCGATGACCTCACGCAGATGGGCCGCCCGCTGCCGACGATGGAGCGGCGCGAGGTGGCGGCCATTGACGCCGCAGGCTCCGCCGGCGTCGTCGGAGCAGCGCCAGGGCGCGCCAGCACGCACGAAGCGGTGCCGTCGCAACTGGCCCACCCCGGCGTGCCGGCTGCCGCCGAAATCCACGCCACCGGCATCGCCCTCGCGGGGCCGTCGGCGATGCCGCTCGCGGCCTTGATGCGCGAGCGCGCGGCGACCGACGTGCTCGCCTTTGCGGCCGCCGCGCAGCAGCCGGTGGTGCCCGTGCCCGACCCCGGAGGCACGTCGACGTGGGCCGCGGTGCTGGAGACCCTGGCGCACGGCGTGAGCGGCGATGCGGCGATTCGGGCGTACCTCGCGGCGCGTGCGCCGCTGGGCGGGTTCACGCCGGGACAGGCCTGGCTCGACCTGAAGAACGGCATCGAAGCGGCGGCCGCAGGCATCGACCTCGACAGCGTGATCGACAGCACGACCTTCGATGATGAAGCCCTGGCGGCCGCGATGGACAACGTGATCCTGAAGACACGCGACGGCGCGGCCGGCCTGGCCACGGCGGTGCTCGCGGCCATCGGCCGCGCCGAGGATTTTGTCTATCTCGAGACTCCGGCACTCGACGCCCTCGCGGCCGGCGGCGGCGACATCGACCTGGTCGATGCGCTGACCACGCGGCTGGCGGCACGCCCGGCACTCGTGGTGATCCTGTGCGTGCCGGAGAAGTTCCTGCCCGGCCAGCCCGAGCGGCTGGACGACATCCGCAAGGCTGGCATCGGCCAGGCGTGGAAGGTCCTGGCCGACGCCGCGCCTGGGCGGGTGGTGCTTTTCACGCCCACGGCCGGGTCGGGCCGAGCGCTGCACATGGCGTCGACCACGGTGGTGGTCGACGACGCGCTGCTCGTCAGCGGCAGCACGCACCTGTGGCGGCGTGGTCTCACGTTCGACAGCTCGCTGGCGGTCGGCCTGTTCGACGAGACCGTGGCCCAGGGGCGCCCGTCAGCGGTGCGGGCGGCGCGGCGCCAGCTGCTCGCAGATCGTCTGGGCGTCGCCGTCACGCTCGTGCCCGACGACGCCCGCCAGATGCTGCGCAGCGTGGAGCGGCTCAACGCCGCGGGCGGATTGCAGCGTGTGGCCACCGGCATCTACGCCGCGGCCGACGACACCACGAGCGACGCGGACCGATCGGTTTGGAACCCCGACGGGACGCCCGGCGGCACGTCGGACTGGTACCTGTTCCTCGGCGGCCTGGCGGGCACACTGGGCACCGACGTGAACAACGCGATCCGCTGAATCAGGCGCGCGCACCCGGGGCGGGAATGCCCGGCGCCGTCGCCGTGCATCGCCTTCTATAGTGCCCCTGCGCATCACCAAGGTTTGAGCCTCGCTCGGGCGCGGGACGAAGGTGAACCCGCCGCCCACACCGTATCCTTGGTGACACCAGCGCCTGCGACCACCTCTCGTACCGACCCGCAGCCATCCAGGAGACCGACCATGAGACTCACGCCGCAGCAGATCGACCGTTTCGATACCGAGGGTTACCTGTTCTTCCCCGGGCTGTTCACGCCCGAGGAGGTGGCCGAACTCAACGCGGCAGTGCCGGCGCTTTACGCGCGCCGCGAGGCCTACAACGTGCGCGAGAAGGGTTCCGAGGCCGTGCGCACGAACTTCGCCGCGCACCTCTACAGCGAGCCGTTTGCGCGCCTCGCTCGCCACCCGCGCATGGTCGAGCCGGTGGAGGCGCTGTTCGGCGAGAAGCTCTACATGCACCAGTTCAAGATCAACGGCAAGATGGCCTTCGAGGGCGACGTCTGGCAATGGCACCAGGACTACGGCACCTGGAAGAACGACGACCTGATGCCGACCGAGCGTGCGATGAACGTGGCGATCTTTCTCGACGACGTGAACGAGTACAACGGCCCGCTGATGTTCATTCCGGGCAGCCACCGCAAGGGTGTGATCGATGCCCGGCACGACCTCACGACGACGAGCTATCCGCTCTGGACGGTGGACAACGCGCTCATCACGCAACTCGTCGAGCGCGCGGGCGGCAAGGCGGGCGGGATCGTCTCGCCCAAGGGTCCGGCCGGCTCGATGATCCTGTTCCACTCCTGCCTCGTGCATGCGTCGACGAGCAATCTGAGCCCGTGGAACCGCGTCAGCGTCTACCTGAGTCTGTGCGCGGTCTCCAACCACATCCGCCGCTTCAAGCGCCCGGAGTACATCGCCCACCGCGACTTCACCCCGATCGACTGCTTGACCGACGATTGCCTGCTGGCGCGTGCGCCGGTCGACCTGCCGTGGGCCGGCGGCATGCCGGCCAGCGCCCTGGAAACCTCACTCACCGAACTCGGAGGAAACACCGCATGAAGACCAGCCTGCACCGCCAACTGCAAGATCGCGCTGCCGCCGGCAAGCCGATCCGCGTGGGCCTCATCGGCGCCGGCAAGTTCGGCTCGATGTACCTCGCGCAGATTCCGCGCACGCCCGGCGTGCACCTGCTCGGCATCGCCGACCTCAACCCCGAGGCAGCCTGCCGCAATCTGGCGCGCGTGGGCTGGGACGCGCAGCGTGTGCAGGCCGCGAGCCTGGACGCCGCGTTGCGCGACGGCAATACGCACGTCGGCGACGACTGGGAGGCGCTGGTGCGGCACCCGGCGGTCGACGTGATCGTCGAATGCACCGGCTCGCCGGTGGCCGCGGTCGACCATTGCCTGGAGGCGTTTGCCAACCGCAAACACGTGGTCAACGTGACGGTCGAGGCCGATGCCTTCTGCGGCCCGCTGCTGGCGCGCCGCGCGGACGAGGCGGGCGTCGTCTACTCGCTCGCCTTCGGCGACCAGCCGGCGCTGATCTGCGACCTCGTCGACTGGGCACGCACCTGCGGCTTCCCGGTGGTGGCGGCCGGTCGCGGGCACAAGTGGCTGCCGCATTTCAGCCAGAGCACGCCCGACACGGTGTGGGACAACTGGGGCCTGACACCCGAGCAGGCCGCGCGCGGCGGCCTGAACCCGAAGATGTTCAACAGCTTTCTCGACGGCAGCAAGCCCAGCATCGAAAGCACCGCGGTGGCCAACGCCACCGGGCTGACGGTGCCGAGCAACGGCCTGCTGTATCCACCGGCGAGCATCGAGGACATTCCGTTCGTCACCCGCCCGATCGACGAAGGCGGCGTGCTCGAGCGCAAGGGCATGGTCGAGGTGATCTCGTCGCTGGAACCCAACGGCCGCAAGATCCCGTACGAGATCCGCATGGGTGTATGGGTCACGGTCGAAGGCGAGACCGAATACATCCGCAACTGCTTCGAGGAATACAGCGCGCACACCGACCCGTCGGGCCGCTACTTCACGCTGTACAAACGCTGGCACCTGATCGGCCTGGAGGTCGGCTACTCGGTGGCCAGCATCGCGCTGCGCGGCGAGGCCAACGGCGCGGCCACGTGCTGGAACGCCGATGTCGTGGCCACCGCCAAGCGCGACCTGCAGCCCGGCGAGATGCTCGACGGCGAAGGCGGCTACACCGTGTGGGGCAAGCTGCTGCCGGCGGCCACGTCGCTGCAGATGGGGGGCCTGCCGCTGGGCCTGGCCCACCAGGTCAAGCTGGTGCGGCCGGTCAAGCAGGGCCAGAGCCTGTGCTGGGACGACGTGGCGATGGACACCACGACACGCGCCTACGCCGTGCGGCGCGAGATGGAGGCGCTGTTCGGGCGCGCGTGAGTCCCGATGGGCATGCGATCGACGGTTAGCGATCGTCTGCTCGCGGCCTCGTGGCGGCCGTTCGCGTTCGATGCCTTGTGCGGGATCAGGGCGCCGGGGCGATCTCTTCCGCTCATGTCCCCCGGGCCGGCCTGCGGCCGACCCTCCTCCTTTACTTCGCTCCAGAGAACGCCCCGCCACCCTGATCCGATGCGTGTAGGCGGTTCGACTTTGGCGCGCCCACCCGGTGTCTGGCCGAGGACGGCGGGCGAGTGCCGCAGCGAAG
>JAHECD010000170.1 GCA_024641945.1 Rubrivivax sp. | reverse complement strand
GCCGTCGGCGTCGTACATCGTGACCGGCCCGGCGTCGTTGAAGCCGAGATTGCCCAGGCGCAGGCCGCTGATGTTTTCGAGCACGCGCCCCATCGAGCCTGCCAACATCAGCTTGCGCTTGCGGAAGTAGGTGAACCAGTTGGCGAAATTCTGCAGTTCGGCCGCATAGGTCCGGCCGCTCGGGTAGGAAGCGGTCGTGCTCTTGATCTCGTAGCGCTTGAGGGTGCCCGCGCCGTCCGGCGAGGCAATGCAGTTGGCGCCGAGCGTGCAGGCTTCGGGCTGCCAGAAGGTGGCGGGGTAATACGGAATCGCGGCCCAGCAAGCGCGGCCGCCGGTGACGGTCTGTTCGGCCGTGAGGGTCTGCGTGCCGCCGCCGTTGCACGGCGTACCGCCCGCGCCGCTGCTGCTCGAGGAGACCTTGGTGCCGATCGGCAACTTCATGCCGTTCTGCACGTAGAACATGTAGCCGTTGCTCTGGAAATTGCCGTTCGCGGAGTTCCAGGTCGTGCTGACGTTCAGTGTCGGCGCACCGGACACGGCCGGATGGGCGGTCGACGCGGTCGTCGAGGCGTCCGTATAGGTCTTCAGCGAGCCGCCGAAATAGGCCGGCGACCAGGCCGGGTAGGTCGCGTTCGTGTCGTAGTACAGCGGGTTGAACCTGGACGAGCGCAGCCACGCAAACTGGTCGGTCGGCGGGGCGGCCTGGCCGTACCAGTTGTTGTACGGATAGATGGCGCCGCCCGTGGCGGTGCCGACCGGCAGCAGGTACGTGTAGGGCACGTAGACGTCGTTGTTCTTCAACGGCTTGTTCGTGCCGGTGTCCCAGGACGTGGCGCCGTTCCAGTACAGCACGCCGGAACCGGTGTCGAGCAGGATCTCCCAGTCCATCGAGCCCGAGTCGTCCATGCCGAAGATGACGTTCGGCTTGGCGAGCACCGAGGTCTTGAGGGGCAGGTCGGCAATCGGCGTGGCGGCGGTGGCGGTGCCGGCGAGCACGCCGCCGAGCGCCACCAGCGACGCCGCGAACTGGAGGATGGCTTTCATTTCGGGTCCCAATTCGGTTTCATCGATCGAACCCCCTCAGCCCTTCGTGAGCAGCGACTGGGTGAACGTCGTCGTGTCCTTGGGCCCGGTGACTCGAACGGTCACGCGGAACTGCTTCGAGTTCGGCGGGTCGAGCTTGTCGTCGGTATCGACGGCGCTGCCCGCCACCTTGATCTGCTTGACCAGGCATTCGCGCAGCGGGTCCGTCACCGCGGCCAGCGTGCAGACACGCTCGGCCACGTAGCGCACGCTGTACGCGCCGACCACGATCTCGGGTGCGGCGGTCCAGTCGATCGCCGGCAGGCCGTAGGCGTCCTCGGCCTGCACCTGTGACCAGTACCAGCCGGCGACGTTGGTGTTCTCGTTCGCGGCGGCAATGGCGCGGATCTGCGTGAACGCGGTGTTCAGGCCGATGTCCGACGCTTGCAGCGCGGTGCCGCGGAAGGTGGAGTTGCCGCTCGCAAGCGATCCCACCTCGGTGATGCGGGCGAGGGCGAGGGCGCCGAGCAGCATCACGCTGAGCAGCACCATCACGACGAGCATGGTCACGCCCTGCTGGGCTCGGCGGTTCGTCATCAGCGCAGCCCCATCACGACATTGCGCATCGGCGCCACGACGGTGGCGGTGCGGTAGCGGTAGCAATTCCAGTCCGCGTTGCTCAGGTGCTCGGCCGGGTTGTCGAACAGCACGGGCTTGGTCTCGGTGGCGCTGCACACGCCGGCGGCGTTGGGCTTTTCCGGCTGCGGGCTGCGCACGATCAGGCCGATGCGCATGGCGCGAACCCGGGCGATATTGGCGCTCGTGATGTTCGCGAACCCGGCCGCCGGGTCTTCCCAGGTTTCGAGCGTCGTGCTGCCGGCCGCGGCCGCGGAGGCACCGAACTGCACGCGGAAGGAGATCACGTTGCGCGCCAGGATGGCCGAGGTGCCTTCGAGCGGCCGTTCCATGATGAGGTTGCCGTCGAGCACGCGGTAGCGGTTCCAGCGCAGGTCGCCCAGCACCGTGACGCGGCCGGTGTCGTCGTCGAAGGTCGGATTCACGGTGAACACGCCGGCGTTGTGCTTGCCGCCAGCGCCGAACGTGACGACCTGCGCGGCGGTGGGCGTGGACGGTGTGTTCGCCGTGACGCTGCGCACGAGGCACGGGGTGCCCGATGCGGCGGTGCTGGGCGCCAGCAGAACAGCCTGGCCGACCGAGGCAGGCAGATACGAACTCGTCGTGACCGAGGTGCCATCGCTCAGCAGCTTGAGGCGGATGTTGGCGCCGGACTCGACACGGGAGCCGTAGACGACGTCGATCGTGTCGCCATCCGCCGTGCGTGTCACGCGCAGCGGCGCGAAGGTGGCGCCGTTGGAGGCGACCGAGGCACCGACGCTGAGGTTGAGCTTGTCGCAAAGATAGGCCGAGTCGCCGAAGAAGCCGAGGCCTGCCACGGTCATGTCGTCCTTCACCGCGGACAGCACGGTCGCCGCATTGACCGCCACGCCGCCCGCACCGACGTTCTGTCGCTGAGACGACGTGAAGCTGATGGCGCTGCCGGTGGCCGCCAGGCCGACGAGCAGCGCAATCACGATGCTGACCATCAACTCGATGATCGACAGGCCACGCTGGCGGCCGGCGGATGAACGGGTGCGCGGCGTGTCGCGCTTCGGGTTATTGCACATCGGTCACCACCGTGAGCTGACGGTTTTCCTGGGAGTCCTTGCCGGTCCAGCCGATATTCACCGTGAGGCGCGTGCCCGCCACGGTGGCGGTGGCGAGTGCCGTGCCGGGCATCGCGGCCAGGGTCTTCACGGCCCAGGCATCGGTGCTGGCGCGCGCGACCGCGCTGCCGCAGGCACCAGCCGCCGGCACCGAATAGCAGGCGAGGTTGGCAGGGTCGACGATGGCGGTGCTCATCAGTTCGTCGGCGAGCAGCATGGCGGCAGACCGGGACTGTGCTTCGGTCGTCTGCGCGACCATGCGGCCCTGGAAGCGGGTCAAAGCGAGCAGTCCGAAGGACAGGATCGCGAGCGCCACCAGGGCGTCGATCAGACCGACGCCGCGCATACGGTTCGAATGGTTCATCAGTCGCATCCCGACAGGTAGTTGCCGCACAACCGGACGGCGCCACCGGCGTCCACGCGCAGCCCGGGGCAGCGCCGGTCGGCCGAGCACGTCGTGCCGCTGGCAACGACGTTGACCGATACCGCGGTGCCGAACGGCGTGGGGCGACCGTCGCTGCCGATGTCGAACGTTGCCGCCGCGGCAACGGATGTCGGGGACGGCATCGCGATCGTGCGCATGTCCTTGGCGGCGGACAGGTCGCGTGTGGTCACGTTGGCGCCGCTGACGGTGACACGCACGGTCGCGTTGCGCTTGATGGCCTCGCTCTGCGCGTACATGGCCTCGCCGAACAGGGCGTTGCCGGCTTCGCGCAGGCGCGAGTTGGCCACGTAGTCGCCGTAGAAGGGTGCGGCAGTGGCCATCAGCATCGCGCCAATGGCCAGGCCGACCATCAGCTCGATCAGCGTCAGGCCACGCGCAAACGCGCGGCGCGCGCTGGCGATTGCGCGCCGGTTCAGGTGTCGCATGTCTTGCCCCGCGTGCTCCAGCAGTTGCTGGCGGGCGTGCCCTTGGGATGCGCTGTCGTGCGGCGCACACCCAGGAAGTCGATCGTGTATTCGTAGCCCGCCATCTTTCCGAAGCCGGTGGCCTTGGCCGTGAATTCCTTGCCGGCGTTGGCCAGGGTGCAACTGATCGTGAAGAGATCGGCCGTCGGATAGGCCACCGCGCAGGCGCCGGCGTTGGCATAGTTGCCCACGTCCTGGAAGCGCTGCTCCATGCGGGTGTAGTAGGAGTTGAGGCCATCCAGCGCCGCCGGCACGCGGCCGCGCTGGATATAGCCGGTGTAGGCCGGCATGGCGATCGACGCGATGATGGCGACGATGGCCACCGTCACCATCACTTCGATGAGTGTGAATCCGCGGGCAATTCGGGATGTCATGGCGAGTCCTGTTGACGTGTTCGGCGGGCGGTCCCGGGACGGCGTTGCGTAGGGGTCCATCCCCTGCAGTCATCGTAGGTATCGGCGGCGGCGAACTGAACTTGAGCGCGCGCCCGAACCCTCACGGTTGCGTGCAGGGTTCACACGGCGATGCGGTTGTTCGCGAACGAAAATGCGCACCGTGAAAGGCTTCACGGAAGCCGTGCCGTGCACATGTCACGGCCGCCACACGCAGCCGGCATCGCGCCGCCGTTCAGGATTTCGGCGTTGGCGCAGCGGCCTGCAGGGCCGTTCGTTTCAAGGTGTGTCGAACAGGCCCTGCGGACGCTGCGGCGCGAGCAGGCCGAGGTGCCGGTAGGCCGCCTGCGTGGCAATGCGGCCGCGCGGCGTGCGCTGCAGGAAGCCCTGCTGGATGAGGAACGGCTCGATCACGTCTTCGATCGTCCCGGCTTCCTCGCCGATGGCGGCGGCCACGTTGTCCAGACCCACGGGCCCGCCGTCGAAGCGGTGGATCACCGCCTCCAGCAGCTTGCGGTCCATCACGTCGAAGCCCTGCGGGTCCACGTCGAGCATGGCCAGGGCCTTGTCGGCGATGGTGGCATCGATGTGGCCCCGCGCCTTGACCTGTGCGTAGTCGCGAACGCGGCGCAGCAGCCGGTTGGCAATGCGCGGCGTGCCACGCGACCGGCGTGCGATCTCGAGCGCGCCGGCGGCGTCCACCGGCACGTCGAGCAGGCCGGCCGAGCGCGTGACGATGCGCGTGAGCTCCTCCGCGGTGTAGAACTCCAGCCGCGCGACGATGCCGAAGCGGTCGCGCAGCGGGTTGGTCAGCATGCCGGCACGCGTGGTGGCGCCCACCAGCGTGAAGGGCTGCAGGTCGAGCTTGATCGAACGCGCCGCCGGGCCCTCGCCAATCATGATGTCGATCTGATAGTCCTCGAGCGCCGGGTAGAGGATCTCCTCGACCACCGGCGACAGGCGATGGATCTCGTCGATGAAGAGCACGTCGTTGCGTTCGAGGTTGGTCAGGATCGCGGCCAGGTCCTTGGGCTTCTCCAGCACGGGCCCCGAGGTCTGGCGCAGGTTCACGCCGAGTTCGTTGGCGATGATGTGGCTCAGCGTCGTCTTGCCCAGCCCGGGCGGGCCGAACAGCAGCACGTGGTCGAGCGCCTCCGCGCGCATGCGCGCCGCGCCGATGAAGATCGAAAGCTGCTCGCGTGCCTTGGCCTGGCCGACGTAATCGTCCATCGCCTTCGGGCGCAATGCACGCTCGATCGCCTCTTCGTTGGGCGACGACGGCACGGCGCTCACGACACGCGGCGCGGGCTCGAAATCGTCGGTCTGGATCGCCATGCGGCGCATTATGGCGAGCAGCGATGGGTATCGGTGCGAGCGTCCGGCGTGGCGCGCACGTGGCTACACTTTGCGACTGTGATTGCCCTGCGCCGCCAACTGGATGCCGTGACCCGCCTCGCGCTGCTGGCGATGCTGGCGCTCGTGCTCATGCCGTCCGTATCGCATGCGCTGGCCGCCACGCGCGGCGGTCCGGCCGACTGGGCGGCTGTCTGTGCCGCCGCGGGCGCGGCCAACGGGGTGCCGGATGCGGCTTCGGGAGATCGAGGCGGGCCCGTCCCCATGGTCTTTCACATCGACCATTGCCCGCTCTGCGCCGTCGGCGGTTCGCTCGGCATGCCCGCACTGGTGGCGCCGCAGCTGCACGCCGTTCCGGCCGATGGGCTTGGGTCTGCTGCACCAAGGCCCCTACCGCGGCCTCGCATCGCCTGGGTCGGCGCGCAGCCGCGCGCTCCACCGCAAGGCCTCTGATGGCCGCGTCGGTGCGCGCCGCGCGGATGAGCCGGTGACAGCGGCGCCAGCGCAGCGGTCGATGCCGCATCCGGGACGAGCCGCATCGGTCGCTGCCGTTTAGTCCGAGCCTCCAACCCCAATCCAAATCCCAACACCCGGCGCATCGGGCACTTGCGCCTGCGCCGCCGGAACCACCGGCGGCGCTTTCGGGTCAACTGACATCCACCCAGGAGAAATACGATGAAATTCCCCCTTCGCACCGTGGCACTTTGCGCCGTTGTATGGGCCAGCGGGGCCGCCTTCGCGCAGACCGTCGTCAAGGACGCCTGGATCCGCGGCACCGTGGCACAGCAGTCGTCGACCGGCCTGTTCGCACAGATCACGTCGGCACAGGGCGGCAAGCTGGTCGCGGTATCTTCGCCAGTCGCCGGCATCGTGGAGATCCACGAGATGGCGATGGACGGCGATGTGATGAAGATGCGTCACCTCGGCGCCGGTCTCGAGTTGCCGCCCGGCAAGGTGGTCGAGCTCAAGCCGGGCAGCTACCACGTCATGATGATGGATCTGAAGCAGCCGTTGAAGGCGGGTGACATGGTTCCCGTGACGCTCGTCGTCGAAGGTGCGGGCGGCAAGCGGGAATCGCTCGAGATCCACGTGCCCGTGAAGGCGCTGGGCGTGTCACCGATGATGGAGCACAAGCACTGACGTCCGGTTGCATGCGATCGAATGGGAACGGGCGGCGGCCAACGGCCCGTGGCGGCCGTACCCGTTCGATGATTGGTGCGGGATCAGGGCGCCGGGGCGCTCTCTTGCGCTCATGTCCCCCGGGCCGTCCTGCGGCCGACCCTCCTCCTTTACTTCGCTCCAGAGAACGCCCCGTCACCCTGATCCGATGCGTGTGCGCAGTCCAACGGTGGCGCGCCAATGCCTTGTCTGGCCGAGGGCGGCGGGCGA
>JAHECD010000002.1 GCA_024641945.1 Rubrivivax sp. | reverse complement strand
AGCGGCAGGTTCGGCGTGCCATGGCCGGACGGCCAGCCCCCGAGCAACGGCTTGCCCAGGTCGCCCAGATAGTCACGCAGCACCTCGTGCGGGGAAGACTCTCCGGTGAAGCTGCCGAGCAGGAAACCGGACGCCGCATCGAGCACGCCGGCAAGCCGCAGTTGGCCGAGCAGGCGGTCGACGCGGTAGGGCTCCTCGCCCACGTCCTCCACGAACAGGATCGCGCCCGCCGCCCGCCAGGCGTAAGGCGTGCCGACGAGTGCGGCCACCAGGCTCAGGTTGCCGCCGACGAGCATGCCCTCGGCAACACCGCCAACCCGCAAGGCACCATGATCGAGTGCGGGCGACCACGCGGCCCCCGCCATGCAGCCGCGCATCAAGAGGCCAAAGAGCGCCTGCGCATCACCTTCGCGGCCCGCCTTGACGAGGTCCGAGGCGGGCATCGGCGCATGCAGCCCTGCCAGCCCTTCGCGCGCCCGCAGCGCGTGCAGTGCGGTGATGTCGCTGTAGCCGATGAAAGGCTTGTCGTGCGCGCGAAGCAAGCCGGTGTCGATGCGGTCGAGCAGCCGGCCACTTCCATATCCACCGCGCAGGCACATGACGGCTGCAACGCCAGGGTCCGCAAAGGCGGCGTGCAGATCGTCGATGCGCAACGCATCCGGTCCGGCCAGGTAGCCGTGGCATGCCGTGCAGCTCGGGTACAGACGCGCGCGCAGCCCGAAAGACGCCAGCAAGGGCGCCACCGGCGCCAGCGTCGCCTCGTCGCCCGGCCCTGCCGGCGCGACGATGCCGACGGTGTCGCCTTCGCGCAGCGCGCGCCACGTCATCGGCGCGCTCCTGGTTCCAGCCAGCCGGTCATCACAAGGTCCACGGCCGCGCCCAGCGCCGCGAGGCGCTCGTTCGTCATGCCCGCAGCCGCGCCCGGCGCATAGCGGCTGCCCAGGCTGCTCAGCAGCGCGACGATGTAATGGCGGCCATGTCTCGAAGTACCCCGCACGATGCCAGCGTCCGACGCATAGTTTTCGGTCGTGCCGGTCTTGTGCGCAAAGGTCGCACCGCCGGGCCGCCCCAGCACATGGTGCAGCTTCTGGGCCCGCAGGAATTCGAACACCTGCGCGCGCGCCGCAGGGCTCAGCACGGGCTGACCGCCGCGCCACAGCGGTGCCGGCGCATCGGGATCGAGGGTCCACAGCAGGCGCGCGGTGTCCCACGCGGTCATCTGGATGCGCCCGACGCCGGCGCCGGCGGCGTTGCCCCAGCCGCCGTCAGGCCGCGTGCCGTCCAGGCGCAAGGTGTGCAGCCCCAGCGCCTCGAAGCGCGCATGCAGCACGTTGCGCTGGATGCCGAGCAGACGCGTGGCGTGCAGCAACGCCACCATCGCGGTGGTCGAGTCGTTGCAGCTGATGGCGATCATGTCTTCGCACCACGCCGCCACGGTGCGCGTGCGCCCGGCGTGTGTCCAAGGCGCCTCCCAGCGCACGACTCCGGCATCGACTGCGACACCCACGCCGACGACCACCATCAGCTTCAGCAACGACGCTGGATACGGTGCGATGAACCGATGCGGCCCCTCGCCGGACAGCGGCTCGAGGCGCAACCGCGTCCAGTCGGCGCCCGGCTGCCACGCGATCGAGACGCCCGTGTCATCGCGCCGGTCCGCCTGATACGCGACGTTGCGCACGCTGGCGGCGTCGGACGGGATGTCGGCCACGACGCCGGCCGGAAACTCGCGCGAGAAGAGCACGTCGGCCCAGACCGGCGCGGCGCCGAATGGAAACGCGATCACGGCCAGATCGAGATTCGGGAACTCGGCCACCGGTGCGCCGCCGCGGAACGGGTCCGGCGTGGCGGCGAAGTCGAGGCCGAGCACGGCGGCACGCAGTGCTTCAGCGAGCCCGGCAGGCGACAAGGCCTCGCTCACGCGGGCCGCTCCTGAATGAGCGCTCGGGCGCGGCGCCGCGCGCTCATGTTTCCTCCGCCCGATGGCACGCCACCTGCCGGCCGTCGACCTCGCGCAGCGCCGGCGGTTCGACGCGGCAGCGGGACTGCACCAGCGCACAGCGTGTATGGAACGTGCAGCCGCCTGGCGGGTCCAGCGGGCTCGGCAGCTCGCCCAGGATCGGGATGCGGCGCCGCCGGTCCGCCCGGCGAATCGACGGCACCGCGCTCAGCAATGCCTGTGTATACGGGTGCCGCGGGCCGCCGAGCACTTGTGCCTTCGGCCCGGATTCGACCACCGCGCCGAGGTACATCACCAGCACGTCGTGTGCCACGTGCTCGACCACCGCGAGGTTGTGCGAGATGAAGACATAGGCCGTGCCGGCGGATTCCTGCAAGTCCATGAAGAGGTTGAGCACCTGCGCCTGGATCGACACATCGAGTGCCGAGACCGGCTCGTCGGCGACGACGATGCCGGGATCGAGCATCATCGCCCGGGCGATCGCGATGCGCTGGCGCTGACCGCCGGAAAACATGTGCGGGTAGCGCCGCGCATGCTCCGGCCGCAGGCCGACGCGCTCCAGCATCGCGGCGATGCGGTCGCGCCGCTCGGCCGCCGCCAAGGATGTATTGATGACCAGCGGCTCCTCGAGCAGGGCCGCCACGGTCTTGCGCGGGTTGAGCGAAGCATAGGGGTTCTGGAACACCATCTGCACGCGACGGCGCAAGCGCGCGAGCGTGGCTCCGTCGGCACCTGCCGCGTCGGCCCCATCGATGCGCAGCGCACCGGTGGTGGGTGGCTCGATCAGCGTCAGCTGGCGCGCCAGCGTGCTCTTTCCACACCCGGACTCGCCCACCACGGCCAGCGTGCGCGACGACAGCAGCTCGAACGACACGCCATTCAAGGCCTTGACGACCGCGTGGCCGCGCAACAGCCCGCGACTGACACGGTAGTGTCGTGCGAGCGCCTGCGCCTGGAGTACCGGCTCAGCCATGCGCCACCTCTGCGGCCAGCGGGTAGAAGCAGCTCACGCCGTCGGCCATCGGCGGGCGGTCGGCTGTGCAACGCGCCTGCACCCGGGCACAACGCGGCGCAAAGAGGCAGCCCGGTGGCCGCTCGGTGCGCCCAGGTACGAGCCCCGGCAATGCCGCGAGCCGGCGGGCGCCCCGGCCGCGCTCGGGCAGCGCAGCCAGCAGCGCAGCGGTGTACGGGTGGCGTGGCGCATCGAAGAGCCTATCGGCGCTGCCCTGTTCGACGATCTGCCCGGCGTACATCACCGCCACGCGCCGCGCCACCTCCGCCACGACGGCCAGGTCGTGCGTGATCAAGACGAGGCTCATGCCAAGGTCGCGCTGCAGGTTGGCCAGCAGGTCCATCACCTGCGCCTGGATCGTGACGTCGAGAGCGGTCGTCGGCTCGTCCGCGATGAGCAGCCGCGGGCCGCACGCGATGGCCATCGCGATCATCACGCGCTGATTCATGCCTCCGGAGAGCTGGTGCGGATACGCCCCAAGGCGGCCGCGGGCATCGGGCATCTCCACCTGCTCGAAAAGCTCAAGCAAACGGCGCTCGAGCGCGGCGCCTCGCAGTGGGGTGTGGGCCTTGAGTGCTTCGCGCACCTGTGCACCGACCGTGTGGCTCGGATTCAGGCTGTTCAATGGATCCTGGAACACCATCGTGATGTCCTTGCCGACCACCTGGCGGCGCTGCGCTGGCGCCAGGTGCAGCAGGTCGATGCCGTCGAACGACATCTCGTCGGCACGCACCCGTCCGGGCGCATCGACGAGCCCCAGCAGGGCCAGCATCGAGACGGACTTGCCCGAGCCCGATTCACCCACGATGCCGAGCAGCTCGCCCGCGCGCAGGTCGAGGTCGAGGCCGTCGACCGCCGGGAAGCCGGCAAAGTCGACACGCAGGTTGCGGACGCGAAGCAGCGGGCGGTCGTTCATGACGCGCTGCGCAGGCGCGGGTCGAAGGCGTCGCGCAGCCCGTCGCCCATCAGGTTGATCGACAGCACCGTGACCAGGATCGTCAAGCCCGGCATCGTCACGACCCAAGGTGCACGTTCGATGTAGTCGCGCGCCGCCGCCAGCATGCCGCCCCATTCGGGGAGCGGCGGCTGCACGCCCAGACCGAGAAAACCGAGCGCCGCGGTCTCCAGCACGGCGGAGGAAAAGCCCAGCGTCGCATTCACGACCAGCGGCGCCATGCAGTTGGGCAGCACGGCCCACCACATCAGCCGCCACGTGCCGGCGCCCGCCACGCGGCTGGCAGTCACGTAATCACGCTGCATCTCGGCCAGTGCGGCGGCACGCGTCAGACGCACGTAGCCCGGAAGTGCGCCCACGGCAATGGCAATCACGGTGTTGGCCAGGCCCGGACCGAGCACGGTGATCACGCCGATGGCCAACAGCAGCCCGGGCAAAGCGAGCAGCACGTCCATGGCCCGCATGATCAGCGGCGACACGATGCGCGGGTGGAATGCCGCGGCCATGCCGAGCGCCACGCCAGGCAACAGGGCCAGCAGCACGGCGGCCATGCCGATGCCCAGGGAGACACGCCCGCCATGCAGCAGGCGCGCCAGGATGTCGCGCCCGAGTTCGTCGGTACCGAACGGGAATTCGGCCGTTCCGCCGGACTGCCAGAACGGTGGCTGCAAGGCGTGCGCGCGGAATTGCTGGATCGGGTCATGCGGGGCCAGGAGCGGCGCCAATGTGGCCGCAATCGCGATGAGCGCAAACACCACGAACGCCGCGAGCGCGCCGCGGTTGCTTGCAAAGGCGGCTGCGAATTCGCGCGCCGGCGAGGGCATTGCGGCGTCGCCAAGGGGCAGTGCCTCGGTGCTTGTCGCCATGGCTTCAGCGCGCCCTCAGGCGCGGATTGACGACACCGTAGAGCACGTCGACGGCGAGGTTGACGACGATGAAGATCCCCGCGGAGACGAGGATGCCCGCCTGCACCACCGGGTAGTCGCGCCGGGCGATCGCGTCGATCAGCCACTTGCCGATGCCGGGCCACGAGAAGATGGTCTCGGTGAGCACGGCGCCGCCGAGCAGGCTGCCCACCTGCAACCCGAGCAGCGTGATGACCGGGATCAGCGCATTGCGCAGCCCGTGCACGACCACGACACGCCACGGCGCGAGACCCTTGGCGCGCGCCGTTCGCATGTAGTCCTCGCGCAAGACCTCGAGCATCGACGAGCGCGTCATGCGCGCGATCGTCGCCATCGGGATCGTGCCGAGCACCACCGCCGGCAACACCAGGTGGAGCAGCGCGGAGACGAACGATCCCGCTTCGTCCGACAGCAGCGTATCCACCAGCATGAATCCGGTGACCACCGGAATGTCGAACTCGATGCCCACCCGGCCGGACACCGGCGTCCAGCCGAGCTGTACCGAAAACAGCATGATGAGCATCAGTCCCCACCAGAAGACCGGCATGGAGTGGCCCAAGGTCGCGAGACCCATCACACCCTGATCGACGATCGAGCCGCGCTTCAGCGCCGCGGTCGTGCCCAACGTCAATCCGACCACGAGCGCCAGCAGCAATGCAGCCGACGCCAGTTCCACCGTGGCCGGGAACAGCGCCGCAAACTCGACGGCGACCGGCTCCCGCGTGACGAGCGACTGGCCGAGATCGCCATGCGCGAGCGCGCCGACATAACGTGCGTATTGCGCCGGCAACGGCTGGTCGAGCCCCAGCCGCTGCATCAGCGCGGCATGTGCGGCAGGGTCGAGTCGACGCTCGCCCATCATGATCTCCACCGGATCGCCGGGGATCAGGCGGATCAACGCGAAGGCCACCAACGTGACCCCGATCAGCGTCGGGACCAGCGTGGCGAGTTTCTTCAGCAGGAAGGCGAACAAGTCTCGTCGAATGGAAAAGGGGCCCCTCGATCGTATCGAGGGACCCCCGTTGGCGACTGCGCGGACGTCAGAAGAATTTGTACGACACCGCAAACGTATACGCCCGCCCGCGCGGATCGGCCACGCGCGGATCCCAGCCCGCGCCGGCGGCGAAGTCCAGGTTGTGAGCGGTGAACGGCGGGTCGCGGTCGAACAGGTTCTTGATGCCGGCAGTCAGGGTCAGGTTCCTGATGCCGGTGTAGCTCGCCGAGACGCCATAGACGGTGTAGCTGGCGACATCGGGGTTGAACCCGGCCGGCACGACGCCCGACGGCACCTCGTCCTTGTAGCCGGCGGTGTAACTCTGCGTCAGCGTGCCGCTCCACGGGCCCGTGCTGTAGGTGACATAGGCCTGGTGCTTCCAGCGCACGAAGAGGTCGCGCGAGTCCCACTGGCCGGCCGCCTCGACAAACGGCTGGCTCGCGAAGATGCGCGAGCGGTGGCTGTCGATATAGGTGCCGTCGATGCCGGCCGTCCAGCGACCCTGCGCGGTCTTGCCGTTGAACTGCAGGCCCAGGTCGAGGCCCCGGGTGATGTCGCCGTCCGCATTGACGAAACCTGCGCGAACGTAGCCGCCGGGTCCGTCGAGCCGGCCGTCGGTGCCACGCACCAGGTTCTCCGGGAAGGTGGTGTAGTTGGCGATCACCTGTTGCGGCGTCAGCTCGTAGATCAGGTCGGTGCGGCGGATCTCCCACAGGTCGGCGCTCAGGCTCACCCAGGGGGCCGGCGCGGCGACGAAGCCGATCGACCACTGCTTCGAGGTCTCCGGCTTCAGGTCCTTGTTGCCGCCGGAACGGGCATTCGGGCGAATGGCACAGACCGACAGGTCGGCGCCGGCCACGTTGCCCAGTGGGCACAGCACCGGATCGGCGATGTTGCCGGGGACTGGAGAATCCCCTTCCGCGCCGTACAGCTGGAAGAAACTCGGCGCGCGGAAACCCGTGTTGTACGAGCCGCGGACCAGCAGTTGCTCGACCGGGGTCCACTTCAGCGAGACCTTCGGGTTGGTGGTGTTGCCGAAGTCGCTGTAGTGGTCGTTGCGCACGGCGAGCGTGGCCTCCAGCCCCTTGGCGATGGGCACCGCAACCTCGGCGAACAGCGCGGTGATGTCGCGCTTGACTTTCGGGAATTCAGCGTCGAAAGGCGCCTGGTAGATCGGCCGCGTCGAGGTCGACCCATCACGGAACAGGTAGGTCTCCTGGCGCACGTCGAAACCCGCCGCCACGGCGAGCGGGCCGGCCGGCAGCTTCATGATCTCGCCGGAGATGGTGCCGTCGAGCTGCGTCAAAGTAGCCTTGCCGCCGAACAGCCGCTCGCCCTGGGCGCTGGCGCCCTGGATCAACGACAGCGCCTCCGGCGTTTGCGTCTCGCCCGGCATCAGCCACGGATTGACGAGGCCGCTGCCCAGTGCCGAGACCATCGAATCGGTGAACAGATAGCCCGGACCGAGCAGCGACGTGGCCTTGCTTTCGGCGGTGGACAGGCCGAACTTGTAGTCCCAATTGCCGAAGACCACCCCTTCCATCCCGACGAGCAGGCGGAACGCATCGGTGGTGGTTTCGATCGTGCGCCCGCCGCAGAGGTCGCAGCGCCAGCGGTAGGCGATCTTCTTCGTCGGATCGAAGGTCGGGATGTAGGCCGACAGGTCCTGATAGTAGGGGCCGCCCACCGGATACTGCGCCCCGGCGATGGACCCTGTCGTGGTCACCTGGTAGGGCTCGAACTGCTTGGTGGCCTTCGACTGTGAGCCGACGAGTTCGACGAAGGCGGTGTGGTCGCGCCCCAGCGCGAACGTGCCTCGCGCCACCAGGTTGGTGTGCTCGACGGGCTGGATCAGAACCTCGGAGCCGCCGTAGTCGAAGGCGCAGCCGAAGGCGAAGCCGGCATTGCCCCACAGTGCGGCCTGGTACTGCGACATCGTCGGAACGGAATCACACTTGCCCTGGAAGCTCAGCAGATTGGCGCGGTTGTACGTTTGCGTGCCGGTGGACGGCAACGTGAACGACGACCCCATCGCGGTGCCGCCCGAACCGGTCTGCGTGGCGAACGGCGTGCCGGTGGTATCGGGCGACAGGCCACGCTCTGGCTGGAAGCCATTCGAGAACGAACGCGATCCGCTCCCCAGCTTCTGCTGCCTGTCGTAGGTGAGGCTGGCCATCAGGTTGTAGCCGTCGGTGCCCAGGTTGCCCTTGCCGCCGACGAGCGAACCGCGGTAGATGTTGCCGCCGCCGGCCTCGGTGACGTCCACGAAGGCGCTGGCCTCGAGCCCGCTGAAGTCCTTGCGCAGGATGAAGTTGATGACACCGCCGATGGCGTCGGTGCCATACACGGCCGAGGCGCCATCCTTCAGCACCTCGACACGGTCGACCGCCGCCAGCGGGATGGAGTTGAGGTCGACCGCATTGCCCTTGGCGCCGTGCGTGGAGACGCGACGGCCGTTCAACAGCACGAGCGTGCTGTTGGCGCCCAGGCCCCGAAGGTTGGCGCTCGAGTTGCCGTTGTTGTTGCGGTCGGTGGTGCCGAGCTGGATGCCGACATTGGACGCAAGGTTGTCCGCAGCGGTGCCGTTGGCGCTGATCCTCATCACCAGTTGCTCGGCACTGACGATGCCGGCGCGCTCGATTTCGGCGCGCGTGATGGTCTGCACCGGCAACGCGCCTTCGGTCTGGATCCGCTTGATGCTCGAACCCGTGATCTCCACCCGCTGCGGCTCGGTGGTCTGCGCCATCACCGGAAACGCGATACCCAGAAGCGCGACGCCGCGCAAGACCCTCATCAAGCTCATGGAACTCCTCCAGTTGGGGCGCCGTCATCCCGGGCGGCCCTGATGAATTGAATTTGTCGGCAGGGAGTTTTTGCGCCCCAGCCGCGGGATGCCAATCGGTGATTACCAACGAATGCAGTTTTCGGGCCGCCCCGACGTAGGGCGCGCACAACAACCACGCACCCGCAATGCGAGACTGAGGCCCATGACGATCGACGCGCGCCCTGCGGGGCCGGGCCCCTGGCGCTGGATCCCCACGCTGTACTTCAGTCAGGGCATCCCATACGTCGTGGTGATGACCCTGTCGGTCGTCATGTACAAGAACCTGGGGGTGTCCAACACCGAGATCGCGCTGTACACCAGTTGGCTCTACCTGCCTTGGGTGATCAAGCCGATCTGGAGTCCACTCATCGATCTGCTCGGCGCCAAGCGGCGCTGGGTCGTCGGCCTGCAATTCATAGTGGGCGCCGCACTGGCGATGGTGGCGCTCACCCTGCCCGCACCAGAGCCACTGCGCCTGACATTGGCCGTCTTCTGGCTGATGGCCTTCGCGTCGGCCACGCACGACATTGCGGCGGATGGCTTCTACATGCTTGCGCTGAGTCCAGGGTCCCAGTCCGCATTCGTCGGGGTGCGCAGCACGTTCTACCGGCTGGCGATGATTGCCGGTCAGGGCGGGCTCGTCTATCTGGCCGGGCAGATGACCGATCGAACCGGCAATGCGGTGACCGCCTGGCAGGTGGTCTTCGCAGTGCTGGCAGCCGCATTCGGGCTGGTTGCCGCCTACCACGCCTGGGCGCTGCCGAGCCCCGCCGGCGACCGCGCCGCGCCGCGCACCGGGCGTCCTTGGGCCGACTTTCTCAACGTCTTTTCAGCCTTCTTCCGCCAGCCCGGCATCACTCGCATCCTTGCATTCCTGCTGCTGTACCGGTTCGCGGAGGCGCAACTCTTGAAGCTGGTGACGCCCTTCATGCTCGACGCCCGCGCCGATGGCGGGCTCGGGCTGCGGACGCAGGACGTGGGCGTTGCATACGGCACCGTGGGCGTGCTCGCGCTCACGCTGGGCGGATTGCTCGGCGGCTGGCTCGTCTCGAAGGCCGGGCTCAACCGCCTGATCTGGCCGTTGATGCTGTGCATGCACTTGCCGAATGCGGTGTTCGTGGCCCTGGCCGCGACGCAGCCGACTGAACTGTGGGTGGTCAGCGCGGCGGTCGCCGTCGAGCAGTTCGGTTACGGCCTGGGGTTCACGGCGTACATGGTCTACATGCTGATGGTGGCCGAGGCCGGCGACAACCCCCACAAGACCGCGCACTACGCGTTGTGCACCGGATTCATGGCGCTGGGGATGATGCTGCCCGGAATGGCGGCCGGCTGGCTGCAGAGCGAAATCGGCTACGTGAACTTCTTCCTCTGGGCCTGCGTGGCAACGCTGCCGTCGTTCGCGGCGGCCGCGTTGATACATATCGAGCCCGGTTTCGGTCGCAAAGGCTAGGTTCAGTGGTACTTACGCCCGCCGCCGACCAAGCGGCGCGGTACAGTCGTCCGGTTGTTTCCAGGGGGGGCGCCAAAGACATGAAATGGACCAAATGTCGAGCGGGCTCGAGTGTCGTGTGCTTGCTGGCAGCCAGCGTGTCGACGGCGGCCCTCGCAGACCCGCTGCAGGCGGGCACCGTCAAGCGGGTGACCGGGTTGGTGACGGTCGAGAGAGGGCCGTCGACGATGCCCGTGCTGGCCGGAATGGCCGTGATGAACGGCGACCTCATCCTGACCGGGTCACCGGGCGCGGTCGGCATCGTGCTGGTCGACGACACCTTGCTGACGGCGGGCGCCAACAGCCGCCTCGTCGTCAGCGACGTGCGATTCGATACCACCACCTACGAGGGCAATGTCATCGTGCGCCTACTCAAGGGGGCGCTCCACGTCGTGACCGGTCTTGTCGCGCGCCAGGCGCCGCAGAACGTCAGGGTCGAGACACCCACGGCCGTGATGGGCGTGCGCGGCACCGAATTCATCGTCGATACACGAGGTACGGAATGAGGCCCGCGGTGTCTCGTTCCGCCGGGGGTATGGCGTGCGCCGCCTTGGTGCTGATGGCCGGCTGCAGCACGCCGATCGACGACAGGATCGTCCTGCTGCCCGGCACAGGAGATCGCCCGACCGGCGCCGTCACGGTGAAGGCGGCCAAGGGAGATCTGCTGTTGTCGCAGCCCTACCAGCAGGCCAACGTCAGCGCCAGCGGGGTGACGGCCGAACAGAGCAGCGCCGAGAAGGTGCAGGCCACGTACGGCGCGATGCTCGCCATGCAGCCGGAACGCCCGCGCAACTGGGTGGTCTACTTTGTCGTCGGCGCGGATCAACTGACCGCCGAGTCGAAGCCGGTCCTCGATGAATTGCGCGCGGCGCTGTCGGGCTACGAAGCCGGCGAAGTCGTCGTCACGGGACATACCGACCGCGTGGGCAGCGTGACGGACAACGACCGTCTGTCTCTCGTGCGCGCCAACGCGGTGCGAGACCTCCTCATCGCGGCGGGCGTGCCGGCCACGCGCATCACGGCGAGCGGGCGCGGCGAGCGCTCGCCCGTGGTGCCCACAGCCGACGAGGTGGCCGAGGCGCGCAACCGACGTGTCGAGATCAAGCTTCGCTGAGATTCTGCTGGCGCGACTTCTCAAGTGGCTGCCCGGCCTGCTGGTCTGCGCGCTGCTGCTGGCCAATGCCCTGGGTCCATTGACTCTGTCCTCGTTGAGGCAGATCGATGCCAATCTGCACGACTTCCGCCTTCGGCTCTTCGCACGAGAGACGCACGACGATCGCGTGGCCATCGTGGCCATCGACGAGAAGTCGCTGGCGGAGCTCGGCCGCTGGCCATGGAGCCGGGATCGGCTTGCCGCGTTGGTCGACGCCCTCTTCACGCGCCACGGTGCCGCCCTGGTCGGGCTCGACGTGATCCTTGCGGAACCCGATCGCAGTTCGGGTCTGGCCGTGCTCGAGCAGATGGCGGAGGGCCCTCTGCGCGGTGACACGGCCTTTGCAAGGGCGCTGGAGAGCCAGCGCGCGGCCCTCGACCACGACGGCCGGCTCAGCGCCACGATGCAGGCCCACAGGGTGGTGCTGGGCTTCCATTTTTCCTCTGGCAGCCTCGCGGCCCAGAACGGTGTCCTTCCCACTCCGCTGATGCCGGCCGACGGGTTCCGCGGACTTGCGCAGTTTGAGGGGTATGGCGGCAATCTTCCGGCCTTCCAGGCCGCGGCGGCGGGCGGCGGCTTTCTCAACGCACTGGTCGATCCGGACGGCGTGCGCCGCCGAGCCCCGTTGCTCGCGGTGCATGCCGACGGGGTGCATGGCTCGTTTGCACTTGTGCTTGCGCGCGCATTGCTGGGTGACCCTCCGGTCAAGGCACGCTTCGCCGCGGGCGGCGACGGCGTACTCGACGCGCTCGAAATGCCGTCGGCAGGCGGCACCATGCGCATCCCCGTCGGCCACGGCGCGGAAGTTCTCTTGCCGTACCCGTCCAGGGCGGGCCTCACCCGCGTCCATTCGGCGGCCGACGTGCTCGCGGGCCGCGTGCCGCAGGGCGCGCTGCGCGGAAGGGTCGTGCTCGTAGGCGCCACGGCGCCCGGGCTGGCCGACCTGCACGCCACGCCGGTCGCGGAGCAGGTGGCCGGGGTGCATGCCCATGCCAACTTGCTCACCGCGATCATCGACGGCAAGGTGCCGCACGAGCCGATGTGGTCGTCCTTCGCCGAGGCCGCCATGCTGCTGGCGGCCTTCCTGGCGCTTGCACCGCTGGGTGCATTGGGGCTGCGGTGGGCGACCTTGCTTGCTGCCGCGGTGGCGCTGATCTTGGTCGCCGCAAACTTCGCGGCGTGGGCGTCTTCAAGGCTCGCACTGCCGCTGGCGGGCCCGCTGATCCTGGTCGCCACCATGTTTGCATGGCGCGTGTTCTACGGGCACTTTCTCGAGGCGCGTGCCCGGCGGAGACTGGCCGCCCTGTTCGGGCAATACGTGCCACCCGAACTCGTCGAACGGATGAGCCACGACCCGGCGCGCTACGACATGAGAGGGCGCAGCGCCGAGCTCACGGTGCTGTTCGCAGACATCAGGGGCTTCACAGCACTGTCCGAAACGCTACCCGCTGCCGATCTGGCGCTGCTGATGAACGAGTTCCTGTCGGACGTCACGGACGTCGTGCGCGCCCACGGCGGCACGCTCGACAAATATGTCGGCGACGCGGTGATGGCGTTCTGGGGTGCGCCGCTCGATGATCCAGCGCATGCCGGGCACGCGATCGATGCCGCCTTTGGCATGCTTGCGGCCCTGCCGGCACTGAATGCTCGATTTGCGGCTCGCGGCTGGCCGGCGCTGGCGCTGGGCATCGGCATCAATACCGGCGCCATGGTCGTGGGCGACCTCGGCTCACGCCACCGCCGCGCGTACACCGTGCTCGGCGACGCGGTGAACGTGGCGGCACGACTGCAGGAACTCTGCGGCCACTACAGGTTGCCGATCCTGATCGGCGAGGCCACGCGCCATGCGATCGCCGACCGCTCGTGCCGCAGGGTCGATACCGTCACATTGCGCGGGCGACAGGCCCCGACAACCGTTTACGAACCCTTGTCGCCCGCCGCCCTTCAGGCGGTCCGCGTGCCGGAATCGACAGTCGTGCCAGCGGGCTGAATCCATGTCAACTCTGTCAGCTTGTCACCGCCCGGAATCGAGCGCAAACTGGATTCGCGGCAGATTCGATGGCCGCCCCGGTCGCAGTGGCCGGGCCCCGGAGGCACCCGCCTCCCTTTCATCCATGCCCAGAAAGGACGTCCTGATGAATCTCACAATCAGCGGACACCACCTCGAAGTGACGCCAGCGTTGAGAGAGTATGTACTCACAAAGCTGGATCGCATCACACGCCACTTCGATCAGGTCGTCGACGTGAATGTGCTGCTGACAGTGGAGAAGAACAAGGAAAAGGAGCGGCGACAAAAGGCCGAAGTCACGCTCCACGTAAAGGGCCGCGATATCTTCGTCGAACAGGCGCACGAAGACCTCTACGCCGCCATCGACCAATTGATGGACAAGCTCGACAGGCAAGTCGTGCGCCACAAGGACAAGCTGCAAGACCATCACCATGCGGCCGCCAAGCGCATCGACGTCAGCCCGCCCTGAGACACGGTCCAACCCTTGATCCGACGGCCCCAGCGGGGCCGTTTTCACGACCGGTCGTTTGGGTACACCTGTTGCTGCAATGCAGCAAGCATGTCAACCACGGAGACGCGGGAGTCGCGTCAAAAGCCCGCTTCCTATAATCTGGCGCTCCGAATCAGCTTGCCGCGCCGGCGACAAATTGATGACACTTGTTGCATCGCCGCACGGGGCACGCTCCACATGAATCGTCTCGCCGCCATCCTGCCTTCCAGCAACGTGCTGGTGAATGTGGACGCAACCAGCAAGAAGCGCATCTTCGAACAGGCCGGCCTGCTGTTCGAGAACCAGCATTCGATAGCGCGGGGCATCGTCACCGACAACCTGTTTGCGCGCGAGCGCCTGGGGTCTACGGGGCTCGGACATGGGGTCGCCATACCGCACGGTCGCATCAAGGGCCTGAAGAACCCGCTGGCCGCCGTGTTGCGCGCGCAGCAGCCGATTCCATTCGACGCACCGGACGACGAGCCGGTGGCGCTCTTGATCTTCCTTCTCGTGCCGGAGGCGGCGACGCAGCGCCATCTCGAGATCCTGTCCGAGATCGCCGAAATGCTGTCCGATCGCGACCTGCGCGAGAAACTCAAGACCGAGGCGGATCCGGACGTCGTACACCGCCTCATCACCGACTGGCAGCCGCTGAAGACCGTGGCCTGAAATGACGCGCAGCGGCTCGCCGTCGGCTGCGGCTCGCGTCGAACGGCCGGACTCGTGATTCGGCACGTACCCGCATGAAACCCACGTCGATAAGCGCTGAGGCCCTGTTCGAAGCGCACCGCGAGTCGTTGCACTGGCAATGGGTGGCCGGCCATGCCCATCCCGAGCGACGCTTCGACGATGGTGCCGTGCGTGACGCCCGATCGGCAGCCGACTTGATCGGCTACCTCAATTACATCCATCCGTACCGTGTACAGATCGTGGGTAGGCGCGAAGCAGCCTACCTGCTCGCGTCGGCACCCGACGACATGGAGCGACGAATCTCGCGCATCGTCACGCTCGAGCCGCCCGTTCTCATCGTCGCCGACGAGCAGACGCCGCCGGACCGGCTTGTTGCCATGTGCGACCGCGCCGACATTCCCCTCTTCGTGACACAGGAATCCGCCGGTCACGTGATCGACGTCGTGCGTGCCTATCTGGGGCAACTGTTCGCGGAGCGCACGACACGCCACGGTGTCTTCATGGACATCTTGGGCCTCGGCGTGCTGCTGACGGGCGAATCCGGCCTGGGCAAGAGCGAACTCGGCCTCGAACTGGTGTCGCGCGGCCATGGCCTGGTCGCCGACGATGCCGTGGATCTATTCCGGGTTTCGCAGACGTCTCTCGACGGCCGCTGCCCGCCCCTGCTGATGAACCTGCTCGAGGTGCGCGGCATCGGGCTGCTCGACATCAAGGCCATATTCGGCGAGACGGCCGTCCGCCGGAAGATGCGACTGAAGCTCATCGTGCATCTGGTGCGCAAAGAGACGATGGAGCGCGAGTTCGAGCGCCTGCCCTACGAGCCGCTCTACGAGGACATCCTGGGCATTCCCGTTCGCAAGGTGGTCATCCAGGTGGACGCCGGGCGCAATCTGGCGGTGCTGGTCGAGGCGGCCGTGCGCAACACGGTGCTGCAGCTTCGCGGAATCGACACTTACCAGGAATTCGTGCAGCGGCACCAGAAGGCACTCGAGCAAGGCTCCGAGGACAGCTGAACCTCGCGGCGCCGGTGCCGCGGCGCGGTCAGGTCAGCGGTTGCGGTGCACGCAGTCGGTCTTGATGCAGTTGGCGTAGAGCGCAAGAGAGTGCTCCTGCAACTCGAAACCGCGCGAATGAGCGACGACACGCTGGCGTTGCTCGATCTCGGCGTCGAAGAACTCCTCCACGCGCCCACAGGTGAGACACACCAAATGGTCGTGGTGCTGCCCCTGGTTGAGTTCGAAAACCGCCTTGCCCGATTCGAAATTGCTGCGGGTCAGCAGCCCCGCCTGCTCGAACTGCATCAGTACGCGGTAGACCGTCGCCAGCCCGATGTCGGAGCCCTCGCCGATGAGGGCCTTGTATACGTCTTCGGCGGTCATGTGGCGACGCTGGGCACGCTCGAAGACCTCGAGAATCTTCAGGCGTGGAAGGGTGGCCTTCAGGCCGCTGTGCTTGAGTTCTTCGGCACGGTTCATCGGAGTCCTGCACTGCGGGCCGGCCCACCGGCCGCCCGCTAGAATTCGCCGATGATATCCAGCCCGAGCCTTTCCTTCCGCGGCCTGGCCCTGCAGGCCGTGCTGCCTGTACTGATGCTGTCGAGCGCCGGCTGCGCCACGCGCGAGCAATCGACCGACAGTTTTCTCGGCCTGATCACGCCCTACCGCATCGACATCGTGCAGGGCAACGCTGTAACCAAGGAGCAGGTCGCATTGATCAAGCCCGGCATGACACGGTCGCAGGTCATCGCGGTTCTGGGCTCGCCGATGCTCACCGATCCCTTCCACGGCAACCGCTGGGACTACATCTTCTCGATCCGCCGGCCGGGCACCGAGCCACAACGGCGCAGCATCGTCGCGCACTTCGACGGCGATCGGCTGACCCGCCTTGAGGCACCGGACAACCTGCCGACTGAAAACGAGTTTGTCGCGTCGATCGTGCCGGTCAAACGTGTCGAGACGCCTCGCGTGCTCGAACTCACCGAGGAACAGCGCAAATCGTTGCCGGTGCCGGCGCGCAAGGAAGAACCTGCAGCACCGGCGTCGGCCGGGCCGTTGCGCGCGTACCCACCGCTGGAGCCCCGGTGAGCACGCCGGCCGCCGCTCCGCGACGTCCGTTGCGCGTGGCCGTGGCCGGCAGTTCCGGGCGCATGGGTCGCATGCTGATCGAGGGCGTGCTGGCGGCCGACGATCTGGTGCTTGCCGGGGCTCTCGATGCTGCCGGCAGCCCATCGCTCGGCCAGGACGCCGGTGCATTCCTGGGACGAGTGACCGATGCCGTTGCGACGTCCGATCTGGACATCGGCCTGAACGGCGCCGACGTCCTCATCGACTTCACGCGGCCCGAAGGCACCATGGCGCATCTCGCGGCCTGCCGCAGGCTGGGCGTCAAGGCGGTCATCGGCACCACCGGATTCAGCGAAGCGCAGAAGGCCGAGATCGCCGCGCACGCGCAGCATGTCTCGGTGCTGATGGCGCCCAACATGAGCATCGGCGTACACGTCGTGCTGCGGCTGCTCGACATCGCCGCGCGTGCGCTCAACGAGGGCTACGACATCGAGGTCATCGAGGCCCACCACCGGCACAAGGTCGACGCCCCGAGCGGCACCGCGCTGAAGATGGGCGAGGTCCTGGCCAGTGCGCTCGGGCGCGACCTGAAGGATTGCGCGGTCTATGCCCGGGAGGGCGTCACCGGCGAACGCGACCCCTCCAGCATCGGCTTTGCCACCATCCGCGGCGGCGACATCGTGGGCGACCACACGGTGCTGTTTGCCGGCACGGGCGAGCGCATCGAGATTTCCCACAAGAGCTCCAGCCGCGCCGGCTACGCGCAGGGCAGTCTGCGTGCCGCGCGCTTTCTGGCCGACAAGGCCACTGGCCTGTACGGCATGGAACACGTGCTGGGCATGTAGTGGACGCGCTCGCGGCGTTTCTCGCCAAGAGCGACGGCATCGGCAGAGCCGTCGCATTGCTGCTGCTCACGATGTCGATCTCGGCCTGGGTCGTGATCGTCTGGAAGGCCATGGTGCTGCACCGCGCGCGCCGGGATATCGGCCGCAGCGTGCCGGCCTTCTGGGATGCCGCCACGCTGGAAGACGGTCGTGCACGACTGGCGTCGCTCGACCGTGAAGGTGTGCTGCTGCCCTTGGTGGACGCTGCGCTGCAGCGGCCCACCGGAAGCACGCTGGAAACACGCGCGCATCTCGACTCCCAGCTCACGCGGCGCCTGCGCGACGCATTGCACCACGGCGTGGGCCAACTGCAATTCGGCCAGGTGTTGCTGGCGTCGGTCGGCAGCACGGCGCCGTTCGTCGGCCTTTTCGGCACGGTCTGGGGTATCTACCACGCGCTGCTGGCCATCGGCGACGGCGGCAACTACACCCTCGAAAAGGTCTCGGGTCCGGTGGGCGAATCGCTGGTCATGACGGCCGCCGGCTTGGCCGTGGCAATTCCCGCCGTGCTGGCCTACAACATCTACGGCCAATGGGTGGCCGCGAGCAGCGCCGAGCTCGAGGGCTTTGCGCACGACCTGCGCGAGATGATGCTCGACGACGCCCCTGGTGCCCGCCGCCCGGCACCGGCGCCCGACTGACATGGCCTTCGGACGGCTGGAGCGCCGCGCTGGTGGGGCACCGATGAGCGACATCAACATGACGCCGCTGATCGACGTCATGCTGGTCCTGCTGGTGATCTTCATCATCGCGGCGCCACTCATGGCATCGAGCCTCAAGCTGCAGCTTCCCCAAACCGTGGGCGGCTCGCCTGGCGATTCAGCGTCGATCTTGAGCTTGGCGATCGACGTCGACGGCCGCCTCTTCGTGGCCGATGAGGTGATGCCGCGCGAACGCGTCATGGAACGCGTGCGTGCAGCCGCCAAGGCCAATCCCGCGACCGAGGTGCAGTTGCGCGCCGACAGCCGGGTGCCCTACGGCCGTGTCGCCGAGATGATCGGCCTCGTGCAGGATGCTGGCCTGTCCAGGATCGGCTTCGTCACGGAGGTAGCGACCGGCGGCAACGCGGCGGGGGCGTCGGCCAACCCGCTGAAATAGCGCCTCCTACAATCGCGGGATGAACGAAAAGTACGTCCCCGCCGAAGTCGAATCGGCCGCCCAGGCGGACTGGAGGGCTCGCGATGTCTACCGCGTGATCGAAGACACCACGAGAGAGAAGTTCTACGCCTGCTCGATGCTGCCCTACCCCAGCGGCAAGCTGCACATGGGGCATGTGCGCAACTACACCATCAACGACATGCTCGCGCGCCACCTTCGCATGAAGGGCATGAACGTGCTGATGCCGATGGGTTGGGACGCCTTCGGCCTGCCGGCAGAAAACGCGGCGATGAAGAACAAGGTGCCGCCGGCGGCCTGGACCTACTCGAACATCGCACACATGAAGGCGCAGATGCAGTCGATGGGCCTGGCCATCGACTGGAGCCGCGAGATCGCGACCTGTTCGCCGGCCTACTACAGATGGAACCAGTGGCTGTTCCTGAAGATGCTGGATGCCGGTATCGCCGAGCGCCGCACGCAGGTCGTCAACTGGGACCCTGTAGACCAGACGGTTCTCGCCAACGAGCAGGTGATCGACGGCCGCGGTTGGCGCTCGGGCGCACTGATAGAGAAGCGCGAGATTCCCGGCTACTACCTGAAGATCACGCAGTACGCCGAAGAACTGCTCGAGCAGGTGCAGAAGCACTTGCCGGGGTGGCCCGAGCGCGTGAAGCTGATGCAGGAGAACTGGATCGGCCGCAGTGAAGGCGTGCGCTTCGCCTTCCCGCACACGATCACCGGCGCGGACGGCCAGCCACTGCAGGGCGGGCGCATGTTCGTGTTCACGACCCGCGCCGACACCATCATGGGCGTGACGTTCTGCGCCGTCGCGCCCGAGCACCCCCTGGCGGTGCATGCCGCAGCGAGCAACGCGGCCGTGGCGGCCTTCATCGCCGAATGCGCCGCTGGCGGCACGACCGAGGCCGAGCTCGCGACGCAGGAGAAAAAGGGCGTACCGACCGGCCTGCAAGTCACTCATCCGCTGACCGGTGATTCGGTCGACGTCTGGGTCGGCAACTACGTGTTGATGGGCTACGGCGACGGCGCGGTCATGGGCGTGCCCGGGCACGATGAGCGCGACTTCGCGTTCGCGCTCAAGTACCGGATACCGATCCTGCAGGTGATCCATGTCGATGACAGGCCGCACTACGACTACCACGTGTGGCACGAGTGGTATGCCGACAAGTCGAATGGCATCGTGATCAATTCCGGCAACTACAGCGGACTGTCGAACAAGCAGGCTGTGGAAGCGATCGCGCACGATCTCGCTGCCAAGGGTCTGGGCGGCAAGAAGACCACCTGGCGCCTGCGCGATTGGGGCGTCAGCCGGCAGCGCTACTGGGGTACGCCGATCCCGATCATCCATTGCGACGAGCACGGTGCGGTACCGGTGCCCGAGAAGGACCTGCCCGTCGTCCTGCCCGAGGATTGCATCCCCGATGGCAGCGGCAACCCATTGAAGGACCATGCCGCGTTCCACGCCGGCGTCGCCTGCCCGACCTGTGGCAAACCGGCACGCCGCGAGACCGACACGATGGACACGTTCGTCGATTCGTCGTGGTATTTCATGCGCTACTGCGATCCGCACTTGAACGATGCGATGGTCGGCACGGGGGCGCAGTATTGGATGCCGATGGACCAGTACATCGGCGGTGTCGAGCACGCGATCCTGCATTTGCTGTATGCACGCTTCTGGACGAAGGTCATGCGCGACCTCAAGCTCGTGAATTTCGACGAGCCGTTCACACGTCTGCTGACGCAGGGCATGGTGCTGAGCGAGGCATTCCAGCGGACGACCGAGTCCGCTGGTCGTGAATATTTCTGGGCCGACGACCTGGACATCGTTCGCGACGATCACCAAAAGGTCGTGTCGGCAACCGCCAAGCGCGATGGCCTGCCCGTGCAATGCGACGGCTGGACCACGATGTCCAAGTCGAAGAACAACGGCGTGGATCCGCAGGACGTGATCGACCGCTACGGTGCCGATACCGCAAGGCTGTTCGTGATGTTCGCGTCGCCGCCCGAGCAGACCATGGAGTGGAACGATGCCGGCGTGGAGGGGGCCAATCGATTCCTTCGGCGTGTCTGGCAATTCGGCGCCAGGAACGCCGCGGCCCTGAAGGCCGGCGGTGCGATGGACGCCAGTCCCCTGCGGTTCGAACTGTATTCCGTGCTGCGGCAGGTGAACTACGACTACGAGCGCATGCAGTACAACACCGTCGCGTCCGGCGCGATGAAGATGCTCAATGCACTCGAGGGCCTCAAGCCGGAGGACGCCGCGCGTGCTCCGGGTGCCCTGCGCGAAGGCTTCGGTCTGCTGTTGCGCGTGCTGTACCCGGCCTGCCCGCACATCTGCTTCCAGCTCTGGCGCGAACTGGGCTACGCCGCCGAATCGGGCGAACTGCTCGACGCCCCATGGCCCGAGGTGGACGAGTCCGCGCTTCAACGCGACGAAATCGAACTCGTGCTCCAGGTCAACGGCAAGCTTCGGGGTTCGATCAAGGTGCCGGCCGGCGCCGGCAAGGGCACCATCGAGAGCCTCGCGGCCAAGAGTGACGAAGTGGCACGCTTCAGCGAAGGCCGGCTGATCAAGAAGATCGTCGTCGTGCCCGGTCGTCTGGTCAACGTCGTCGTGTGACGCCTTGCAGCGACGCACGTTCATCGCCCTGTCGGCCACCGGCCCGCTGTCCGCCTGCGGCTTCGCGCTGCGGCGACCCCCCGCGCTGCCGTTCAAACGAATTGCGCTCAGCGGATTCGCCGCGCGCTCGCCGCTCGCCGATGAACTGCGGCGCACGTTGAGCGCGACCGTCCAGGTCGTGGAAGCGCCGTCGCAGGCCGAGGTCCTTCTCGTGGCGTTGCTCGACACCCGCGAGAAGACTGTCGTCGCGTCCACTGCCGCCGGTCAGGTGCGCGAGGTGCAGCTGCGCGTGAAATTCAACTTCCGCGCCCAGACCCCCGGCGCGCGTGTACTTGTTCCCACGGCAGAGTTGCTGCTGACGCGCGACATGAGCTACAACGAGACGCAAGCGCTGGCCAAGGAGCAGGAAGAAGCCCGCCTGTATGGCGAAATGCAGTCCGATGTCGTGTCGCAGGTATTGCGCCGGCTGTCGGCCTTGAAGCTCTGACGCTCGAGCGCAACGGCGTTCCATGCAGATCCGCCCGGACCAACTCAAGGCACACCTTCAGCGCGGCATGCGGCCCCTGTATGCCGTGCACGGCGACGAGCCGTTGCTCGCCCAGGAAGCCGCCGATGCCGTACGCGCGGCCGCACGCGCAGCCGGCTGCAGCGAACGCGAGATCTTCAACGTCGCCGGGGCACATTTCGACTGGAGCGGTGTGCTCGGCGCCGCGCAGGAAATGAGTCTGTTCGCAGACGCCAAGGTCATCGAGATCCGGATCCCGTCGGGCAAGCCGGGCAAGGAGGGGTCCGAAGCCCTGCAGCGCTACTGCGAGCGCCTGCCGGAAGGGCTGGTCACGCTGGTCATGCTCCCCCAGCTCGACAACACGCAGATCAAGAGCGCATGGTTTTCGGCACTCGACGCAGCCGGCGCTTCGGTTCGCATCGAAGGCATCGGCCGAGCGGCATTGCCGGCGTGGATCGCACAGCGTCTTTCACAGCAGGACCAGCGAGTTCGCGAAGGCGACGATGGCCGCCGCGCACTCGCCTTCTTTGCCGACCGGGTGGAAGGAAATCTGCTCGCAGCGCATCAGGAGATCCAGAAGCTCGCACTGCTTTATCCGCCTGGTGAAATCGGTGCCGATGACGTGGAGGCTGCGGTGCTGAATGTCGCGCGCTATGACGTCCGCCAGCTTTGCGAAGCCGTGCTCGCCGGGCAGGTGGCGCGGGCGCTGCGCATGCTCGAGGGACTGCGCGCCGAAGGCGAATCTGCCGTCGGCGTGCATTGGCAACTGGCCGACGACCTGCGAGCGGTCAAGCGGGTGCGAGAGGCGCTCGCCGCAGGTCGGCCGATGCCCGTTGCGCTGGGAGAGGCCCGTGTCTGGGGCGCACGGCAACGTGCCATCGAACGCGCGGTCCCGCTCGTGAGCGACCGCGCCGTCGTGCGCCTCGTGGCCGCCGCGAGTCTGTGCGACGGCATCGCGAAGGGGCTGCGCCGGCCAGACTGGCCGATCGACCCGTGGGCCGCGCTGCGCCGCCTGGTGCTCCTGACGATGCGGTTCACGGCGGCCGGCCCACGGCCACGCGGCGGCACCCGGCCGCCCTTGGCGCTGACGGCTTGACCGGTCACGCCGGGCGGCCGTGCAGTCGACGGTGCGCGGGTGCGTTCAACCGGCGTGCCGTCGACGCCCGTTGCGAGTTCGAACAGTTCTGCGTCCACCGAGCCTCGCATGCCGCAGTCGCCGGGGACCGGCCCCCGGGTCGTCAGTAGCCGCGCGCGCGATCGACGAGGTTGAGCAGCGCCTCGCTGCGCTCGAAACGGCGCAGGTTGTCGGCCACGACCGCCGCAGCCGACTGCACGTCGGTCATCGCGGCCGCGTGGGGCAACATCGTCACCGCGCGGTGCGTCCAATACGGGTGCACCGCGGGCAGAGGCTCCACATGGAAGACGTCGAGCACGGCGTGGCGCACGTGGCCTCGGTCGAGCGCAGCCAACAAGTCCGCATCGACGATATGCGCGCCGCGCCCCAGGTTCACGATGCTGGCACCCGTGGGCAGGGCGGCAAAGAAGTTGGCGTCCAGCAGCCCGCGTGTTGCCGGCGTGAGCGGCAGCAGGTTGACGACGATGCGTGTATGGGGAAGCGCGCGCCGAAGCGCCAGGTCACCGTCCGCACGCCGCCATCCGCGCACAGGGTAGCCTTGTGCCGACAGGCGGGAGGCAACCGCACTGCCCATCGCGCCGAGGCCCAACACCAGCACCGGCACCTCCCCGGCGCGTTGCTGCGCATGGGCTTGCCAAAGGCCGTGCCGCTGGCGATCTGCATAGACGAAGTAACCACGGTGCAGCGAAAGAACAGCCCAGAGCGCCGTCTCGGCCATCGCTGCCGTCATCAACGGATCGACCATGCGCGCCACCGGGATCCCCGCCGGCAGGGTGGGGTCCGCCAGCAGTCGATCGACACCCGCCCACACCGACTGCACGAAGCGCAACGAGGGCAGGCCCGCCAGGCTGCCCGGCAACGGGTTCGCCACGACCGCGGCGTGGACGGCCGCCGCGTCGGCGCGTGCGTCGTCGAGGTCCAGCCAGCGGGCCTGCGGCAGCACAGCCGCCAAGGCTTCGAGCCATTGCTCGCGCTCGCCCGGCTCGAAATCACCGCACAACAGTACTTTCATGGCGCCGCCGTCATGCGCGCAGGCCTCTGGCCCGTTCGGTCAGTCGTTGCAGGGCCACACGAACCGTCGCTTCACGCACCGCCGCGCGGTCGCCTCCGAGCTGCAGGCGCTCGGAGTGCACGGACGGCAACTCGCCGCCACGGTCGGCCCATGCCAGCCACACCGTGCCCACCGGCTTGCCCGGCACGGCGCCTCCCGGTCCGGCGATGCCCGTGACCGCGACGGCCAGTTGCACCGGTGCACGGTGCAGTGCACCCAGCGCCATCGCGCGCACGACGGCCTCGCTGACGGCGCCGTGGCGGTCGATGAGGGCTGCATCGACACCGAGCAGTTCGGTCTTGGCGGCGTTGCTGTAGGTGACGAAGCCGCGCTCGAACCAGTCGCTCGAACCCGCCACCGCGGTACAGGCGGCGGCAACCAGCCCACCGGTGCAACTCTCGGCCGTCGCCAAGCGCCAGCCGCGAGCGATCATGGCATCGGCCAGGGCGAGCACCTCGAGTTCGACCGCAGAGAGATTCAAACTGCTCTCCAGAGTGCCACCACGCCCGCAATCACGAGGAGCGTGCATCCGGCGGCAAGCAAGTCGTCGAAAAGGATGCCCCAGCCGCGAGCCCAGCCAGAGGGCCGGTCCTTGTAGAGGCGGTCGGCCCAACCCACCGGCCCAGGCTTGGCCGCATCGAAATACCGGAACAACACGAAGGCCGCGACCTGCGCCCAGAACCCCGCTGGCAGCAAGATCCACAGCACGAGCCAGAACGCGACGATCTCGTCCCACACGATCTGGCCCGGGTCGGCCATACCGAGGTCACCGGCGGTGCGCGTGCACGCCCACCAGCCGACGGGCAGCGAAAGCGCGAGCAGCAACCCCCAGCCGCCCGCACCCAAGAAACGGTCGAGCACGAGGAACGAGACCCAGGACCAGAGCGTGCCCACGGTCCCGGGCGCAAATGGTGCCAGTCCACTGCCGAAGCCCAATGCAATCCAGCGCGCGGGGTGCCCGAGCATGAAGCCGACGGTGGCACGGCGCGGCGCGTCAATACCGGCCGGGGCGGCAATGCCGCTGGCGGTTTCAGGCGTCATGACCGAAAGTGGTCGAACGCGCCGTACGCGCTGCAATCCAGGGGGCGCCCGTGTGTGTCGAGCACGGTCACCCCCCCGCGCTCGACGATGCGCCCGATCTTCGTGACCCGTGTGGCCGTGGCCCTGCCGGCGGCGCGCACCGCGTCCTGCGCAGCCGCAGGCGCGGTGAAAAGCAACTCGTAGTCGTCTCCGCCAGCGAGCAGACATTCGTGGCGCATCGCTTCGGGCTGCGCGGCGAGCACCTCGCTGTGGGGCAACCGGGCCAGTTCGACGTCCGCGCCGACACCGGATCGCTCGAGCACATGCGCGAGGTCGCCGAGCAGCCCGTCACTGAGGTCGATGGCGCTCGTGGCGATGTCACGCAAAGCCTGTCCCAGCGCCACACGCGGCTGCGGACATTCCATGGCGGCCCGCACCTGCGCAAAGGGCTCGGCCCCGAGCGTCACGTGGTTGCGAAACGCCTCGAGCGCCAGCCGCGCATCGCCGAGCGCGCCACTGACCCAAAGCTCATCGCCGGAGTGGGCACCGCTGCGCAGCAGGGCCTGCCCAGCCGGCACCTCGCCAATCACGGTGATGCAGATGTTCAGCGGGCCCGCGGTCGTGTCGCCCCCCACGAGGTCGACCCCCTGTGCATCCGCCAACGCCCACATCCCGCGCGCGAAACCTTCGACGAAGGCCTCGTCGACGCGTGGCATCGAAAGCGCAAGCGTAAACGCCACCGGCCGCGCACCGCAAGCGGCGAGGTCGCTGAGGTTGACCGCGAGTGCCTTGTGTCCCAGACGCTCGGGCGGCACCGTCGGCAGGAAGTGCCTGCCCTCCACGAGCATGTCGCTCGATATCGCGAGCTGCATGCCGGGCGCGGGCAGCAGCAGCGCGCAGTCGTCGCCCACGCCGAGCACGGCGCGCCGCGCAGGTCGCGTGAACCAGCGCGCGATGAGGTCGAATTCGCCCACGCTCATCTTTCAACACCCGCTACGGGCGCGGTGCCGACACGCTGTGGCGCCATGGACAACGTAGCTCATGCAGGCCCGGCGTTGGCACCGCGCAGCAGGTTCGCCAGTTCGACCGCGGACTTCACGCCCATCTTCTCGAACACCCGCGCCCGATGAACCTCGACGGTGCGCACGCTGATGCCCAGCGAATCGGCGATCAGCTTGTTCGGCCGCCCCTCGACGACGAGTTGCATCACGTCCCGTTCACGCTCCGTCAGATCGGCAACCAGGTCATCGCGCTGCGTCCTCGCCCGGCGCGCAGTGAGCGCAGCCGCGCTCTTCTCCAGCGCCAGTTCGACGCGGTCGACCAGCGCATTGTTGGAAAACGGCTTCTCGACGAAGTCGAAGGCCCCGCGCTTGACGGCAGCCACGGCGGTCGGTACGTCGCCGTGGCCGGTGAGGAAGATGACAGGCAGCGCGTCCGTCAGCCCGCGCTCGATCAGGCGGTCGAAGAGGGCCAGCCCGCTCAGCCCCGGCATGCGCACGTCCAGCAGAAGGCAACTCGGCGACGACGGCCAGTCCTGGCCGGGGACAGCGGCTCGAACCGCGAGCCATTCTTCAAACGCCTCGCCACTTCCGAAGCCTTCGGACAACAGCCTGCGTGAGCGAAGGAGCCATGCCAATGCATCGCGCACGACGTCTTCGTCATCGACGAGGTAGACCGTCGGGATACCGAGCGAGGGGTCGAGTTGGACTGTCAAGAATGGGCCGGCGGCACCTTGGGCTCGCCGACAGCCGGTAGCGTAAACCGGAACTGGCAGCCTGACGGCGAGCCAGCGGGGAAAGGCGACACGAAATCCAGCGCCCCTCCGTGTTGCTCGATGACCGTTCGACACAGGCTGAGCCCCAGGCCCATGCCCTCGCTTCGCGTGGAATAGAAGGGCGTGAAGAGTCGTGCGGCCACCTCCGGCGCAATGCCTGCGCCTGCATCGGTGACACTGAACGTGACCCAGCGATCGTGGGTGCGCCGGGCGCTCAATGTCAAGACGCGCTGTCCCAGCGGTGTCGCCGATTCCATGGCCTGGATGCCGTTGCGTGCCAAGTTGAGCAAGACCTGCTCGACCATCGTGCGGTCGCATCGGACCACTGGGGCACGCGCCGGGAGGTCGATGGCAATGTTCGCTCCACTCTTGCGCGCCTGCAACCGGATCAGTGGCAGGACCGAATCGAACAGGCGATCGGCGCCGATCGCCTCGAGATGCTGCTCGCGTCGGCGAACGAAGTCATGCACGCTCTTGATCACGCGCCCCGCACGCTCGGCCTGTTCGGCGATGCGCTCGAACGCCTGCTTCAGCAGGGCGGGCGTTTGTGCGTCAGGCGCTTCGACGAGGTTGAGCGATCCACTCGCATAGCTCGCAATGGCCGAAAGGGGCTGGTTCAACTCATGGCTGAGCAGAGAAGCCATTTCACCCACAGTGGCCAGGCGCGCGGTCGCCTGCAGCCGTTCCTGTTGCTGGCGCGAAAGGTCCTCGACCTTGCGCTGCTCGCTCACGTCGACGACTGCGCTCATCCATCCGGTCTGCCGTCCGTGGCCATCCACGAGCGGTGCCTCGTAGATCATGACGGGAAACCTTTCCCCGCCGCGTCGCACGAACAGCGTCTCGAAGCCGGCGCGCGAAGGCCCTTCGACCTCCGCTTCGGACGCTGGGGCACCGGATTTGCCAGCCAGTCGAGCCGTCTGGCGCTGGGTATATTCCGCCACCCGCTCCGGCGGCCAGTACGGCGGCGGCGACTGCCCACCGAGCTCGTCTGCCGAGTAGCCCACCATCGCGCAGAACGCAGGGTTCACGTAGGTGATCCGGCCGTCGAGGTCGCGTGCGCGCATGCCGGTCGACAACGAGTCCTCCATCGCCTTGCGGAACGCGAGCGATTCTGCGAGCGCACGTTCGGCCAGCGCGCGCCGACGCACATCGCGCGCCAGCAACAGGACGACGCCAAACAGTGCGATCGACAGCCCGAGCACCAGCGCCACAGCGACGTTCGGGATCAGGCTCGGCCGGCCGGCCGTGCTGTCTGCCCTGAGTTGCAGCGCCCTGCCAGGGAGGTCGACCACCCGCTCGGCCACGTAAACCCCTGCGCCACGCTTTGCCCCGGCACGTGCCAGGCGGGCCCCGTCGCTTTCGACAAAGGTCAGCTCGTGCCGGCGCGCCATCGCCGGCGCGAGCGCGCCGTCGAGCATCTGCGCCAGGGAAAAGATGGCGACGACGAAGCCCGTCTCGCGACCGGCGACCTGCACCGGCAGGCACAGGTCCATCACTTCCGTACCGCCACCCCCCGCGAGCGGCACGAAATAGCTGGGCGAGAAGGTCGGCGCGGCGGCCCGGCGCGCCGAAGTACAGGCCAGTTCGGCCGCAAGCGCAAGGTCGTTGCGGGCCATGCGCGCAAACAATGGTGGGCCGTAGGGCGTGGTTGCGGATTCGAGCACGGCCATCGACGGGTCACGCCGCTCGACATGCAGGACCTCGCGTCTGGCCCGCATCTGGGCGACAGCACGATCGGACCAACCGGGCAACGTGGCGTCGCTCCAGGTCAGCGCCTGCAGATCCTGGACGGCGCGCAGAGCATCCCGCCGCACGTCTGCGGCGGCTTCGGCAGCGGCCGTGTCTGCCAGGTCCTGGATTCGGGCGGCCTCGTAGGCCGCGGTCATCACCACCAGCAGGCTTTGCGCCACCAGCAGCAGAAGCACCAAGGCGCCCCACAGCAGCAGGCGCCGGGCGCGCGTGGGGCGCGGACCCGGAGTAAGTGTCATTGCGGGCACGGTACTCATCCAGGATCAGTATTCGGCGTACGGCGCGCGGGCCGCTACGCAGTTTCGCGCATGGTCAAAGCGGCGCTGGCGCAGGACACTGCGCCCTACAATCCGCGCCCCATTCGAACACCACGCCAGGAACTCGATTCGTGTGACCTGATGCTTGGACCGCCCAAAGAGACATCCCATGCCAAACGATCTGGAACCCCGCGACGAACTGCGCAAGGCTGCGCTGGAATATCACGAATTCCCGACGCCGGGGAAAATCGCGATTGCGCCGACCAAGCAACTCGTGAATCAACGTGACCTCGCACTGGCCTATTCGCCCGGCGTCGCCGCCGCCTGCGAGGAGATCGTGACGGACCCGGCCAACGCCTACCGCTATACGTCTCGTGGCAATCTGGTGGCCGTCGTCACCAACGGGACGGCAGTGTTGGGTCTTGGCGATATCGGCCCGCTTGCCGCCAAGCCGGTGATGGAGGGCAAAGGCGTACTTTTCAAGAAGTTCGCCGGCATCGATGTCTTCGATCTGGAAATCCAGGAACGGGACGTCGACAAGCTGGTCGACATCATCGCCGCGCTCGAACCGACGTTCGGTGGCGTCAATCTTGAAGACATCAAGGCGCCGGATTGCTTCTACGTCGAGCGCAAGCTGCGCGAGCGCATGAAGATCCCGGTGTTCCACGACGACCAGCATGGCACGGCCATCGTGGTCGGCGCGGCCTTGCTCAATGGCCTGAAGGTCGTCGGCAAGGACATCAAGAACATCAAGCTGGTGACTTCGGGCGCCGGAGCCGCGGCGTTGGCGTGCCTGAATCTACTGCTCAAGTTGGGGGTCCCGCGGGAAAACATCTGGGTCACTGATCTGGCCGGTGTCGTGTGGAAGGGCCGCACCGAGCTGATGGACCCCGACAAGGTCGAGTTTGCACAGGCCACTTCGCAGCGCACGCTCGCAGAAGTGATCGCTGGCGCGGACGTCTTTCTCGGCCTCTCGGCCGCGGGTGTCCTCAAGCCGACCATGGTGGCCGCGATGGCGGCACAGCCGCTGATCTTTGCGCTGGCCAATCCGACGCCCGAAATCATGCCGGAACTTGTCAAGACCGTTCGTGACGACGCCATCATGGCCACCGGGCGCACCGACTACCCGAACCAGGTCAACAACGTCCTGTGCTTCCCGTACATCTTCCGTGGTGCCCTCGATTGCGGCGCCACCACGATCACGGACGCGATGGAAATCGCGGCGGTGCACGCCATCGCCGAATTGGCACAGGCCGAGCAGAACGACGTCGTCGCGTCGGCCTATGCCGGGGCCACGCTGAGCTTTGGCCCGGAATACCTCATTCCCAAGCCGTTTGATCCGCGCCTGATGATGATGATCGCGCCGGCCGTGGCGAAGGCCGCGGCAGATTCGGGCGTGGCCCGGCGCCCCGTGGCCGACTTCGACGCCTATCGCGACAAGCTGCAGGCCTTCGTCTATGCCTCGGGCACGACGATGAAGCCGATCTATGCCGTCGCCAAGCGCGCCGAGCGCAAGAATGTGGCGTTCGCCGAAGGCGAGGACCGACGTGTGCTGCGTGCCGTGCAGGTCATGGTGGACGAAGGCCTCGCGCGCCCGTGGCTGGTCGGGCGCGCAGCCCAGATCGCGGCCCGCATCGACATGCTGGGACTCCGGCTCCAGGCCGGCCGCGACTACGAGGTCGTCAACATCGACGACGACCCTCGATATCGCGACTACTGGATGACCTACCACCGCCTGACCGAGCGAAAGGGCGTCACGACCCAACTCGCCAAGATCGAAATGCGCAGGCGCCTGACATTGGTCGGATCCATGTTGCTCCACAAGGGGGAGGTGGACGGGTTGATCTGCGGGACCTGGGGCACGACCGCGCAACACCTGCAGCACATCGACCAGATCATCGGCAAGCGCGCAGGTGTGGACACGTACGCGTGCATGAACGGGCTGATCCTGCCCGGGCGACAGGTCTTCCTGGTCGATACGCACATCAACTACGACCCGAGTGCCAGTCAGTTGGCCGAAATCACCGTGCTGGCTGCCGAGGAGATGCGCCGGTTCGGGTTGCTCCCCAAGGCGGCGCTGCTCTCACACAGCAACTTCGGCTCCAGCAATCAACCCTCGGCCGTCAAGATGCGCGAGGCGCTGGCGCTTGTTCAGCAACGCGCACCCTGGCTGGAGGTCGACGGCGAAATGCATGGCGACACGGCCCTGGATGCCCCCTATCGGCGCGAACTGATGCCCCGCAGTGCGCTCACGGGGGAGGCCAACTTGCTGGTACTGCCGAACATCGATGCCGCCAACATCAGCTACAACCTGCTGAAGACGGCCGCCGGTGGCGGGATCGCCATAGGCCCCGTGCTGCTGGGCGCTGCCAAGCCGGTGCACATCCTGACGCCGTCGGCCACCGTACGCCGTATCGTGAACATGACCGCCCTCACCGTCGCAGATGCGAATGCGGTCCGATGACGACCGTTCAGGTATATCGAATTGCAGATGCGGCGTGTAAGGGTGCATTGGCGACGCGATCGTGGGGCAGCCACAACATGGCGGAATCTCGCGGGATGTAAGCATTCACTGATAATCTTCTTGCGTCCGCCCCAAATTGAGGCGGGCTATTGAGGAAATTCGGCCGATCCGGTACCATCCACAGTCTTGTTTTGAGGGTTACCCCGTGGTCCGGTCAGGCAATTCGGCGACGAGGCGGTCTCTTCCAAAGTTAGCGCTCGCTCTTCTCTTGGTGTCGCCATTCGGCTTGGCACCCGCGGCATGGGGCAAAGACACACTTCGGAATTCAGACGGCGTGACGCTGTCGTCGTTGCCCGCGGAAGCACAGCAGACGCATCGGCTCATTCTGGGCGGCGGCCCATTTCCTTTTGCCAAGGACGGCGTCGTATTCGGAAATCGTGAGCGATTGCTGCCGCGACAGCGCCGGGGCTATTACCGCGAGTACACCGTCAAGACACCGGGGTCGCGCGACCGCGGAGCGCGGCGCATCGTTTGCGGCGGCTCGGCGCCTGCGCAGCCCGATGCTTGTTACTACACCGGCGACCACTACACGAGCTTCAACCGCATCGTGCAGTGACCGACGGGGATCGAATCACAGATTTCTTTGATGACTTGAAGGGGGAACGCGACCATGCAGTTGCAGACCATCCGGCCCAATATCGTCCAGTCCATACGGGCGTACCGGGTCGAAGATCTGATGGAAGCCGCGCAGGCAGCCGGCCAACATTTCCTATATGCCAACCTGGCAAACGCCCAGGGCAAGCAGGACGCGCTGGAGAGCATCGCGAAGGCCTTTACCTTCCCGGAGCACTTCGGCAAGAATCTCGACGCCTTGTACGACTGCATGACCGACCTCGTGAACAAGGCGGGCCAGCAACCGGGCTTTGTCGTCGTGCTTGAGCAACTGCCCGACAACCCCCGCTTCGATCGCGAAGCCCGGGAGCAGTTGCTCGACGTCTTCCGCGATGCGGCCGACTTCTGGGCCGAACGACGAATACCGTTCCGATGTTTCTATTCTTTTCAGTAGCCCGCTCCCTGGAAATCGGGTCATGGGAGCGGGCTGCTGAGACGGCCCAGGCAGACAACGCAATCGTGGCGAAGCCCACCCCCAAGGTGGTTGCGCCCAAGAATGGCGTCAACCCCAACTTCGGAATGAACATGCCGATGATGAGCAGCGCCTTCGACACGGCGGCGTGGCTCAACGCAGCGTAGTCGTTACCTCTCGAGGTCGCGCGCGAGCGCGACAAATTCACTCACCGGCACTTCTTCGGCACGTCTTTGTGTATCGAAGCTGCCGGTGAAGTTTTTTTGATCGAGCAATCGCCCGAGTGTGTGGCGCAACAGCTTGCGCCTCTGCGAGAAGGCACTCGTCACGATTTCCGACAGCAGCGTGTCGTCGCGCAGCGGCGGCGACGCCAGCGGCACCATCCGGACGACGGCCGACTCCACTGCCGGCGGCGGCTCGAACGCCTCTGGCGGCACGTCGAGCACACGTTCGATGTCATAACGCCATTGCAGCATCACGCTCAGTCGGCCATAAGTCTTGCTGCCGGGCCCGGCGGCCATTCGGTCGACGACTTCGGCCTGGAGCATGAAATGCTGGTCCACCACACCCGCGGCGGCCTCCAGGAGGTGGAACAAGATCGGCGTCGAGATGTTGTACGGCAAGTTCCCCACGACTCTCAGGGGCTGTCCGGCCTGTGTCGCCAACGCGGAGAAGTCCACCTTCAACACGTCGGCCTCGACGACCGTCAGGCCGGCACGATTGCGAAGCCGGGCGGCCAGGTCGCGATCCAGTTCGACCACGGTCAACAACCGACAACGCGCCAGCAGGGGAAACGTCATCGCACCGAGACCGGGACCGATCTCGACCAGCGCCTGGCCGGCACGTGGATCGATCGTATCGACGATGGCCCCGATGACGGCCTGGTCCGTCAGGAAATGCTGCCCGAATCGCTTTCTGGGAGCGTGTTTCACCAGATCATGGGCGCTCAGAGTGGCGGGTCGCGCATCTCGATATAGGCGCGCGCACGCAGTTCTCGCACCCATTCGTTATAGGCTGCATCAAACTTCTGCTCACGCAAGGTATTGCGCGCCTGCTCACGCAGTTGTTTCGGGTCGACACTGATCTGGCGCCGTTCGAGCACCTGCAACAGGTGCACGCCGAATCGTGACGCGACGGGCTCCGACAACCCGCCGATCGGCAAGCGGTTCATCGCGTCCTCGAATTCGGGAACCATCACGCCGGGCGATGCCCACCCGAGATCCCCTCCCTGCGAGGCCGATCCGTCTTCCGAGAATTGGCGCGCCAGGTCTTCGAACTTGCGTGCGCCGCTTTCGATCTGCAAACGGTATTGGGCAAGTCGGGCCTGTGCTTGCTCCGCGCTCATCTGTGCCGATGGCCGCAGCAGAATATGTCGGGCATGGGTCTGCGTCACGCGGGGCCCGCTGCCGTCCTCGCGGGCCACCACCTTTAGCACGTGGAAGCCCGCGCCGCTGCGCGCCAGCGCGGGCGCGATCTCGCCCTCCTTGAGGGTTCGCGTGGCTTCCACGAACAGGTCGGGAAGGCGCGAAGCCGGCCTTGCCCCGATCTCGCCGCCGCGCTGGCGGTTGCTGTCCTCGGAGACATCACGCGCCACCGCGTCGAAGGCCTCGCCGCCCTGAACGCGAGCGAGTGCCGCCTCGGCGCGGGCGCGGCGTTCGGCGACCACGGCGTCGCTCGCGCCCTCTGGCACCGTCACGAGAATCTGTGCGATGTTCAATGCAATGTCCGACGATGCCGCCGCACGCTGCTCGTCGAGCAACTTGTCGATGTCGGCATCGGTGACCCGGATGCGCTGATACACCTCGCGCTCTCGGGTGCGCTCCACGAGCATCTGGTCGCTCAGGTTGGAGCGAAAACGCGCGAAGTCGATGCCTTCGGAACGAAGGCGTTCGCGCAGTTGATCGATGGTCGTCAGCTGGTTCTGCGCCGCCACCGTCTGGACCGCGCGATCGAGCTCCGCATCGTCGACACGTGCGCCACTCTCGCGCGAAAAAGTCAGGATCACACGCTCCTCGACCAGCGCGTCCACGACCTGCTGCCGCAGCACATCGTCGGATGGCAACCGCTGCCCGGTACGGGCAGCTTCCTCGCGCACGCGCTTCGTGCGCAGCTCGACCTCGACCGCCGTGACCAACTCCTGGTTGACGATGGCGACGATGTAATCGCCGGGACGGCTGGTGGCGCGGTCGGCGGCACGCGTCGCCGCACGGTCGGTGGCCGTCGGTCGCGTCTGCGCGGATGCCTCGCCCGCCCCCATGAAAGCCACCATGGCAGCCAGCGCGAGCGCGGTCTTGCGGAACCGGGCGTTCAATTCAGTCATAGGTCGTTAGTCCGGAAGGATCGATGCGCTCATCGCGGAGCAGCCGGTATCCGGGGATATTGTCCTTCAAGACCCGCAGGGGGTTCGACCCCAGCCGAGACAGCCCGACGAGCTCGAGCTGCAGCAGCAAGCGTGTCGTCGCCTCTGCCCGGCCCGTCGACAGCCGCTCGGCAACGATCCGGCCGATCCAGCAGCCGGCGTCGTATTCGAGGCCGAGCAGCGAATCGGTGATCCGGCTGTCGCGCATGCTGTAGTTCACCCGACCGACGCTGTACAGCCGCCCAGAGCAACTGGCGCTGGACGAAGCGGCTTTCGGCGCCGAGTCGGTGCTTGCCCTTTCTGCGCCAGAGCCCGCAATCGGCCACTGCCAACCGACATCGATGAGTTCGCTTTGCCCGCGTGTGTAGCGATAGGTGGCGCTGACCGTACGGAACTCGCCGGGCGAATATCGCGCCGACAAGATCGAGCGGACAGGACGTTGGCTGTCTGCGTTGTATCGCAACGATGCATCGAAGGTCCAGCGCGGGATCACATTCGTCGAGCCGATCAGCAGCACGTCCGACAGCCTGCGCGTCAGCGGCAGGGCCGCATCGGCAGCAGGGTTCGTATCGTCAGGCGTCACCTGCTGGGGCCGGAACAATATCCGCTGCACCAGCCCCAGGCGAAGCAGCTCGGCTCCATCGTTGGCGCCGACGAGCCGCGTGACCGCGCCGACCGTGAGTTGGTGCGAATCCGAAACACGGTCGATACCCGACCACGCGTTGTCGGAATAGATCGACGAGAAGTTGAAATCCTTGCCGGCCGCATCGAAGTTCGGGAGTCCGCTCTGGTCACGAAACGGTGTGCGCGTGTAGTGCACGCGCGGCTCCAGCGTCTGCCGCAGCGAGCGGCCGAACGCTGTGGTCTCGCGCTCGAATTCCGCACCCGCATCGAGGCTGATCGTGGGAATCGTGCGTGTCACGTTCGGTCGGCCGTCTGCCGCGTAGATCGCGGAATTGACGGCGAGCCGGGGCACGATCCACCACGCGGCTTCGCGCCAGGGGCGTGACAACGAACCCAGCAGGTGCCAGCGCGAACCCTCTGGCCGGCCCACGTCGGCCGCATGCATGCCCGGCAGCGTGAACCGGTTGAACTCGGTTTCCGCATCGAACTCGAGCCCCGGCCCAAAAGCCGACTTCACGCGCATACCCAGCTGCGGGCTGCGTTGGTACGGGGAGACGATGGCATCGGCGGACTGCAGCACTTGCCAATGGGCCGCCTTGGCGTAAACCTGCCCTTCGCCCGTCGCCCAGACAAACGGGCGCACGATTTCGGCCCGTTGTGGCAGCAGGCGCGGCGACACCGACGGGGTGGTGCGCGGGAAGTCTTTCCACCAATCGTCGTCGGAGACCCTGACGCCACCGAGTTGGTAGCGGGTGGTCCCCCAGTTTCCACTGGCCCCGCCGACCTCGCCTTCGTGCTTGATGCGCAGCAAATGTCGACTCTGGCCCGCCACGCGGTCGTACGGCAGCAGATCCAGCCCGATGTTGCCTTCGAACCGACGCTCCAGATAGCGGAACTCGGTATCCACGCCGAGCCCCCGGCGCGTCGCCACGCGCGGCGTGATGGTCGCGTCACGGTTCGGCGCGATATTCCAGTAGTACGGCACCGACAGTTCGACGCCGCCCCGGTTGTCGATATTCAGGTTGGGCGGCAACCACCCCGACTTGCGCGCGTCGGTGAGGGGGAAGCTCAAGCTGGGCGCCGCGAGGATCGGTACACCCAGAAAGCGCAACACGGCTCCCTGGGCCACACCCTCGTTGGCGGCGAAATCAAGGCGAATGCTGCGCGTCGTGAGCAACCAGTCGGGGTCGCCCGAGCCATCGCGCGGGCAACTCGTGTAAAGGGCGTTGGTAGCCGTTGCGCGCGTGCTGTCGATGAAGTCGATGCGGTCGGCACGGCCGCCAGCGCCAATGCGCGGGAAGTCGAAAACCGGCTGCAGGAAGTACCCCTCGAAGCGCTGCACCTTCAACTGCAGTTCAGGACCGGAATAGATGGCGCCTTCACGCGAAATCCTGACGTGCCCGCGCGCGACCGCAGTGTCGTCGGCGCTCGAGTACGACAGGCGGTCGGCGCGCAGCACGACGCCGGCACGCCGGAACTCGACGTTTCCCTCGGCGACGCTATCGATTTCGGGGCGTCCGCTGAGCGCATCCGCGCTGATGATGGCCGGTGCGGCGGCAGCGTCGCGCCGGTCTGGCGGTGTCAAGGACTGCTGCACCTTCAGCGGCGCAAAATGCTCGTCCTCGGCCGCGAACACGCCCATCGACGCAAGCACCGCAGCCCCCAGCGGCGCCAGCCGCCCGAACGTGCGAGTACGTGAAGAGCGATGACGCTGGGGCAGGGATTTTTTCGCTGACGTGGGCACGGGCGGGTCGGCGTCCTCACCGGCGCGCCGAAGGCCGCGAGGCGGTGCGGCAATTTGCCACATGGACGGTTTGTAGAATTGATTATCCACGAGGGGTGCAAGCGCGTGACGCGCGCCGGGCCCCTCGACAACTGCCTGCACTGGACCGCACTTGACGGCAATTCCCTCCACCGACCCAGCAGCCATCGCCTGGCCGGATCCTGCGCGCCGATCGGCCTTCTACGCCTGGCTCGACCAGATCGCTCCCCGCCACGCGCTGCGGGTCGAATCGATCGCGCCGGCCTCCGCCGATGCAAGTTTCAGGCGCTATCTTCGCGTCCATTCGGCAACGAGCAGCTTCATCGTGATGGATGCTCCGCCACCGCAGGAAGACGTGCGCCCGTTCGTCCATATCGCGGGGCTGATCCGCGACGCTGGATTGCATGCGCCGGCGGTTCTCGAATGTGATGCCGCGCAGGGCTTCCTGTTGTTGGCAGATCTCGGCAACGTTCCGTACCTCAAGGCGCTGCAGGATGCCACGCCGGAAGGCGCGGATACGCTGATGCGGGACGCCGTGCTCGCCCTGGTGCAGTTTCAGCAGCAGGTCGACGGCAGCAGCCTGCCTGTTTACGACGAAGCGATGCTGGCTCGCGAGCTCGCGTTGTTCCCGGAGTGGTGCGTCCAGCATGAGTTCGGCATCGTGTGGGACGCGAACCAGCGTGCGCAGTGGGACGTCCTTTGTCGCCTTCTGATCGACAGTGCGCTCGCGCAGCCCGTGGTACCCGTCCACCGTGACTGGATGCCGCGCAACCTGATGGTGGCCGATCCGAACCCGGGGATCCTCGATTTCCAGGACGCCGTGCAAGGGCCCATCACCTACGACCTGGCTTGTCTGCTGCGAGACGCCTTCGTCTCGTGGGACGAAGCGCGCGAGATCGACTGGGCCGTCCGCTGGTGGGATCAGGCTCGCCGCGCCTCGTTGCCGGTAGAGGATGACTTTGGCGAGTTCTGGCGACAACTCGAGTGGATGGGTTTGCAGCGCCACCTCAAGGTGGCCGGCATCTTCTGCCGCCTGAAACATCGCGACGGCAAGCCGGCCTATTCGACCGACTTGCCGCGCTTCTTCGCGTACATGACGAAGGTCGGGCTGCGATACCGCCCGCTGCAGCCGTTGTTGACCCTCATCGAGCCGATGTCTGAACGCCGGCTCGCTGCGGGCTACACGTTCTAGGACGGGGTTACTTCGGCATCACGACCGAATCGATGACGTGGATGACGCCGTTGTCCGCCACGACATCCGCCTGCACGACCTTGGCGCCGTCGACCGTGACGCCTCCCGACGTGCCGATCGTGAGCTCCGAGCCCTGCACGGTCTTGACCATGCCGGCCTTGACGTCCTTGGCCATCACGGCCGCCGGCACCACGTGGTAGGTCAGCACGGCCGTCAACTTGGCCTTGTCCTTGAGCAACGCGTCGAGATCGGCTTTCGGAATCTTTGCGAAGGCGTCGTCGGTCGGCGCGAAGACCGTGAACGGCCCCTTGCCCTTGAGGGTATCGACGAGCCCAGCGGCCTGCAGCGCGGCGGCCAGCGTCTTGAAGCTGCCGGCCGCGACGGCGGTGTCGACGATGTCCTTGGCTTGAACGCCGAGCGAAGCCGAGGCGATGGCGATGATGGCAACGAACTTTTTCATGATTGACTCCTAAGGGGTTGGATAAAACTGTCGAGAGAAAGGCCGCCGTTCAGGGCGAAGGCAACAACACCTTGTCGATGACGTGGATCACGCCATTGCTCGTGAGCACGTCGGTCGCCGTGATGTTCGAGATGCGACCGCTGCCATCGGTGATCGCGAGGCTGCTTCCGACGGTGAACGTCTTGCCGGGTTCCAGCGTGCCGATCGGCATGCCTATCGGCACATCCGCCTTCAGCGTCCGCGACCCCACCACGTGGTAACGCAGCACGCTGGTCAACAGTGTCTTGTCGGCGAGGAGCGCGTCCTTGGTCATCCCGATCTCGTCCAGCAGCGCGGCGAAGGCCGCGTTGGTGGGTGCAAAGACCGTCAACGGGCCGTCTGCCGACAGCGCACCTTGCAGATCGGCCGCCACGACGGCCTCGACAAGGATGCTGAAGTCGGGCAAAGACTGGGCCGTTTCGACCACATTCTTGTCCGCGGGCAACAGCACTTTGTCGAGAACATGCACGACGCCATTGCTGGCACCAATGTCCGTTTCGACGACATTGGCCACCCGGTTGCGACCATCCTGGATCGTCAATGCAGATCCTCCAACCTCGGCCTTGAAGATGCCGCCCTGCGCTGTCGTGATCGCCTTGCCGACCGGAACGGCCGACTTGGCCACCTTGCCCGGTACGACGTGATAGGTGAGTACCGTCGTGAGCAACGCCTTGTCCGCCAGGAGTTGGTCTTTCGTCAGACCGAGCTCGCCCAGCAAGGCCACGAAAGCATCGTTCGTCGGCGCGAACAAGGTGATCGGATCGGACCCTCCCACGGTGGCCGTCAGGTCGGCAGCCACCACGGCCTCGGCCAGGATGCTGAAGCGTGTGTCGGACTGGGCGATTTCGAGGACGCTTTGATCATCGCCGCCACCGCCACAGGCGGCCAAGATGGCCACGCTGCCGGCGGCCAGCAGGTTTCGGAATTTCGCAAACATGGGTCTGGTACTCCTGTGAGTTGAGGCGCAAGGCACCGGGCAAATGAACTCTCGAGTCGAAATAATAGACCGTACAGTTCACCTTAGTGACTATATGGTCGTAACAAGACTTTTCAGTAACCATGGCGCAATCTGGTCGTCGGCGCGTTGAAATGCACAGCGCCAGGCAGGCTCCCGCGCGCGGACTTTCGCGGACGCGAAAAGGGGCGATGGGAACGGCGGCGACCCGCGCCGCCCGGCGGCGCCAGGGCGGCTCAGCGCAATCGGCTCAGGGATGCGCCGCGATGACGTGTGCCACCGCAGCCGTCAGCCGCGTGCCGTAGGGCACGTGCAGGAACTCGTTGGGGCCGTGGGCATTGCTCTTGGGTCCGAGCACACCACAGACCATCATCTGCGCACCTGGAAAGCCCAGTGCGAGCATGCTCATCAACGGAATCGTGCCGCCTTGTCCGATGTAGCCGAGGGGCGCACCGAAGTGTGCTTGTGACGCCGCATCGAGCGCCTTCTCGAGCCACGGCGCCAACGCCGGCGCATCCCATCCGGTGGCGCCCCAGGCCCCGACGCGGCCATCGGGCACGAAGGTCACCCGGGCGTTGTACGGCGCGTTGTCCTCGAGCAGTGCCTTGAGCCGCACGGCCGCCTCGTGCCCCGCCACCAGCGGCGGCAGGCGCAGGCTGAGCTTGAACGCGGTGTAGGGGCGCAGCACATTGCCGGCATTGCCGAGCGCCGGCATCCCGTCGACACCGGTGACGCTCAGCGTCGGCCGCCAGGTCCGGTTGAGAAGCGCCTCCACGGGGTCGGTCGTGGTTGGCAATGTGGCCATGCCGTCCGCACCGCAAGCCCAGGGAAACCGTTTCCAGACCTCGTCGCGCAGGATGTCAGCCGTCGCACGGGCCTGCGCCACGCGCGACGCCGGGATCGCGCAGTGGAAGCTTTCGGGCAGCAGCAGCCCGGTGCGCGAATCTTCCAGCCGGTCCAGCACGTGCCGCAGGATGCGAAAGCTCGACGGCACCAGTCCACTGGCGTCGCCGGAGTGCACGCCTTCGGTCAGGATCTCGACCTTCAGCGTTCCCGTCACGTTGCCACGCAGGCTGGTCGTGAGCCAGAGCTGGTCGTAGTTGCCGGCGCCGGAGTCGAGGCAGACGACCAGACTCACCCGGCCGAGCCGGGCACGCAAGGCATCCAGGTAGGCCGGCAGGTCGCCGGAGCCACTTTCCTCGCAGGTCTCGATCAGGCCGACGCACCGCGGGCGCGGCAACCCTTGTGCATCGAGCGCCATGATCGACGTGAGCGCGGCGTAGATCGCATAACCGTCGTCGGCACCGCCGCGGCCATAGAGCTTCTCGTCTTCGAGCTTGGGTGTCCATGGGCCCAGGTCCGCGCGCCAGCCATCGAACTCGGGCTGCTTGTCCAGGTGGCCGTAGAAGACGACGGTGTCGTCGCAGCCGACCTTGGTGGCGGGGATCTCGAAGAAGATCACCGGCGTTCGCCCCTCGATGCGAACCACCTCGAGCGTCAGACCGGCCACCTGGCGGCTCTCGACCCACGACGCCGCGTCGCCCACGACTCTCTCGATGTGGCCGTTGCGCGCCCAGTCGACATCGAACATCGGGCTCTTCGCCGGTATGGCGATGTAGTCGGTCAGGGCCGGCACGATCTGCTCGTCCCAGGCGCGCCGCGAGTAGGCGGCCAGCGCTTCGATGGCGTCACCAGGCATCGGCGGGTTCGGATCGCGTGCGTTCATTCGGAGTACCCCATGCGGATGTCTGCGTTCGGCAAGGACTTGCCCCATCGGCGTCAATGGCCGGCAAATGGCAACTGGCCGAGCCAGCGCCGCAATTCGGACACCACGTCGCCCTTTTCGGGCTCGTTGAAGATCTCGTGGAAAAGCGCGCCGAAGCAACGCGCCTGAAGAATGGGCCGCGGCGCCGCCGCTGCAAATTCCGCACTGCCGGCCGGCACCACGCAACGGTCGGCTCCGGCCCAGAGCAACAGCGTGGGCGTCGACCAGCGTGGCGCCAGCGCGCGCACGCGTTCGCCGCCCAGCAGAATGAATTGCACCAGGCGCGGGGTGATCCGGTCGTGTACCAGTGGGTCATCGAGGTACGCCTTGACAACCGCCGCATCGCGGCTGACCCACTCGGGCTTCAACCCGTTGCCTTGTGCACCATCTGGCCGAAGCGCCATGCCGACCTTGAGCAGGAACCGTTGGACGCTGCTCAGTCCCAGCGCCAGGGCGGGTGACGACAGGACGAGGGCATCGACTGGGCGCGACCAGGCGGCAGGTGCAGCGCTGAGCGATTCGGCGACGAAACGTGCCGCGATCAGCCCGCCCATGCTGTGGCCGAGCATCACGAGCGCGCCGGGGCAGGCCTGTCGAACATGGTCGACCACCTGGGACAGGTCACGCAGCAGCGCGTCATCCGCCGGCAGGCCGCCCCGCGGCCCGCCGGAGCGGCCATGGCCGCGGTGGTCGAAGGCCGCGACGTCCAAGCCCACGGCATTCAACTGACCCGCAAGCCAGGCGTAGCGGCCCGCATGTTCGCCCAGACCATGCACCAGCAATACCGTGCCTCGCGCCGGCCGGGGCCCAGGCCAGCCGGTCAGGTGCAGGCTGGTGCCGTCGAACGCGGTGAGTGAGCCCATCGTCGGCAAGTGTAGGTGCGCTGCGTCACACTGGCACACTGCGGGCGCAGCCGTGAGCACGCGCAAAGGGGACACCGCACGGGCAGCCTCGAGTTTTCACGAAAGGACAGCGCCATGAACGAATTCTTTACCCTCGATCTGGACCCCGCCACGCACATCGCCACCCTCGAGCTCAACCAGCCCGCCCGGATGAACACCCTTGCGCCCCCGTTCTTCCCGGCCCTGCGCGACGCGGTCTGTCGCCTGAGCGACGAGGGCCGGACACGTGCGCTCGTCGTGCGCTCCACCGGCAAGCATTTCAGCGCCGGCATGGCCCTCGATGTCTTCGCGGGCAACTTCGGCCTGCTCGACCTGACAGACGCCCGCAAGCGGCTGTCCTTTCAGGACGGTCTGCGCCGGCTGATGGCCTGCATCGACGCGCTCGACGAGGCGCGCTTCCCCACGCTTTGCGTGGTGCAAGGCGGATGCATCGGCGGGGCGCTCGACCTCGCCGCCGCCTGCGACCTGCGGGTCTGCACGGCCGATGCGTTCTTCACCGTCCAGGAGATCCAGATCGGGATGGTGGCCGACCTCGGCGTGCTGCAGCGCCTGCCCAGGATCGTTCCCGGCGCAGTGGCCCGCGAAATGGCCTACACCGGCGAGCGCCTGGGTGCCGAGCGCGCGTTGGCGACCGGCCTTGTCAACGCCGTGCTGCCTGATGCCGCCTCCGCGAATGCACACGCCCAGGCCCTGGCCGTGAGCATCGCCGCGAAGAGCCCACTGGCCATCAGCGGGAGCAAGCGTGCGCTGAACTTTGCCCGCGATCACGGCACGGCCGAGTCGCTCGATCAGATGACATTGCTGCAGAGCGCGATCTTCGACATCGGCGAGATGGCCACTGCGATCGAGGCCTGGAAAGCCAAGCGCCCCGCGAACTACGCACCGCTCACGTCAGTGGTCGACCCTTGACCGGAACGGGGGTCCGCGGCGCCTTCAGGTGACCCGTGGCGGGCTGAACAGCGGGTCGTGGCGCGAACGCGGCCGGTAGGCCGACACCCGGCGCGCGATTTCGGCGATATGTTCCGGCGTCGTGCCGCAGCAACCGCCGGCGATATTGAGGAAGCCGCTCTTGACGAAGCCCTCCATCAGGCCGCCGGTGACGTCGGGCGTTTCGTCGAAGCCGGTCTCGCTCATCGGGTTGGGCAGTCCCGCATTCGGATAGCAGCTCACGAACGTGTCACCCGCCAGCTTGGACAACTCTTCGACATACGGGCGCATCAGTGCGGCGCCCAGCGCGCAATTCAGGCCCACGGCCAGTGGCCTGGCGTGCCGCACCGAGTGCCAGAAGGCCCCGACCGTCTGCCCCGACAGGATGCGGCCCGATGCATCGGTGACGGTGCCGCTGACGATGACGGGCAGGCGCTCCCCCGTGTCGTCCATCAATTCGTCGAGCGCAAACAACGCGGCCTTGGCATTGAGCGTATCGAAGATGGTCTCGACGATGAAGAGATCGCAGCCGCCTTCAAGCAGCCCCTCGGCCTGCTCGCGATAGGCCGCTCGCAACTCATCGAAGTTGACGTTGCGCGCCGCCGGGTCGTTCACGTCCGGGCTGATGCTGGCCGTACGCGGCGTCGGGCCCAGGGCGCCCGCGACGAAGCGGGGCTTTTCCGGCGTGCTGAACCGGTCGCAGGCCTCGCGCGCGATGCGCGCTGCGGCGACGTTCATTTCCCGCGCCAGCGGACCCAGGCCATAGTCCTCCTGCGCAATCGACGTGGCACCGAAGGTGTTGGTCTCGATGATGTCGGCGCCCGCGCCAAGGTACTGCTCGTGAATCTCGCGAACCACGTCAGACCGGGTCAGCACGAGCAGGTCGTTGTTGCCCTTGAGGTCCTTGCCATGGGTGGCAAAACGTTCGCCGCGAAAGTCGCCTTCGCCCAACCGGTGGCGCTGGATCATGGTGCCCATGGCGCCATCGATGACGACGATCCGCTGCTCCAGGATCGACGGCAATTCCGCTGCTCGGGTATAGACGGGACGTTGTGCGCCGGCACGTGCGCTGAGAGGAGCATTCATGCCGGAATTGTAGGGAGCGCAACGCCCTACCAGCGCGTGAACCCGGTCGATCAGCCCAGGTCGGCGGTGCGCGTCTCGGCAAAGAGCGATTCACGGAAACCCAGGCGTTCGGACCCATCGTCGCCGCCATCGTCCTCGTTCAACGCCCAGAGTTCGAGCGCGGCGGCCGTCATCGGGCGCGCGAACAGAAAGCCCTGCAGCTCGTCGCAACCCAGTTCGAGGAGCAGGTCACGCTGTTCCTCCGTCTCGACGCCTTCGGCAACGACGTGCAGGTCGAGCGAATGCGCCAGCTGCACGACCGCCTTGGCCACAGCCAGCGCATCGGCGCTCGTGCCAAGGTCCGTGACAAAGGCCCGGTCGATCTTGAGCTCCGCCGCAGGCAGGCGCCGCAGCACGGCCAGGCTCGAATGGCCGGTGCCGAAATCATCGATCGACACGTGCACGCCCAGCTGGCCCAGCCGCTGGAAGGCCCGCTGCGTCACGCGCGTGTCTTCCATGGCCACCGTCTCGGTGATCTCGCAGGTGAAACGGCCCGGCACCAACCGGTAGGCACTCAGCGCCTGATCGAGCCGGTCGATGAAATCGTCCTGGCGCATCTGGTAGCCCGAGACGTTGATCGCCACGCGCATGCGCAGGCCCTTGTCGCGCCAGAGCGCCGCCTGCCGCGCCGCCTCTTCGAGAACCCAGTTGCCGATCACGCCGATCAGCCCGTGGCGCTCTGCAATCGGGATGAAGATGGTCGGGCTCACGATGCCCCGTGTCGGGTGCTGCCATCGCAGCAGCGCCTCGGCCGCGGTGATCTGGAGGCTCACCGCGTCCACCTTGGGCTGGTAATACAGCAACAGCTGCCCCCGCTCGACGGCCGTTCGAAGGTCGCGCGCGAGTTCGGCGTGCTCGCGCTGGTCGTCGCCCATCTGCGGCTGGTACTCGGCGTGGGCGCTGCCGCCACCTTCCCGCGCTGCACGCATGGCCATCACCGCCAGGTTCACCAGCAACGGCCGGGCACCGTGCTTGGGATAGCAGGCAATCCCCACCGAGCATGCCACCTGGGTGATGTTGTCCTTGAGGTCGATCGCCCGGCTCAGTTCGGCCAGCAACAGACTCGCCAGCGCACGGCCGGCCTCCAGGTCGCCGTCGGTTGCGATCAGGAATTCGGTCCCGCCCAGACGGACCATCGGGCAGCGCCCATCGCCGGCCGCGGCGATGCGCTCGCCGATCACCCGCAGCACGCCGTCGCCGACCTCGTGCCCGTAGGTATCGTTCAGGAGTTGGAAGTTGTCGATGCCCACGCAGAGCACGCACACCGCACCGCCGTGGCGGTCGGCGCGCTGAATGGCCACGCCGAGGGCGTCATCGAAGGCCGCTCGCGCCGCCGAGACGGCGGCATCGTCGTTGGAGTGCGCCGTGTCGCCCCGCGATGAGGCAGGCGGCACGAGGGGATGCGCCTTGCCACGTGCGCCACGAAGGACAAAAAGCGCGCCTGCGGCGGCGCCGGCCGCCAATGCGACCAACGCTCCCAGCGCTGCCAATCCCGTCCCTACGACCATCACGGCAGTATCGGCGCTCCGGCCCCACGGATGGGGGATCGGATCAGCGCTGAAGTGCGACGAAACCCACGCTGCGGCGCAGTCTGACTTCCGGCTTGACGCGATGCTCGCCTTCGAGCTGGGCGAGAAACTCGTCCGGCTCGAACGGTTCGGCCAGGATTTCCACCTGGCGTTTCACGGCCGCAAAGTCGCCCGGCACGAGGTGATCCAGCGCGTCGAGGCGGGACCGCTGCTCGGCGGTGAGCCGTGCGCTGTCGCCCGACAGCGCCTCGGCCACGAACATGCGCTCACGTTGCCCGGCCTTCAGCGGGTGGAACCTGATCTTGAAGGTGAACCGCCGCAACGCCGCCTCGTCGAGCTCGTCGAAGAGGTTGGTGGTGCAGATGAAGATGCCCGCGAAACGCTCCATGCCTTGCAGCATCTCGTTGACTTCGGTCACCTCGTAGTTGCGCTCGGCCATGCGACGGCTGCGCAGGAAGCTGTCGGCCTCGTCGAGCAGCAGCACGGCCTCTTCGCTCTGTGCCTCCTCGAACATCCGGGCCATGTTCTGCTCGGTCTCACCCACGTACTTGCTCGCCAGGTCGCTGGCCTGGCGGACCATCAACGGGCGCTGCAGCGCCTGCGCGATATGTTCCGCCAGCGCCGTCTTGCCCGTGCCCGGCGCCCCGTGGAAACACAGCGTCCCATGGCCACGGCGCTTCAGCGCCTCGACGATGCGTGGCACCTCGAAGCGCGCTTCGACGTTCAGAAGGTCCAGGTCGTACGACGTCACCACAGGGCGTGCCCCGCGCTCGCGCGACACGCTGCCGCCCAATGCCCGATCGGCATTGCCGAGCTGTCGCTCGATCAGGGCCTCCATCCCGGAGGACGCGTGGTCGCTGCCGGCCAGGCGTGCAAAGCGCACCGCCGTGCGGATCTGCGCCGGCGTGAGCCCGCGCCGCTCGGAAAGCCGGCTGGCGAAGCCGGCGCTCACCTCTGCACCCGCCAAGGCCCGCGTGACGAGACCCTCGCGCGCACCGGGCGGCGGGGACTTCAGCTGAAGGTGGTACTGGAAGCGGCGCCGGAAGGCGGGATCGATCTGCTCGACCCGGTTCGTGACCCAGATCACCGGCACCGGATTTGTCTCGAGGATCTGGTTCACCCACGCCTTGCCGCTGACGCTGCCGCTGGGTGCGGCGTCGCTGCTGTCGAGCCTGGCGATGAGTTGCGCGGCGTCGCTCGAGATCGGCGGGAAGACGTCCTCCACCTCGTCGAAAAGCAAGGCCACGTCATGGCTGCCCTTGAGGAAGACCTGGCTGATCTGCAGGCTGCGGTAGCGGTCGCGCCCGGACAGGGAATTGCCGTCACGGTCGGCATATTCCACTTCGTACAGGTCGAGCCCGGCGGCCTGCGCGCACACCTTGGCCAGCTCGGTCTTTCCGGTGCCCGGCGGCCCGTACAACAGCACGTTGATGCCTGGCTCCTGGCGCGAGACGGCGTTCTTCAGCAGCGCGGTGAGCACGGACACATCGTCGACGACGAAATTGAAATCTGCCGGCTGCAACTCGCTCTTCGTCGCGGGCCGCGTGAAGACCGCCATCAGGTCGTTCGGGCCGCGGTATTCGCGCATCAGCACCGGGGGCAGCTGTTCGCTGACCTTCATCAGGTCGGCCAGGTCCGTGATGTTGTGTTCGGAGATCAGGTTCTCGACCATGCCGATGCGCTCGAGCCGCGAACCGGCACGCAGCGCCTCGGCCACGTCTCCCGCCTCGACGCCGGCGACGGCCGCGATCGCGGCGTAAGCTTCCTGCGCGCTGGACACCTTGAACTCGACGAGCAAACCACGCAAGTCGCGCTGGTAGCGCGCCAGCGTGCCGTAGAGCAGCAGCGCACGCTCGGCGGGATTCAGCTGCAGCAGCCCAGCCAGGGCATCGATATTCTTCTCGACGAGTGTCGACTCCTTCTTCAGCCGGCGCTCGAGCCACTCGCGGGTGGCGCCGAGGACGGCAAGCAGGTCCTTGGGCGCGTCCTTGACGTACTCGTCGATGTAGAAGAACAGCGTGCCTTCTTCGTACGGCCCGCGCCACAGGCCGTGGCGGTCGATGAAGGCCTGGTCGGCCAGCCCGTCGTGGCCGCGCCAATGTTCGTTGCCCTTGCAGCGCCGGTTGAGGAAGTTTCGAAGCCGATTGAGTACCGGCACCGGCCAGACGAGATGGCGCCCTGTCAGGCCCAGCAGACTGTTGCAGTCACGCCGCAGGTTGAAACGGCCGGCCTGCTTGAGCGTCAGCGTGAGCACGAAGTGCGTGCACAGCCGGTCGAGCACGGCCGCGTCGGCCGCCCCGGGGGACAGCACCCAACGCTCGTCGTTCGTCCTGGCCATGGCAACCCCGCATCAGGTGACCCCCGTTGCGAGTCATCCTGCCGCAGCATCGGCTAGACGGCAAGCCCTGTTGCCCCCGGGTTGCCCCGGTCAACCGAGCCAGACCGTCAATGCAGCACGACGGGCTGCTGCGCCAGACCAGCAAAGCCGGCGATGTAATCGTCGAAGGCCTCCTCGGTGGAGTCACCCTGCTCGACCAGGGCCTCGACGCCCTGCTTGAACCTTTCGGCCAGCGCGCCTTCGATGAAGATCTCCTTGCGCGCAGTCTTGTCGACGATTTCATAGCCGCCGCGCGCCGGCGCGGGCGCATCCCCCTTCACCGCGGGCACGTCCATCTGCACCACGACAAAACTGTCCGAGTTGTAGAGCATCTGCATCGAGTGACCTCCGTCTCCCCTAGCTGGCACCCCGCAGGACAATTTCAAGTGGCGCACCGGCGCTCAGTTGGTGCGCCGCATTTTCACGGTTTCGCCGCCCGGCACCGTCGTCAGCTGCACCAGCGCCGGCAGATGGTGGCGCTCCGGGTCGAGCCAGATCTCGACGCGGGTGTCGTAGGGCCTTGTGGGCTGTCGAGACAAGTGCAGGGCGCGGCTTGCGAGCCCAGACATGGCGCCGATGTCCTCGAGGCCTTTCACCTCGAAGGTCCAGGCATCGGCCTCGCCCCGAGCGCCGGAAACGAACATCACGATCGTCGCTCCCTGGGTCCACCTGGCGGGGTCGGCCTGCACGATCGCGGGCAACTGCACCATCCAGCTCAACCGATCCTGCGTGCCGTGGGGCAGCCCGTGCACGGTCTGCGGGCCGGAGTAGGTGATACGTCCGGCCACCCGGTCGAAGTTGGCCGCTTGGCGGTCGCGGCCTCGTCGCCTTTCGGTGAATCGGACGGGTGCCAGCCCGTGTACATCGACGGTGCCGCGACTGGCAAGGGCGATCGCCTCGAGGCCCCCCAGCTCGCCCTGGATCGTGAGCTCGTAGCCGTCGGCGCTGGCACTGAAGGCGAGTTCGCCCGAGCCGGTTTGGGAGCCACGAAACAACCCGAAACGCGCGACGAAGGGCGGCGCCACCTGCGTGGCGTACACAGGCGGCAGGATGCGGCCGTCGTCGGGCAGGGACGGCGGTGTCGCCGTCGATTCGGTCGCGCCGCGTGGCGATTCACGATCTGGCGCCGCAGCCAGCGCCGTCGAAGATGCGGGCTTCGCCGGCCCTGACGCGCCAGATCGCCGGGCGCCCGGGCCGGCTGCGGACACGCGAGGGAGAACAGGCCCCGTGCGCCCCTCGGGCCCCGGCACGGTGGCCGGCGCCTTCGAGTCCAGCGGATCTGGCGCGGGCAGGACATGCCCGGGCATGGCAATCGTGCGCACCCGCAGCGCCGTGGCGGCCGGCGCAGGAGGCGCGGCATCGAAGCGGCGCAGACCGACCGCGCCCTCGGTGAGAAGCAACGCGTGGGCGGTCGTCACCAGCACGCCGGCCAGCGCGGCGTCGCGCCAGCCACGGCGCAGGGGCTTGGCGGTAGAGGGCGACACGCGGGCAGGCACCGCACAATAGTGCCACCGAAGGCAGCACGGACCACCCCCAAGAGAATGAAACTCGCCACCTACAAGGACGGCTCCCGCGACGGCCAACTGGTCGTCGTGTCGCGCGACCTGTCGAGCGCGCACTTTGCGACCGGCACCGTCACCCGCATGCAGCAGCTGCTCGACGACTGGAATTTCCTGTCCCCCCAGCTCGAAGACCTGTACGCCACACTCAACGACGGCAAGGCGCGCCACGCCTTCAGCTTCGACCCTCGCATTTGCATGTCGCCCCTGCCGCGTGCGTACCAGTGGGCGGACGGGTCTGCCTTCGTCAATCATGTCGAACTCGTCCGGCGTGCACGCGGTGCCGAGCTGCCGCAGACGTTCTATGAAGATCCACTGCTCTACCAGGGTGGCAGCGACGACTTCCTGGGCCCGCGCGACGATGCTGTCTTCGCCAGCGAGGACTGGGGAATCGACTTCGAGTCCGAGATCGCCGTCGTCACGGGCGACCTGCCGATGGGCGTGACGCCCGAGGCCGCATTGGAGGGCGTGCGCCTGCTGATGCTGGTCAACGACTGGAGCCTGCGCCACCTGATCCCGGCGGAGCTGGCCAAGGGGTTCGGCTTTGTGCAGGGCAAGCCAGCGACTGCCTTCGGCCCGGTCGCGGTGACGCCCGACGAACTCGGCGACGCATGGCATGGCGGCCGTCTGCACCTGAACCTGGAATCGGCCTGGAACGGCAAGCGCGTCGGCCTCTGCAATGCCGGCGACGAAATGACCTTTCACTTCGGCCAACTCGTCGCGCACCTGTGCAAGACGCGGCGCGTGCGGGCCGGGTCCATCGTCGGCTCGGGCACGGTGAGCAACAAGGACTGGAGCCGCGGCTATTCGTGCATCGCCGAGAAGCGCGCGATCGAAACGATCGAAGGCGGCGAGCCCAAGACCGGATTCATGCGCGCAGGCGACACGATTCGCATCGAGATGAAAGGACGCGATGGCCAGACCGTGTTCGGTGCCATCGAGCAGACGGTGCGCGTTTCGACGTGAGCATGACCGGCCGCAGTCTTTCCTCACGAGCCCCCCGTTTGCGTCGATCGCGGACCCTCGGCGGCATGTCTGAAATGCCCGCGCGCCTGAAACATGCCACCGTCTGGATGTTGATCGGGTTGGCGCTGTTCTTGGGCATCTCTTGGTGGCAGCGACAAGCCGCGGCCAGCCGCATACGGATCGACGGCCAGACGATCGAACTGCGTCGCGCGGACGATGGCCACTACCACTGGCCGGGCCGTCTCAACGGTGTGGCGGTGGACTTCCTCGTCGACACGGGTGCCACGTCAACCGCCGTTCCGCAGGCGCTTGCAGATCGGGCGGGGCTGCGCACACGCGGCCGCGTGTCGTCCGACACGGCCGGCGGCATCGTCGACGGTCGCCTGAGCACCGGCGATGTCGACCTCGACGGTGGGGTCCGCGCCACCGCCCTGCGCATCGCGGTCCTGCCGGCGCTCGGCAAGCCGCTGCTCGGCATGGACGTGCTGTCGAAGATGCGGATCACGCTGCACGACGACGTGATGCGGCTCGACCCCCCAGACCGGGGGCGTCCGTGACCCGGCCTGGCCGCCACCGTTCCAAAGATCGCCTCGGGCGCGCCGTCGGCGTCTTGGCGACGACGCTGGCGCTGTGCTGCGGCGGTGGTACCGCCGTGGCAGCGCCAGACTGCCCGCCCGTGTCACAAGCGCCCACGCCGGCAGCGTTGCAGGTGGCGCAACGGAACGCGCGCGACCGCGGCTTTCTCTGGCGCATCACCCGCGACGGTCACAGCTCGTACCTTTACGGCACCCTTCATGTCGGCAAGCTCGAATGGGTCTTTCCGGGGTCGACGGTACGGCGCGCTTTGCTTGAAGCAGACACGCTCGCGCTCGAGCTCGATATCTCCGACCCCGCCACGCTGCAGACCATCGCCGCGGGGACTGCCGCCGACCCGCAGAGTCCCGCGCTCCCACCGGCGCTCGAGACCCGTCTGGCGCAACAGATGACCGCCGCATGCGTCGCCCCGGCGGCCCTGGCGCCCCAGCATCCGCTGATGCGCGCCGTCACGCTGTCGATGCTTGCGGCGCGACGCGCCGGGCTCGAACCGGCCTTCGGGCAGGAAACGATGCTGGCCAGCACCGCCCGCGCGCGCCAGATGCCGATCGTCGCCCTCGAGACGGTGACGTTGCAGCTGGCGAGCCTGATCCCGCGCGATCCGGCGCTGGCCCTCGACATGCTCGATCAGACGCTGGCGCAGATCGAAACCGGTGCCGCGCAGCGTGGTGCGGCGCGACTCGCAACCTCATGGGCCACCGGCCGGCTGGACGAACTGGCGCACTACGAACGCTGGTGCGAATGTGTCGCCACCGAGCAGGACCGCGCTGCGCTGCGCCGGCTCAACGACGACCGCAACCCCGCCATGGCGGACCGAATTGCCTCACTGCATGCCGACGGCAGGCGGCTGTTCGCGGCCGTCGGTGCGCTCCACATGACGGGGCCTAACGCGCTGCCTGCGTTGATGGCAGCACGCGGCTTTTCGGTCGACCGCATCCGCTTCACACATTGAGAAGTCGAAGCCCATAATGAGACATGGGAGAACAAAAAACTGCGCCGGCGGCCCGTGTCGAGCGCGAAAACTCCGCCGACTCGCCACCTGATTCGCAACCACTGCCTAACGGCGAGGTGACGCTGCGGCCGGGCGGCGCAAACGGTGCAGTGGACACCGTGATTGCGCACCGGTTCCGCGCCATCGTCGAGCAAGGGCGCGATCTGCTGGCCCTGCACGCACCTTCATCACGGTACCTGTACGTCAGCCCGTCGTCGCTTGCCATTCTGGGGTACCCCCCAGAGGAATTGATCGGCGCCGATCCCAGCGACTACTACCACCACGACGACCGTGCCCGCCTGCGTCACGCCGTGCGCGACCGTGTGCTCGCGGGCTTCACGCAGCAGACGGCCCGCTACCGGTTCAGGCGCCACGACGGATCCTGGGCGTGGCTCGAAACCCTGGCCGTGCCGCTGCACGAGGATCCCGCCGACCCGACCAGGGTCACCTCGGTGCTGTCGGCCTCGCGGGACGTCACCGCGGCCGTGCAGGCCGAAGAGATGCTCGCGACGAGCGAGCAACGCCTGCGCGTGGCCCTGATGACCGCAGGTCTCGGGCTGTACGACATCGAGCTACCCCGCCGAAGTGGCTACTACTCCGACGAGTACCTGCGCATCTTCGGGTACGGGCCCGAAGAGCGCGAGTGGTTCGTGGCCGGCTGGGAGCCCTTGGTGCATCCGGACGATGCCGCGGCTCTCGCGGCCGGACGCGAACGCATCCGCAGCGGCGATTCGGAAACCTTTCATCTCGAAGCGCGCCGCATGCACCGCGACGGTCGATGGATCTGGCTGCGCGCCCAGGGCCGTACCTTCCAGAAAGACGTCGACGGTCGACCCACGCGGGCCGTCAGCACGCTGAACGACATCGACAAGCCGCGCCGGGATGAGCGTCTGGTTCGGGAGAGCCGCGCGCGCCTGCAGCAGGCCCAGACGATCGCGCGCCTGGGCGACTGGCGTGTCGACCTTCCCTCGATGCGCCAGCATTGGTCCGACGAGGCATTCAGGCTGCTGGGTTACGAACCGGGCGAGTGCGAGCCGTCGACCGCACGTTTCCTGGCGCGGGTGCATGCCGACGACCTGCCGCGGGTGAGCCGGACGTTCCGGGCGATCGAGGGCGACTGGAAGCCCACCGACGAAGACATGCGCCTGGTATTGCCGGGCGGCGTGCGACATCTGCACATGCAGATCCGCGTGGTTCGCACCGATACCGGCGTCGTGCGCGGGCTGACCGGAACGCTACAGGACGTCACCGAGCGCCGGCACGCCGAATCGGCGCTGCGCACCAGCGCGGCCGAACTCGCGCAGGCCCAACGCATCGCCCAGTTGGGGAGTTGGTCGTGGCAGCAGGATGCCAACCGCCTGAGCCTGTCGCCCGAACTCCGCCGAATCCTGCGTGTGGACCTGTCATCGCTCGATCTGGCTGTCGTGGCATGCGAGCGTTTCTTCAGGCCACAGAGCTGGCAGCGGCTGCAGGCCGCCGTCCGGGATTCGATCGATCAGGGCCAGCCCTACGAGGTGGAAGTCGAGTTCATGCGCACCGACGGCAGCACCGGCTGGGGTACCGCCCGCGGAGAGGCCGCACGCGCGCGGCCCGGGCGTGCGCTGCGGCTCTTTGGCACGCTGCAGGACATCACCGAGCGCAAGCGTGGCGAAATCGAGCTGCGCGAGGCACGCGATCAGGTGCGCGAGCTTTCCAGCCACCGAGAGGACGAACTCGACCAGGAACGCAAGCGCATCGCACTCGATGTGCACGACGAAGTCGGCCAGATGCTCACCGCCATGAAACTCCAGCTCGACATCCTGCAATCGCGGATCGGCAACATGCGCGCGGTGGCAACGTCCGCCGAAAGGCTGCGCGGCCTGGTCGAGGACACGATAGAAATCACGCGCAACGTGGCCCTCAGCCTGCGGCCGGCCGCACTCGACCTCGGGCTGGTTCCCGCGCTCGAATGGCTTGCCGAAGACTTCACGCTGCGCACCGAGACCCCTTGCCGCGTGGAGACGACGATTGGCGACGTCGACCTCGACGAAAAGGCGTCGATCGAACTCTTCCGCATTGCCCAGGAGTCGCTGACCAACATTGCGCGCCATGCAGGTGCCAACGAGGTCTGGGTGTCGCTGCAGAGGATCGACGGCGCCCTGTGCATGCGGGTGCGGGACGACGGCTGCGGCTTCGACGCCCAGCGCGCCCGCGCGCTGGGGCACTTCGGCCTGCTCGGCATGCGCGAGCGGGCGCTGCGGCTGGGCGCGCAATGCCATGTCCAGAGCCGGCCCGGTGCGGGCACGACCATCAGCGTGCGCTTGCCACCCCCTGCCGAGCCAGGAGCCCGCCCATGATCCGCCTGCTCATCGCCGATGATCACGCGATCGTCCGCAGTGGCCTGGTGCAGCTCCTGTCGGACCGGCCCGACCTGGTCGTGGCGGCCGAGGCCGCCAGCGCCGCGGCCACGCTGGAGCGCGCCGTCGACAGCAACGTCGATCTCGTTCTGCTCGACATGAAGATGCCGGGGCCGAGCGGGGTGACGCTGGTCAAGGCCCTGCGCGAACTGCGGCCGACGCTGCCGATCCTGGTGCTGTCGATGCATATCGACGGGCAGGTCGTCTCGAGGGCATTGCGGGCAGGGGCCAACGGCTATGTCGCCAAGGGCAGCAGCATCGACGTGCTGCTCGAAGCGATCGCACGGGTGGTCGATGGCGGGCGCTTCATCGACCCGTCGCTGGTCGAGGGCGTGGTGTTCGATCACGCGTCGATGCCGATGCCGCTGCACGACACGCTGTCGGCACGCGAACGTCAGGTGCTCGGCCTGATCGTGGCCGGCGTGCGCCTGGGAGACATCGCCGATCGGCTGCACGTGAGCGCAAAGACGGTGAGCACACACAAGACCCGGCTGATGCAAAAGTTGCGCATCGACAACAACGCAGACCTCGTCCGATATGCCATCAGCAACGGACTGACCGGCGACGGGGCCGGCCTTTGAGACGACAAGGGGAGGCCTGCGCGACCCCACGGTCCCCGGCCTCCCCTGTCCATCCATAACGGTCCGACCCGCCGCTCTGTGGCGGATGCCTGGGCGCAGCCCGTACTCTTCCCTGAGCAAATGAGAGCGTATGGGCTGCCACACCTTTCGACAATCGGCACAGCCCGATCGGCGTGTCAGGAAAATCCGATGACGCGCCCTTGCGGCAGGCACACAATCGTCTGAAATCAACCCGAGGAGACGATCCATGGCGACAGGCGGCGATTTTTCGAAAATGGTTCCCGGCTTCGATTTCCTGCAGGGACTCATGAAGACGGCGGGCTCTGCCCTGCCTGCGATGGGACAGTGGATTGCACCCACCCTGGATCCGGACGAACTCGACAAGCGGATCGAGGAGTTGCGCACCGTCCAGTTCTGGCTCGAGCAGAACGCACGCATGTTGGCCGCGACGATCCAGGCGCTCGAAGTCCAGCGAATGACGCTGTCGACCTTGAAGACGATGAACATGCCAGTGGCCGACATGGCCGAGGCCTTCAAGATCCACGCCCCCGCGCCAGTCGGGCGGCCGGCCGCGCCGGCGCCTGCGGCGGCACCGCCCGAAATGCCTGCAGCGAAGCGCAAGACATCGGCAAAACCTGCTGCCGGCGCGTCCGGTCCGGCCGGGGCAGGGGCCGTCCCCGCCGGCGTCGTCGACCCGATGCAGTGGTGGGGTGCCCTGACCCAACAATTCACCCAGCTCGCAGCCCAGGCGCTGAAGGACACCGGCGCGAACGGCGGCGGCAAAGCGGTGCAGACGGCCGATGGCGCCGCCGCGGGCAAAACCGAGAAATCGACAGCCAAGCCGGCCCGCGCCGCGCGGTCGCGTCGGCGCGCCTGAACCCGGCGAGAGCAGCGATGAGCCATGCCGGCCGCTTTCTTGCAGGCCATGCCACGCACCCCGACTGGCGCATGGCGCTGGCGCTCGCCGCGGCGCAGATCGATGCGCGGGCCGCCGCGGTCGGCCAGGGCGCGCCCGCCGGACTCGGTCTGGTCTACCTGACGGATCACTACGCCGCGCAGGCCGGCGCCTTGCATCAGGCCTTGCGAGAGCAATGGCCACATTGCACCTGGGCCGGCTGCACGGGTGTGGGCGTGGCCGCGGAAGGCGTCGAGTACTTCGACGAACCTGCGCTCGTCCTCATGATCTGCCCGCTGCCAGCGTCGCAATTCGAGGTGTTTTCGGGTGCCTCGCCGCTCGGTCGAATCGACCCGCATGCCGCATTGGTGCACGCGGACGCATCGGCACCCGACATGCAGGAACTGATCCACGAGCTTGCCGGCCGCATGCGCAGCGGCTATCTCTTCGGTGGTCTGGTCTCCTCGCGCACTGCGCCTGCCCAGCTGGCCGCAGGGGTGTGGCAGGGCGGCCTGTCGGGGGTGGCGTTCACACGGGAGGTGGGGTTCGTATCCCGTGTGACCCAGGGCTGCCAGCCCGCCGGCACGCAACGGGTGGTGACGGCGGCCGAGCGCAACATCGTGCTCGAACTCGACGGCCGCCCCGCGCTGCCGTGCTTGCTGGACGACCTGGGTGTCGGCCTGGACAACCCGCGTGATGCCCTGCCCCGGTTGCGTGCCACGCTCGCCGGCCTGACCGATGCCGGCGACACGGCATTCGGCCGTGGTGGGCAATTCGGCCCGGACGTCCGCGTCCGCCACCTCATCGGGCTGGACCCGGGGCGGCACGCCGTGGCGGTCGCGGATCAGGTGGAAGCCGGTATGCACCTGACGTTCTGCACCCGCGACGTGCACGCCGCGCGTCGAGACCTGGTCCGCATCTGCAGCGAAATCCGCGACGAGGTCGACGCCGAGGGAGACGGCGCCGCCCGCATCGCCGGCGCGGTCTACGTCAGCTGCGCCGGGCGGGGCGGCCCGCACTTCGGCGCGCCGTCGGCCGAATTGCAGATCGTTCGCCATGCGCTCGGGGACGTGCCGCTGGTCGGTTTCTTCGCCGGGGGCGAAATCGCGCGCCATCACCTCTACGGCTACACCGGCGTGCTCACGGTCTTTACCCAGGGCTGATTGCCCGCATCCGGGTCAAAGCCGAAATGACGGGCCACAGCAAGCGAACGGGCTTGCCCGGCCGGTGCCGGGCGCTAAAGTCGCCGCCATGAGTGCAATGAACCCCGAGGCCGTCACGCGCGGCGACCGCCAGCGCGAGGTCGTCGCGCAGCTTGCCCCGCTGCTGCCTGCCCATGCCCTGCTCTGGCAGACCGAGGACACGGTCCCCTACGAGTGCGACGGGCTGACCGCGTACCGCGCCCAGCCGCTCGTGGTCGTGCTGCCGGAAACCGAAGCGCAGGTCGCTGCGGTGCTGAAGGCTTGCCACGCGTTGCGCGTGCCCGTGGTGGCGCGCGGCGCCGGTACCGGCCTTTCGGGCGGCGCGCTGCCACACACCCAGGGCGTGACGCTGTCGCTGGCGCGTTTCAACAAGATCCTGACGGTCGATGCTTACAGCCGCACGGCGACCGTGCAGTGCGGCGTGCGAAACCTGGCCATCAGCGAGGCGGCGGCGCCGCACGGCCTGTACTACGCGCCGGACCCGAGCAGCCAGATCGCCTGCACGATCGGCGGCAACGTGGCCGAGAACTCCGGCGGCGTGCATTGCCTCAAATACGGCCTGACGCTGCACAACGTGCTGCGCGTGCGCGGCTTCACCGTCGAGGGCGAGGCCGTGGAGTTCGGTTCGGCGGCGCTCGATTGCGCCGGGCTGGACCTCATGCCGCTCATCGTCGGCAGCGAAGGCATGCTCGCGGTGACCACCGAGGTCACGGTCAAGCTCGTTCCCAAGCCGCAGCTGGCGCGCTGCATCATGGCCAGCTTCGACGACATCCGCAAAGCCGGCGACGCCGTGGCGGACATCATCGCCGCCGGCATCATCCCGGCCGGGCTGGAGATGATGGACAAGCCGATGACGGCCGCGGTGGAGGACTTCGTGCACGCCGGCTACGACCTCGACGCGCAGGCGATCCTGCTGTGCGAGAGCGATGGCACGCCGGAAGAGGTGGCCGAGGAGATCGGCCGCATGCTCGACGTGCTGGCCGGCGCCGGCGCCACGCGCATGGAAGTGAGCAAGGACGAGGCGCAACGCCTGAAATTCTGGAGCGGGCGCAAGAACGCCTTCCCGGCCAGCGGGCGCATCAGCCCCGACTACATGTGCATGGACTCGACCATCCCGCGCAAGCGCCTGGCCGACATCCTGCTGGCGATCGGCGCGATGGAGCAGAAATACGGGTTGAAGTGCTGCAACGTCTTCCATGCCGGCGACGGCAACCTGCACCCGCTGATCCTGTTCGACGCCAACGACCCCGATCAACTGCACCGGTGCGAGCAGTTCGGTGCCGACATCCTGGAGACCAGCGTGCAGTTCGGTGGCACCGTCACCGGCGAACATGGCGTGGGCATCGAGAAGCTCAGTTCGATGTGCGTGCAGTTCTCGCCCGAGGAGCGCGAGCAGATGTTTGCGCTCAAACGGGCCTTCGATCCGGAGGAACTGCTCAACCCCGGCAAGGTGATCCCCACCCTGCAACGCTGCGCGGAATACGGGAAGATGCACGTGCGCAAGGGGCTGCTGCCGTTCCCTGAGCTGGAGCGATTCTGATGGCCGATGCCGCGCTTGCCCGCCTGGTCGATCAGGTGCAGACCGCGCGCGCGCAGCGCGCACCGCTCGACATCCGCGGTGGCCAGACCAAGGTCTTCTATGGCGAAGCCCCTCGGGGCGAACCCCTCGACATCACACCGCTATGCGGCATCAGCAGCTACGAGCCGAGCGAGCTGGTGGTCACCGTGCGCGCGGGCACGCGGTTGGCCGAAATGGAAGCCGTCCTCGCCGAAAAGGGCCAGTGCCTGCCTTTCGAGCCGCCTCGCTTCGGCGCGGCGGGCACGGTCGGCGGCATGGTGGCCGCCGGGTTGAGCGGGCCGGCGCGGGCGGCCGTGGGCAGCGTGCGTGACCACGTGCTCGGCGCCACCGTGCTCAACGGCCGCGCCGAAGTGCTGAGCTTCGGCGGCCAGGTGATGAAGAACGTGGCCGGGTACGACGCCGCGCGCTCGTTCGCCGGGTCCATGGGCATCCTGGGCGTGATCTGCGAGGTGTCGCTGAAGGTGCTGCCGCGTCCCGTGGCCACGCGCACGCTGCGCTTCGATGTGGACGAGGCGCGTGCGCTCGAGCAGCTCAACCGGTGGAGCGGCCAGCCGCTGCCGCTGAACGCGAGTGCCTGGTGGGACGGCACGCTCGTCGTGCGCCTGGCCGGCGCCGCGGCCGCCGTCGACGCGGCCCACACACGCCTTGGCGGCGAACCCATCGAACCCTCCATGGCTGGCGTCTTCTGGAACGGGCTGCGCGACCAGACCGACGAATTCTTCGTCGGTGCCGCGAACGCGGCGCAGAGCGGCGCAGCCCTGTGGCGCCTGTCGGTGCCGGGCATCGCGCCGCCGCTCAAGCTGGCAGGCCAGCAGCTCATCGAGTGGGGCGGCGCGCAACGCTGGCTCTGCACCCCCCTGGCGCCGGCGTTGGTGCGCCAGGCGGCAGCCGCCGCCGGCGGCCACGCCGTTCTCTTCCGTGCGCAGGACAAGAGCGCAGGCACCTTCGCGCCGCTGTCCGCACCGCTCGAACGCATCCACCGCAACCTGAAGACGGCCTTCGACCCGGACGGCCTTTTCAACCCCGGCCGGCTGTTCCCGGGCCTGTGAGCATGCGCAGCGACGTCGTCGACGACATGCGCGCCTACTACGCGCAGCGCGCCGCGTACTACGAGCGGGTCTATCTCAAGCCCGAACGGCAGGCCGACCTTCGGGTGATGGAAGCCGGCATGGCCGCGCCCTTTTCCGGCCGCCGTGTGCTGGAGATCGCCTGCGGCACGGGCTGGTGGACACCCCACGGCGCGCGCGATTGCGAGAGCTGGCTCGCGACCGACCTGAACCCCGAGACGATGGCCCTGGCGCGCGAAAAGCCGATGCCCGCGGGCAAGGTGCGTTTCGCGACGGTCGACGCCTACACCCTGCACGGCCTGCCGGGTGAGACCTTCGACGCGGCGTTTGCGGGCTGCTGGTGGAGCCACGTGCCGCTGCAGCGGCTGTCCGGCTGGCTCGACCTGCTGCACTCGAGGCTCGAAGCGGGCGCGCGCGTCGTCTTTCTGGACAACCGCTACGTGCAGACGAGCAGCACGCCGCTGTCGCGGCGCGATCCCGACGGCAACACCTACCAGTGCCGGACCCTCGACGATGGTTCGGTGCACGAGGTGCTGAAGAATTTCCCGACGCGCGAAGAAGCCTTTGCCGCATTGGGACCGCGTGCCGAGGATGCACGGTGGGCCGACCACCGCCACTACTGGCAGTTGAGCTACCGCCTGCGCTGAAGAACTGCCATGAATCTGCTGCGTGGCCTCGCCCTCTTGCTGCTGTGCCAGTCGGCCGGGGAGGCGCTCGCCCGCCTGGCCCACGTACCGCTGCCCGGTCCCGTGATCGGCCTGCTGTTGCTCTTCCTGCTGCTTCGGGTGCGCGCGTCGCACACGCCGGTGGCCGCGGCGGCCGAGCCCTTGCTCGCCCATCTGTCACTGCTCTTCGTGCCGGTCGGCGTGGGCGTGATCACGCACCTGGCGCTCGTGGGTGAGTACGGCGTGCGCATGCTGGCCGCCATCGTGTTGTCGACCTGGGCCGGCCTGGCCGTGGGGGCGCTGGTCTTGCGCGCCGCGCTTGCCCGTACCGGGGCGCAGGCATGACCCGGCTCGAACGTCGCGGCCGCGACGCACGCGCCTGAGCGGCGACCGACCGTGCAAAGCTTCGTCGAACTCTGGGTCTACCTGTCGGCCACGCCGTTGTTCGGCTTGACGGCCACGCTCACGCTGTACGTACTGGCGCAAGGCATTTACCTGCGTTGGGGCCAACCGCCTTGGGCCAACCCCGTGCTCTGGACCGTGCTGACGCTTGGCGCCCTGCTGACGGCCACGGGCGTGCCGTACCCGACCTATTTCTCGGGTGCGCAGTTCATCCATTTCCTGCTCGGCCCGGCGGTGGTGGCGCTCGCGTGGCCCCTTTGGCAAAGGCGTGCCGAATTGCGCGCGCGCGTGTGGCCGCTGCTGGCGGCGGCGTTGGCCGGCGGCGCTGCATCGGCGGGGTCCGCGGTGGGCATCGGCTGGGCCCTCGGCCTGCCGCCTGACCTGCTCGCTTCACTCGCGCCCAAGTCGGTGACGGCGCCAGTGGCCATGGGCATTGCCGCGCAGATCGGCGGCATTCCCGCGCTCGCTGCGGTTTTTGCCGTGCTGTCGGGCCTGGTCGGCGCGGTGAGCGGCAAATACCTTTTCGATGCACTGCACATCACCAACCCGATCGTGCGTGGCTTTGCCCTCGGCACAGCCTCCCACGGCATAGGCGCCGCACGTGCAATGCAGGTGCATCCCGATGCCGGCGCTTATGCCGCGCTGGCGCTCGGGTTACAGGTGGTGCTCGCATCGCTGCTGATGCCGTTCGCCCTGCGTCTCCTCTGATCTCCCACGCACCCACTCCATGCAAACCACACTGGCACCCGAATTCAAAGGCACGCGCGACGGCGAGGCGGCCGAGGCCATCCTGCGCAAGTGCGTGCACTGCGGCTTCTGCACCGCCACCTGCCCGACCTACCAGTTGCTCGGGGACGAGCTCGACGGCCCACGCGGGCGCATCTACCTGATGAAGCAGGTCCTCGAGGGTGCGCCGGTCACGCGCAGCACGCAGCTGCACCTCGACCGCTGCCTCACCTGCCGCAACTGCGAGAGCACATGTCCGAGCGGCGTGCAATACGGGCACCTCGTCGACATAGGCCGCAAGATCGTGGAGCAACGTGTCGAGCGCCCGGCCGGTGAGAAGGCGGTGCGCTGGTTGCTCAAGGAGGGCCTGACTTCGTCGCTGTTCGGCCCGGCGATGAAGGTCGGCCAGTTCGTGCGCCCGTTGTTGCCTGCCACGCTGAAGAACAAGGTGCCGGCGAACGCCGGCGCACGCGCGAAGCTATGGCCCACGCGCGAGCACCCGCGCAAGGTGTTGATGCTCCTGGGCTGCGTGCAGCCCGCGATGATGCCCAACATCAACAGCGCCACCGCACGCGTGCTCGACGCCGCCGGCATCCAGACGCTGGTGGCCGACGGTGCAGGTTGCTGCGGCGCGCTGCGCACGCACCTGAACGACATCGACGGCGGCCTCGCCGACATGCGCCGCAACATCGACGCCTGGTGGCCGCTGGTCGAGGGGCTCACCTCGCAGGGCAAGGTGGAGTCGATCGTGATGAACGCGTCGGGCTGCGGCGCCACCGTCAAGGACTACGGCCACGCCCTCGCACACGACCCGCACTACGCCGAAAAGGCGCGCCGCGTCAGCGAGTTGACGCGCGACCTGAGCGAACTGCTGCCCGACCTGGTGGGCCCGCTGAAACCGCGGCTGCGCAACCTGCGGACCCACAAGGTGGCCTTCCACCCGCCGTGTTCGCTGCAGCATGGCCAGCAGCTGCGCGGCGGGGTCGAGCAACATCTCAACGCGCTGGGTTTCGAGGTCAGCATTGCGTCGAGCGAGAGCCATCTGTGCTGCGGATCGGCCGGCACCTACAGCGTGCTGCAACCCGAGCTGGCCTACCAGCTGCGCGACCGCAAGCTCGCCCATCTGGAGCCCCTGCAGGCGCAGGCCATCGTTTCGGCCAATGTCGGTTGCATCCAGCACCTGCAGAGCGGCACGTCCACACCGGTGAAACACTGGGTCGAAGTGGTGGACGAGGCGCTCGCAGGCTGAGCACGCACCGCGCGCTGACGCGTCAGTGCCGGCGCGCCAGGACCGCCTGCAGCCACGGGATCAGCCCGAAGCCCAGTTGCCCCACCAGGCCGAGCGCGCCCGCGGGATCGGCGAGCCTGCCGAGGTACGACGACGGCGACTCGCCGAACGTCGCCGCCAATCCCAGCTCCAGCGTCATCAGCAGCACGAAGGCCAGGGCACCCATGGTCGCGTACCGACCGGCACGCGCCAACGGCCAGCGCCGCAGCAACGCGCGGCAGATGAACCAGGACGCGAGCAGCATCGGTGGCAATTCGGCGCCGACGGCGGCGAGCTCGCCCCAGCGGGGCGCCAGCACCAGCGCCCGCAACATGCCGAGCAGGAACCCGAGTGCGAATACCGCGCCGGCATAGGCACAGGCGGCGCGCGCGACGTTCGTCATCACATCCCTCGCCACCACCCGCATCGACCTGCAGGCTCGCCGGCGGATCGCCAGGCGCTACGCGGCATGCCCTTCGGCCGCCAGCGGCTCCGACCGTACCCGCAGTGCCCAGATCACGCCGCACACCAGCAGCGCGATACCGGCCAACGTAGCGGCACCCGGCGCAGTTCCTCGCAGAACAAAGGCGTACGCCAGCGCCGACAGCGTCTCGAACACGATGAGCTGGCCCGCCAGGGTGGTCGGCAGACGCTGGCTGGCTTCGTTCCAGCACAGCGTACCGAGCCAGGATGCAAACAGGCCGATCGAGAACATCAACCCCACGAAAAGCGTCGGCGTCGGGCCGAAGGGCATGACGAAGGCCCGACCCGCCGCCGAATTCCAGGCCCAGAACAACAGGAAGCCGGTCGCCGCCAGCGGCAGCGTGGCGACACCCTGCGCGGTGGCCCAGCTGCGCGGGCTTCGGTCCGCATGGGCCCGCAGCCAGTCGGCGTTGCGGATTGGGTACCAGGTCCAGCAAGCCACCGCGGCCACGGCAAGAAATGCACCCGCGGCGAACTGCTCGACGCTCGCCGTCGATCCGCCGCGCAGGTGCTCGAACTCGGCGCGGTTCACGAGCGCGATGCCGGTGGCGATGAGCGCCAGCGACGGTGCGAGCCGGGCCCACGGCAAGCGTCCGTCGCGCCGTGCATCACGAAGGTTGGAGGTGACTGCAATCACCACCGGCAGCGTGCCGATGATCATCGTGGGCAGCGGGCCGCCGGCACGCTGGATCGCCGCCGCGAGGAACAGGTAATACAGCAGGTTGCCAACGGTGCTGAGCTTGAGGGCTTCGACCCAGTCGGCCCGTGTGAGCCGGCGCAATGCCACACGGTCCAGCCAGGCGAGCGGCAATGCAATGAGCCCGAACGCCAGGTAGCGCGCCATCGACAGCAACGCCGCCGGATAGTCCGGCAGCAACAGCGGGGCGACGAAGACCAGCCCCCACATGAGGCCGGCACCGAGTGCGAAGAAGGTTCCCGAAATCAGTGCGGCGCGATGGGGCATTTCGCTCAGAGTATCGGTGCACGGCCGGGCGGCGCACCGCGCGACCCGCGCCGCCGCGCGCGTCAGGCGTCGGGCGCGGCACCGACGTAGATGTCGGTATTCGGCAAGAGCCGGCGCATCACGTCGAACGCCAGCGTGGCCACGGCGTGTCCGCGGCAGGCCAGGTCGGGCGCGATCGTGAGCGTGGCTTCACCTTCGCTCAGGTGAAGCCCCCGCAGCCACGCACCCGCGGGCAACTCATTGCCGAACTCGGCATCGACAAGCGGCTTCAGCGTGCTGACGATCGATTGCAACTGCTGCTGCGGACCGTCCAGACTGGGCTCGACGATGCGCAAGGCCGGAGACCCGTTGCAGGCCCCCTCGACATGGATCGGAATGATCGGATGGGTCACGTGCCAATCATCGCCTGCAAGGCGAAGGTCCGATTGATCACTGTCAAACACCGACAAGGCCGTCCCGCCCGCCGCCGCCCATCACTGGGACGCGGCACGCTGCTGACACGATGCTGTCAGCAGCCCCGGCGCAGCATGGCACCTGCTTCGTTGCCACCATCATCCTCCACCAGAAAGGCCCTGCCATGACCCGCGATTCCATCACCTGGTTCGAAATCCCCGCCCGCGACCTCGACCGCGCCAAGGCGTTCTACGAAACGGTGCTCCAGAAAACCCTGCGCCACGAAACGATGGGGGCTTCGCGCATGGAGGTCTTTCCGGCGCCGGAGGGCGCTGTCGCCGGATGCCTGATGGCCGTCCCCGCCGATACGCCGGCCGCACCGCTGGGCACGCTCGTGTACCTGGACGCCGCGCCGCTGCTCGACGCTGCGCTCGAGCGTGCCGTGGCGGCAGGCGGGCGCGTACTGCTCGGTCGCACGCCGTTGCCCCCCGGCATGGGGTGCTTCGCCCACGTGGCCGACAGCGAAGGCAACCGCATCGGACTGCACGCGCCGGGCTGACCCGCTACGCAACGCCGGCGCGCCCACAATGCCAATATGCGCCGCGCAGACCGTCTGTTCCGCATCGTCCAACTCATCCGGGGCCGGCGTTTGTCGACCGCGGACTGGCTGGCACGTCGGCTCGAGGTGTCGGTGCGCACGGTCTACCGAGACGTGGCCGACCTGGTTGCGCAGGGCGTGCCCATCGAGGGGGCGGCTGGTGTCGGTTATCGCATGCGGGCGGGCTTCGACCTGCCGCCGCTGATGTTCACGACCGACGAGGCCCAGGCGCTCGTGGCTGCCGTGCGCATTGCGCGGCCCCGGCTCGATGCGGTGCTTGCCGCAGGGGCCGAGGATGCGTTGTCCAAGATCCTCGCCGTCCTGCCGCCGGCCGCCCGCGCGGCCGCCGAGAGCCTGGCCGTCTTTGCGCCGGCAAGCGCCGTGGACGACGCCACACGAAGTCGGCTGGCCCGGCTGCGCGAGGCGATCGACACCAGACACAAGGTGACGATGCTCTACCGAGACCTGAAGGGCGCGCCGAGCGAACGCACCGTGCGGCCTCTCGGGTGCTTCTACTGGGACGCCGTGTGGACCCTCGCCGCATGGTGCGAAATGCGCCAGGGGTTCCGCAACTTCCGAATCGACCGCATCGACACCATGGACCTGCTCGACACGTCGTTCCGCGACGAGCCCGGCCGCACATTGGCCGATCTGCTGCGTGCGGTGAAACGTTAGCGGATGCCGCCGGCGACGGTTTCCGCCAGTCACCAGTTGCCGGATCGCAGGCGCTCCAGGCGCAGCGCGATGGCCTGCTGGAGCTCGCTCGCACGCTGCGACAGGCGCCGCGCCTCGGCAGGATCGGCGGCGTCCAGCGCGGCGTGGCGCAGTGCGGCAAGCTGCTGCATCGCCTCGACCTCGGCTGGCACCACCCCGGCGTCCTTCAACACCTTCATCGGCATGCGCAGCTCGGCCGGCGTCTGTGCGTAGCCGTCGCCGAAGTCCATCGGCTTGCCGAAGCTCGGCGCCGACCGCAATTCACCCTGCCGCTCGCTCTCGCGCAACGCGTCGCCGATATGGTCCTCCAGCATCTGCAGACGCCGCAGGCGCTTTTCTTCCGGCACCGCCGGTGCATCCGTTGGCGCAGGCGACGCCGGTATTTGCCCGGCGGTCATGCGCGGTCCCTGGCGCCGATGCCCACCATTTCCTGCCAGTGCCGGGTGAGTGGCGACACGGGCTTCGCGAGCACGCGCTCGTTGATCAGCGCACGCCCCAGCGTGGCGCGCGTGTGTTCGCAGCCGCGCGCCGCAGCGGCCAGCAACGTCTGGTCGATCAGGTCACGCTGCGCGTGGCTGCCGCCAAAGCGCTGCGCCAGCGCACGCACCGGGTACAGCGCCTCGGCAGCGCCGTCACGGTCGCCGCGTGCGAAGGCCAGCAGGCCGCGCATCAATGGCAGGCCCACGTCGCGCGCCATCTGGTGGTTGGCGCGTCGCATGTCGTCGGGTTGCATCGCGCGCTCGGCGCAGCGCGCCAGCCAGGCCTCGCCGCGTGTCACCTCGTCGCAGCCGAGCATGGCGATCAGCACGTGCACGTCGTTGAACGCGTAGTACCCGGCGTGTGCGTCGTCGGGCGCCCAGCCCTCCAGCAACGCGCGGCAGGCGGCGCTCATGTCCTGGCCGAGCAGGTGCATGCGCCAGAGCAGGGCGGCCGCGTCGACACGCTGCAACGAGATCTGCACCGCATCGCCGCTGAGGTGCTTGTCCACCAGCCGCAAGACACCGGCGATGTCGAGCGCCTCGAGCCGGAATAGCGCCTTGTGCCACCACAGGTGGCAGGCGAATCCGTTGCCTTCGGCCCACGCCACCTGGTGCTGGTTCAACCAGGCGGCACCTTCCTCGAAACGGCCCTGCATCTCCATCACATGGGCCACCGCGTGCACCGCCCAGGGCACCCGCGGGTTCGCCTGCAAAGCGCGCCGGCCGACATCTTCGGCCTGCGGATAGAGGTTCGATTCCTCCAGCCCGAAGGCATAAAGCGCCATCACGTAGGCATACAGCGGGTCCGCCTCGTCCCATTCGGGCAGCGCGCGCGCGGGGCGCAGGCGCAGGCCCGGCGTATCGCCGCGGTAGAAGTCCCAGAGCTGCGCCCATTGCAGCGCGAGTGCGTCGCGCGGGTGTTCGACGAGCAGTTCGTCCCACGTGCGGCAGGCCGCCGCCCAGCGCCCTTCCAGCACCTGCTGGGTGGCCTCGAGATGTGCACGCTCGCGCGGCGTGCACGAGGCTTCGCGGGCACGCGCGGCGTCGAGATGCGCGGCCGCCTCGGGCACCAGCGCAGGTTCGGTCAGGCTCAGCAGGAAACCCGCCTTCATCACGTGCGGCAGGGCCCAGCCATCGTCGGACTCGATCGCCGCGTCGAGGTCGGGCAGCGGCACGTCGTAGAACGACATCATTCGCCACAGCGCGCGCTCCACGCTGTCGCGCGCCGCCGTGGACGACGTCCCGGTGACATTGCCGCGCAGGTCGGGGCTGTTCATGGCGCGAATGTAGCGCGGTCGAGAAGGCCGTTCGCTTCGCGCTGCCGGCGACCGCGCGTCAGCCCGGCGGACGCGGCCAGGGCCGCGGTGCAGGACGCAGTTGCTCCCAGGCTTGCGCCATGCGCAGCACCCCCAGGTCGTCATGCCGGCGGCCCGCGATCTGCAGGCCGATCGGCAGCCCGTCAGCGGTATGCCCGCAGTCGATGCCGATAGCCGGCTGCCCGCTCATGTTGTACGGCAGCGTGAAGGCGATGTGCTCGAACGGGCGCTGCGGGTCGTTGACGGGGCTCGCCCATTCGGCTGGATAGGTGGGCACGGGACTCACCGGAGAGAGCACGAAATCGTAGCGCTCGCACGCAGCGAGAGCCGCGTCGCGCAGCGCAGCCATCTGGCTGTAGCCGTGGAAGACCTGCGCGCCCGTGAGCGTGGCACCACTCGCCACCCACGCGCGGATATAGGGCAGCACGAGTGCCTGGCGCTGCGGCGGCAATGCACTCAGGTCGAGCCAGGAGCGCATGCGCCAGAAGCGGTCCATGCCGTCGGCCATCTCGCGGGTGCTGAACGCCGCCAGCGGTTCGACGATTGCACCCGCGGCCTCGAAGGCACGCGCGGCGGCCTGCACCGCTGCGGCCGTCTGCGGCTCCGCCGGCAGGCCCCAGCCCGCATCCATCAGCAGGCCGAGCTTCAGTCCGCGCAGGTCGAGGCCGAGGTCGGTCCAGTCGATGGGCTGCGGCGGCAGGCTCGTCGCGTCGCGTGCATCGGACTGGCTCAATGCGGCCATCATCAGGGCGGCGTCGAGCACCGTGCGGGTCATCGGCCCGGCCACGCGGCCGGCATACGGCGGATGCACCGGCACCCGGCCATGACTGGGCTTCAGGCCGACGACCCCGCACCACGCAGCCGGCAGGCGGATCGACCCGCCGATGTCGGTGCCCAGGTGCAGCGGGCCGTAGCCGGCCGCCGCCGCGGCGCCGGCGCCGGCACTGCTGCCGCCCGGCGTCATGCGCAGGTCCCACGGGTTGCGCGCAAGCTTGTGGAAGCTCGACAGGCCGGACGACAGCATGCCCCAGTCGGGCATCGTGGTCTTGCCCAGGATCACCGCGCCCGCTTCGCGCAACCGCGCGGACGGCGGCGCATCGGCGCTTGCTGGCACGAGGGTCGTGGCGGCCGTGCCGGCCGGCACCGGCACACCCTTGGTCGCCGTGTTTTCCTTGATCGTGCACGGCACGCCGTCGAGCGCGCCGAGGGGCGCACCGCGCTGCCAGCGCGCTTCGGATGCACGCGCGGCTTCGAGCGCGGACTCGGGGTCGAAAGCATAGGTGGCGCACAGGTGCGGCTCCCAGCGTTCGATATGCGCCACGATCTCGCGCACCGCCTCCACCGGCGACAGCGCGTGGGCGCGGTAGGCCTCGGCAAGCGCCGACGCCGTCAACTCATGCGGCGCGGCCATCGCCTTGGGACGCCAGATAACGCTGCAGATTGCCTGCGGCCTTGGTGCGCACCTGGTTGCGCAGCAGGGGCGTCCACCCGAGCAGCAGGCCTGGCAAGCCAAGCGCCTGGCGCGACCAGCGCCAGAATTCGAAGCGGTCGCGATGGCGCGAGATCCGGCCTGCGTCGTCGAACTGGAACTCGGCATCGATGACGTTGTGCACCGGGCGGCCGGTGGCCGAGAACAGGTAATGCGCCTCCCAGTGCGCCGCGCCACGCCCGCCGGCGGCCTGAAGGCCGCTCACTTCGAGCCGCCAGGCCGCGCGCGAGGCGGGCTGCGACTGCGTGGCGGCACAGAGCATGCGCCACATGCCGCCGATCTCGCGTGCGCCGCGCAGCGAGAAAACTTCGTCGTCGAACTGCGCGTCGGCGGCGTAACACGCCTGCATCGCGGCGCCGTCGAGCCGCGCGAACGCGGCGTACAACGCCTCGATGGTCTGCAGACTCACTTGCCGACCCAGCCGACCGCGGCCATGTCGTTGGCGAAGATCGGCGAGCTGTTCCACAGCCCGACCAGCCCCTTGCGGAAGACTGCCACCTGCGCCGGGTTCCAGATCCACGCATTCACCGAATCCTCGGCCAACTGGCGCTGGATCGCGCCCCACAGCCGGGCTTTCTCGCGCGCGTTGCTCGTCTCGGCGTAGTCGGCCACCAGGGTACGGAAGGGCGCGCTGTCGTAGCCGAAGTAGTACTTCGGGTCGGCATAGGCGGTGGCGTAGTCGAGCGGCTCCACGTGATTGATGATCGTCAGGTCGAAATTGCCCTTGAACGGCCCCGACAGCCACTGCGCCCATTCGACGTTCTCGATCTTCGCGACGATGCCCACCTTGGCCAGTTGTGCCGCCACGATCTCGCCGCCCTTGCGCGCGTACTGGGGCGGCGGCAGCGTGAGCGTCACGTTCAGCGGCGTGGCCACGCCGGCCTCGCGCAGCAGGGCCTTGGACTTCTCCGGGTTGTACGGGTACAGGCCGGTGAGATCGACATACCCATGGTCGGTGGGCGCGAAGTGGCTGCCGATGGGCGTGCCCAGGCCTTCCTGCGCGCCATCGATGAAGGCCTTGCGGTCGATCGCATGCATGATGGCGCGGCGCACACGCACATCGTCGAACGGCTTGCGCTTGTTGTTGAGGGCCAGCAGGCCCTTGCCGGCGGTGCTGCCGATCTCCACCGTGAAGCGCTTGTCGGCCTGGAACTGCTTGAGCGCCTGCGCGGCGCCGAAGCGTGGCATGCCGTCGATGTCACCTGCCAGCAGCGCGGCCACTTGCGCCGCCGGGTCGTTGATGAAGCGGAACATCACCTTCTTCAGCTTGACCTTGCCGGCATCGCGGTAACCGTCCCACTTGGCGAGCGTGATCGACGAGCCCTTGTTCCAGCTCTCGAGCACATACGGCCCGGTGCCGATCGGCTTGGTGGCGGCCGTGGCGGCGCTGTTCGGGTGCAGGATCACGGCCGTGTTCTCGCCCAGCCGGAACGGCAGCGTGCCGTCGGCGTGGTCGAGCGTGAGGATCACCGTGCGCGCATCGTGCGCCGTCACGCTGGAGATGTTGTTGAAGAGCGCCTTCTTCGCCTTGTTGGTGCTGCCTTCGGCGCGCGCGCGGTCGAATGCGAACTTGACCACCGAGGCGTCGAGCGGCGCGCCGTCGGAGAACTTGACGCCCGTGCGCAAGCGGAACGTGTAGCTCTTGCCGTCCGGCGAGAGCGTCCACGATTCGGCGAGCAGCGGCAGCACGGCGCCATCGGGCGTGATCCTGGTCAGGCCCTCGAGGATGTTGTAGTGCACGACCTCGCCGATGGCGGCAGCGGCCGCCATCGTCGGGTCGAGCGTCGCAGGCTCGAGCGTCATGCCGAGCACCACGCGGTCCTTGCGCGCCTGGGCGTGCGCGGCGGGTGCCAGCGTGACGGCGATCGCCAGTGTGGCGGCCAACAGCGTGAACGGACGTCGTGCAATCTTCATGTCGTGCTCCTTCAGGGTTGCCGCGCGGATTCTGCGTCAATGCGCTGGCCGGGCAAGGCGGCGACCAGCCGCTGGGTATAGGGGTGCTGCGGCCGGTGGAACAACCGGTCCGGATCGCCTTGCTCGACAACGCGCCCGGCCTGCAGCACGATGACCTCGTCGCACACCAGGTCGACCACGCTCAGGTCGTGGCTGATGAAGAGGTAGGTCACACCGAAGTGGTCCTGCAGGTCCTGCATCAGGTTGAGCACCTGGGCCTGCACCGACACGTCGAGCGCGCTCACCGGCTCGTCGGCCACGATCAGTCGCGGACGCGTGACCAATGCGCGGGCGATGGCGATGCGCTGGCGCTGGCCGCCGGAAAACTCGTGCGGGTAACGCGCAAGATCGGCGGTGCGCAGGCCCACGGCCTCGAGCGCCTCGGCGGCGCGCCGCTGCGTTTCCGCACGGCCGGCGCCCTGCAGCAGTGCCATCGGCTCGGCCACGGTCTGGCCGACGGTTCGCCGCGGGTCGAGCGAGCCGTACGGGTCCTGGAAGACCATCTGCACCTTGGCGCGTGTGCGGCGCAGTTCGGCCGCGGACATCGTGTGCAGGTCCTGCCCGTCGAGCAGCACGTGGCCGGCGCTCGGGCGTTCGAGTGCCATCACCAGGCGCGCCAGCGTGCTCTTGCCGGAGCCCGACTCGCCGACGACACCCAGGCTGCGCCCGGCTTCGAGCGTGAAGCCCACGTCGTCGAGCGCCGTCAGTTCAGGGCCCGGCACGAGCAGCGACCCGCGCGGCAGGCGGTAGCGCTTCGAGACATGCTCGACAACCAGCAACGGCGCGCTCACGAGACGGGCACCGCCTTCAGGCAGCGCGACGTGTGACCGGGCGCGACCGTCACGTTCGGTGGGTCGGCCGCCTTGCACGCATCGACGGCGATGTCGCAGCGCGCCGCGAACGGGCAGCCGCGCGGCATGTCGGCGAGTTCGGGCACGCGGCCGGGGATCGTGGCCAGGCGCGTGCCACGCGGCAGCCCCAGGCGCGGCCGGGCGGCGAACAGGCCGCGGGTGTAGGGGTGCGCGCGTTGCGCGAAGACGGCGGCCGTGGGCCCGCTTTCGACCACCGTGCCGGCATACATCACGAGCATGCGCTGCACGGTGTCGGCCATCACGCCCAGGTCGTGGCTGATCAGCAGCAGGCCCATGCCGTCCTCCGCCACGAGCTCGGCGATCAGGTCGAGCACCTCGCGCTGTGTGGTCACGTCGAGGGCGGTGGTGGGTTCGTCGGCAATCAACAGCTCGGGCCCGCAGGCCAGCGCGATGGCGATCACGACCCGCTGCCGCTGGCCGCCGGAAAGCTGGTGCGGATAGGCGTCGAACCGCTGCGCGGCCTGCGGAAGTTGCACCCGCTGCAGCAGGCGCAGCGCCTCGGCGCGCGCGTCCTGCGCGGCCATCGACCTGTGCAGGCGCAGCGACTCCGCGATCTGCCGGCCCACCGTGTGCAGCGGGTTCAGCGCCGTCATCGGCTCCTGAAACACCATGCCCATGCGCAGGCCGCGTACCGCGCACATCGCAGCGTCGTCGAGCGAAGTGAGTTCGGTGCCCGCCAGCCGGATCGAGCCCTGCACACGCGCACCTTCCGGCAGCAGCCCCATCAGCGCGAGCGCCGTGAGCGACTTGCCACAGCCCGACTCGCCGATCAGCCCGAGCGTGCCGCCGCGCTCGACCGAGAAGCTCAGGCCGCGCAACGCCTCGACCGCGCCGCGCGAGGTCTGCAGGGTGACCCGCAGGTCCGTGACTTCGAGCAGGTTCAAGCTGCAGCTGGCGTCAGGATACACATGCGCCGACGATACCGCCGAAATCGGCGGGCTCTATCGGGCAAGGCGTTGCAACAGGTCCAGGTAGGCCCCATCGATGCGCGGCGCGTCGAACAAGCCGAGTCGCCGCATCAGGTCTTCAGCCATCGTCACGCCTTCGGCGTCGGCCTGGCCGTCGCGCAACACGACCTCGAGTTCCATGAAGTCGCCCAGCCCTTCGACACGGTCGAGATGGATGCGCGTCGGCCCCGCCAGCAGCAGCAGGCGGCGCTTGCGCACCCGCCCGAGCAAACCGCAGCCGCGCTCGAGGGCCGCGGCCAGCGCGTCGGGGTCGGGCGCGGGCACCCGCACGTAGTCCGACGCCTTGGCGTCGCAGGTATCGGGGCGGTGGTAATGGATCAGTTCGGCCGTGCCGTCGGCGAAGCGGCGCAGCTTGAGACGCCCGCGCGTGACGGCAAAGAAGGTGTCGTCCTGGTCGATCACCTGCGCATCGAAGTCGGCCAGCGCACGCGCACGCGGCAGCACGGCGTCGACGCTGCCGATGCGCGCCTTGACCTCGATATTGCGCGGCACGGGCTCAGGATTCCGCAGCGATCTGCCGCAGGGCCTGCTCGAAGACCTCGGGCGGCTGCCCGCCCGAGATCAGGTGGCGGTCGTTCACGACGATGGCCGGCACCGAGTGGATGCCCGCTTGCTGCCAGAAGGTCTCGGCCTGGCGCACGTCGAGGCCGAATTCGTCACTCTCGAGGATGGCGCGTGCACGTTCCACGTCCAGACCGACGGCGCCGGCGAGCTCGATCAGCACATCGTGCGCGCCCGGGTTGCGGCCCTCGCCGTGATACGCCTGCAACAGCGCATGCTTCAGCTCGCGCTGCTTGCCCTGCGTGCCGGCCCAGTGCAGCAGGCGATGGGCGTCGAAGGTATTCCAGATGCGCGGCCGCTGGCCGAAGGTGAAACCCACCGCCGCACCGCGCGCCCGAATGCCTTCCTGGTTCCTGGCGATCTGCTGCGCGTCGATGCCGTACTTGCGAGACAGATGCTGCACCGTGTCTTCGCCTTCGGGCGGCATCGCCGGATTCAGCTCGAAGGGCTGGAAGTGCACCTCGACCGGTATCTCGCCGGCAACGCGGCCGAGCGCGATCTCGAGTGAATTCAGGCCCACCGCGCACCACGGGCAGGCCACGTCGGAGACGAAGTCGATTTTCATGCGCCGAGTCTAGCGACGATGGTTGCGCACTGCACCGCGCAGGGCATTCGGCACCGCCTCAGCGCTGGCGTGCGAGTTTCGGATCCATGAGATCGCGCAGGCCGTCGCCCATCAGGTTTAGTCCGAGCACGCTCAGCACGATCGCGACGCCGGGGTAGACCGCAAGCATCGGCGCCTGGAACATCTGCGTCTGCGCCTCGTTGAGCATGCGGCCCCAGCTCGGCTGCGGCGGCTGCGTGCCCAGCCCCAGGTACGACAGCGCGGCTTCGGCCAGGATCGCGGTGGCGAACGAGATCGTCGCCTGCACGATGAGCGTGCTGGCGATATTCGGCAGCACGTGGTCGAGCGTGATGCGCCAGGCGCCCTTGCCTGCGGCGCGTGCGGCGAGCACGTATTCGCGCGCCCAGACCGCATTGGAGGCACCACGCGTGATGCGCGCAAAGACCGGGATATTGAAGATGCCGATGGCGACGATGCTCATCAGCAGCCCGGGCCCGTAGATCGCCGTGAGCATGATGGCCGACAGCAGCGCTGGAAAAGCGAACGTGAAGTCGCTTGCGCGCATGACGACCTCTTCCACCCAGCCGCGGCGCGCCGACGCCAGGCAACCGAGGCACACGCCCACGGCCAGCCCGATGCCCACCGCGACGAAACCCACCACGATGCTGTTCTGCGAGCCCACCAGCAACTGCGACGCGATGTCGCGGCCGAGGCTGTCGGTGCCGAACCAGTGCGCGGCCGACGGCGCCTGCAGCTTGCCCGGAATGTCGATGTCGGCCGGCGGGTAGGGCGACCAGACCAGCGACAGCGCGGCCAGCAGCACGAGCAGCGCCGACAGTGCGCCGCCGACGACGAAGCTCTTGTGCCCGCGCGCACGCTGCCACCACGACGGCGCGCCGGTCACCAGCACGATCCCGTCACCCTGCCAAGATCGCGATCAACGTGCATGACGCAGCCGCGGGTCGATCAGCGCATACAGCAGGTCGACGGCGAAATTCACCAGCACCACCACGGCCGCGAGCAGCATCACGACGTCACGCACGACGACCAGGTCACGGTTGCTGATGGCCTGGAAGACGAGCCGGCCGACGCCAGGCAGCACGAAGACGTTCTCGACGACGATCGTGCCGGTGATCAGGTTGGCGAACTGCAGGCCCGCCACCGTGAGCACCGGGATCATCGCGTTGCGCAGCACATGCCCCCACAGTGCCTGCCGGCGCGACAGGCCCTTGGCGCGCGCGGTGCGCACGAAGTCCTCGCGCATCACCTCGAGCACGGCCGAACGGGTGACGCGTGCCAGGATCGCGGCCTGCACCAGCGCGAGCGCGACGGCCGGCAGGATCAGCGCCTTCAGGCCTTCCCACGGGCCGCCGCCCTCGTCTTCCGTCCAGCCCGGGAAGCCGCCCGCGCTGACCCATTGCAGCTTCACCGCGAACAGCAGGATCAGCAGGATCGCGAACCAGAAGTTCGGAATCGCGATGCCGAGCTGGCCCGCGGCCATCACGCCCACGTCGCCAAGCCGGTTGTGGCGCGACGCCGCGTAGACACCGAGCGATAGCGCAAGGACCACGGTGATCGTCATCGCCATCGCGGCCAGCGGCAATGACACGCGCAGGCGCTCGCCGATCAGCTCGGCGGTCGGCGTGTCGTAACTGATGCTCTGCGCGGTCTTCCCGCGCGCCAGCCCGCCGATCCAGTCCGTGTAGCGCTGCGTCGGCGGGCGGTCGAGGCCCAGCTTCGCCTGCAGGGCCGCCAGCGACTCGGGCGTGGCGGACTCGCCGAGGATGACCTCGGCCGCGTTGCCCGGCAGCAGCTCGAGCACCGCGAAGACCACCGCCGAGGCCACCAGCAGCGTGGCCAGCAGCGCAGCCAGCCGCTTGAGGAGAAAGACCGTCATCGAGAACTATCATGCCTCACGGCGACGCGCCCGCATTGCGAGGGACCCCACGATGAGCACGATCCCGTTCGACACCACGCAGGTCTTCATCGGCGGGCAATGGCGCGCCGGCGACAACGCCGAGACGCTGCCCTTGCTGAACCCGTCCGACGGCAGCCTGCTGGCGTCGATCGCGCGCGGCACCGCATCGGATATCGACGCCGCGGTGTCTGCGGCCGAGGCCGCACAGTCTGGCGCCTGGGGCGGCCTCGCGGCCGCCGAGCGCGGCCGTGTGCTGCTGAAGATGAGCACCTTGGTGCTCGAGCAGGCCGACGAGCTGGCGCGCCTGGAGGCGCTGGACGTCGGCAAGCCGGTCAAGCAGGGCCGCGCCGACGCCGTGGCGCTGGCACGCTACCTGGAGTTCTATGGTGGCGCGGCCGACAAGGTGCACGGCGAGACGATCCCGTTCGCCAACGGCTATACCGCCTTCACGCTGCGAGAGCCGCACGGCGTGACCGCCCATATCGTGCCCTGGAACTACCCGATGCAGATCATCGGCCGCAGCGTCGGCGCGGCGCTGGCGATGGGCAACGCCTGCGTGCTCAAGCCGGCCGAGGAGGCCTGCCTGACGGCGCTCGCCTTCGCCCGCATTGCGCAGGCGGCCGGGCTGCCGGCCGGCGCGCTGAACGTCGTGCCCGGCCTGGGCGAGGAGGCGGGCGCCGCGCTGTCGTCGCACACCGGCGTGCGCCACGTCTCCTTCACCGGCTCGGTGCAGGTGGGCGCGCTGATCCAGGCGGCGGCGGCGCGCAACGCAGTGCCGGTGACGCTCGAGCTCGGTGGCAAGAGCCCGCAGGTCGTCTTCGCCGACGCCGATCTCGATGGCGCATTGCCGTTTCTCGTGAATGCCGGCATCCAGAACGCCGGCCAGACCTGTTCGGCGGCCAGCCGCATCCTCGTCGAGCGGCCCGTCTTCGATGCGGTGGTGACGCGCATGGCCGAGCGATACCGCGCGCTGCGTGTCGGCCCAGCGCTCGACGATCTGGACGTCGGCCCGGTGATCTCCGCGCGCCAGCGCGAGATCGTCGAAGGTTACCTGGCGCTCGTGAAGGACAGCGGCCTGCAGGTTGCCGCGCAGGCGTCGCTGGCGCCGAACGTGCCGCGCGGCGGCTTCTACGTGCGCCCGACGCTGGTGGCCGATGTGGCACCCGACCACCGCATGGCGCAGGAGGAGATCTTCGGCCCGGTGCAGGTGGTGATCCCGTTCGACGGCGAGGCCGAGGCGCTGGCGATCGCCAACGGCACGCCCTACGGCCTGGTCGCCGGCGTCTGGACCCGCGACGGCGGGCGCCAGCTGCGCATGGCGCGCCGGCTGCAATGTGGCCAGGTCTTCATCAACAACTATGGCGCGGGCGGCGGCATCGAACTGCCGTTCGGCGGCGTCAAGCATTCCGGCCACGGGCGGGAGAAGGGCTTCGAGGCGCTGTACGGTTTCTCGTCGCTGAAGACCGTGGCCATCAAGCACGATTGATCGGACGAAGACGACAGGAGACGGGCATGAGACTCAAGGGCAAGGTCGCGGTGGTCACCGGTGGCGGGTCGGGCTTCGGCGCCGGCGTGGTGCGCAAGTTCGCGGCCGAGGGCGCGCAGGTCATCGTGGCCGACATGAACCTCGACGCCGCGCTGGACGTGGCCGCCGGTGTCGGCGCCGCGGCACGCGCGCTGCGGGTCGACGTGACACAAGCGGCGGACGTCCGGCTGATGCTAGAGGCCGCCGAGCTGCATTTCGGGCGCCTGGATATCCTCGTCAACAACGCCGGGATGGGCCACCTGCCGCAGCCGCTCGAGGATCTGCCCGAAGACGAATGGGACCGCATCACCGCGGTCAACATGCGGGCGATCTACCTCGCGATGAAGGAGGTGGTGCCGCGCTTCAAGGCGCAGAAATCGGGTGTCGTGCTCAACATGGCCAGCACCGCCGGCGTGAGCCCGCGCCCGCGCCTGGCCTGGTACAACGCCAGCAAGGGCTGGGTCATCACGGCCACGCGTGCGTGCGCCGTCGAACTCGCGCCGTTCGGCATCCGCGTGAATGCGCTCAACCCCGTCGCTGGCGATACGCCGATGCTGAAGACCTTCATGGGCGAGGACACGCCCGAGATGCGCGCCAAGTTCCTCTCCACCATCCCGCTCGGCCGGTTCTCGACCCCCGAGGATTTGGGCAATGCGGCCTGTTTCCTGTGCAGCGACGAGGCGTCCTTGATCACCGGCGTGTGCATGGAGGTGGACGGCGGACGCTGCATCTGAGTGCCGCCGGTGCCGCGCTGCGGCCGCCCGGCGGTTGCGGGGCGCAAAAGGGGCGGCCCGGCGACCATGGATCGCCGGGCCCCAGGTCGTGGGTCAGTTCCCCATTTCGTGGCGGTCCGCCGCTGCAAACAGGTCGGCGGCAAAACGCGGGTCCGCCTTGCGGACGGTCTCCGCATAGCGCCGAACCTCTTCCGCTTCGGCAGCCCGACTGGCGACGACCCTGGCTTCGCGGCGTGAAGTGAGTGTTTGCTCCCAAATTGCAATGAGTTTTGCGAACAACGCCGCCGCAATCGGCGCCGCCCGCGGCACGCGAACGACGGCCGGCTTCTGTACGGTGATAGTGGTCATGACGAATTCCTTTGATCGGGTTTCAACGGCCCTGCCAGAGGCGGGCCTGTTCAAGTAGGTGAGCGGACGCTTCCGGGTTCTGCTCCGCCATAAGGCGGCCTTGACGAGCCAGCTCGACCGCAGCGCGGCGCTGGCCTTGGCGCTCGAGCGCATCCCAGAGGATCCGGACGTACGCACTGAACGTGCGGCCCAGACTGGCTGCGCGTGGGCCCGGCGCTGGGGTGGGAAGGGCTTGGTTCAGGACGGACATGTGGTGCAACTCCTTTCGTTCGCCACCCCTGGGAGGCGGCTCAACCATTGCGATGAGCCGTAGATTAGGGTTAATACTAGGTTGCTTCAAGTGAATATTTCGCACGTAAGGTATAAATGAACTAGATATCTCTGCCAACGATGCTGAACTTCCGAACCCTCGACCTGAATCTGCTGCGCGTCTTTGACGCGGTGATGGCGGAGGGCAGCCTGACGCGTGCCGCCGAGACGTTGTCGATGACACAGCCGGCCGTCAGTCACGCCATGAAACGGCTGCGTGACACGTGCGGCGAGGAGCTCTTCAACCGCAGCGCCTTCGGCATGCGCCCGACGGCGTACGCCGAGCAGCTCTGGCCACAGGTGCGCGAGGCGCTGGGTGTCCTGCGCCAGGCGCTGTCGCCGGGCGATTTCGATCCCCGCCGGGACGAGGCCAACTTTCGCCTCGCGATGGCCGATGCCACCGCTGCGCTGCTGACACCGGCGCTCGTGGACGCCATCGAAGGCGCGGGCGCGGTCGCCAACCTGCGCGTCCTGCCGCTGACCACGCGGGACCCGCGCAATCTGCTCGAGGGTGGCGAAGCCGACTTGGCGGTGGGCTTCTTTCCCGAGGCCATTGCCGCCATCGCCGGCCAGGGTGCGCAAGCGCCGCTGCGCCACGCGCGCCTGTACAGCACACGCTATGTCTGCGTCATGCGCCGCGGCCACCCCCTCGCGGGTGCCCCGCTGACGCTGGACGACTACTGCGACGCTCACCATCTGCTGGTGAGCTTCTCGGGCAAGCCGCATGGCTATGTCGACCAGGCGCTGGCAGCCCTCGGACGGCAGCGCCGCATCGTGCTGACGGTGAACCAGTTCTTCACCGCCGGCCGGGTGGTCACCCGGTCGGACCTGCTCACGGTGCTGCCGGAAAGCTTCATCGAGGCGACCGGCTACCGGCGCGAACTCGTCACCCGCGACCTGCCGCTCGAGCTGGGCCCCGTGACGGGCGAAATGCTGTGGCACCGGCGCCACGACACCGACCCGGCCAACGCCTGGTTGCGCGCCCAGGTGCTGGCAGCCGCGCAGGCCGCCCGCGCGCCTAGCTGATCACCGCAGCCATGGCCGCTGCCGTGCGCTCGACATTGCCGGTGTTCAGCCCGGCCACGCACATGCGCCCGGAGCGCACCAGGTAGACACCGAACTCGTCGCGCAGGCGGTCTACCTGCGCAGCCGACAGGCCCGTATAGCTGAACATGCCGCGCTGCGACAGAAAGTAGTTGAAGTCGCGCCCCGGCACTCGCGCCGACAGCACGCCGTGCAGGTCGCGCCGCATGGTCAGGATGCGATCGCGCATCGCGGCGACGTCGGCAGCCCAGGAGGCACGCAGCCCAGGGTCGCCCAGCACCTGGCTGACGATGCCGGCGGCGTGGATGGCCGGACTCGAGTAGTTGCGCCGCACAGTCGCCTGCATCTGACCGGCGACGAGCGCGGCCTCGGCCGCAGAGCCGCAGACCACGCTCAGCGCGCCGGCGCGCTCGCCGTAGACGCTCATGCTCTTGGAAAACGAATTGGCGATGAAAAACGACAGGCCCGACGTCGCCAGCAAACGCACCGCGAAGGCGTCCTCGTCGATGCCGTCGCCGTAGCCCTGGTAAGCCAGGTCCAGATACGGCAGCAGCTCACGCTCGCGCAGCACCGGGACCAATTGCTCCCATTGCGCACGCGTGAGGTCTACGCCGGTGGGGTTGTGGCAGCAGGCGTGCAGCAACACCACGCTGCGCGCGGGCAGGCTGCGCAGCGTCTCGAGCATGGCTTCGAACCGGAGTCCGCCGGTGGCCGGGTCGTAATAGGGGTAGGTGTTCACCTGGACGCCGGCGCCCTCGAACATCGCGCGGTGGTTGTCCCACGTCGGGTCGCTGACCCAGACCTGCGTGCCGGGAAACCAGCGCTTGATGAAATCGGCACCGACCTTCAGCCCGCCGCTGGAGCCCACCGTCTGCAGCGTGGCCACGCGACCGCTACGAAGCGCTTCGTGGTCGGCGCCAAAGAGCAGGCCCTGCACGGCCTTGCGCATCGCCGGCGAGCCGTCGATCGGCAGATAGGGCTTGGCGCCGCTGGCGGCCAGCATGCGTGACTCGGCCTCGTGCACGCAGCCGAGCACCGGGATGCGCCCGGCGTCATCGAAGTAGATGCCGATGGACAGGTTGATCTTGTCCGGACGCGGGTCCTTCTGGAAGGCGTCGTTCAGGCTGAGGATCGGGTCGCCCGCGTAGGGCTCGAGGTGCTGGAACATGATGGGTCTTGCCTGGTCAGCCGAGCGCGGATTCGATGTCCTGCGCCAGCGATTCGGGGGTGTCCGTGGGGGCATAACGCTTGAGCACCCGACCGTCACGGCCGACGAGGAACTTGGTGAAGTTCCATTTCACCGCCTGGCTGCCGAGCACGCCGGGCGCCTCCGAGGTGAGCCATTTCCACAACGGGTGCGCCTGCGGGCCCTTGACGTCGACCTTGGCCATCATCGGAAAACTCACGCCGTAATTGCGCTGGCAGAAGGCGCCGATCTCGTCGTTGCTGCCCGGATCCTGCGCGCCGAACTGGTTGCTCGGAAAGCCGACGATCACGAGCCCGCGGTCGCGGTAGCGTTCCCACAGCGACTCCAGCCCCGCGAATTGCGGCGTGAAGCCACAGGCGCTTGCGGTATTGACGATCAGGAGCACTTTGCCGCGTTGTGTACCCAGGTGCGCGGGCTTGCCTTCGATGGACAGTGCTTCGAAGTCGTAGATGGATCGTGCAGCCATGAAGGACCTTGTGGAGTGGATGCGCGATGGTATCGCCGCAACCGCCCACAGGACCTGCCGCGGTCAGCCGCGCCAGGCCGCCAACAGGGCTGCCGTGACGATGAGCGAGCCGCCCAGCGCCAACGCGGGCGTGAGCGTTCCGGCGCCGAGCGCGATGGCCGACGCCGAAGCGAAGAGGACCTCCATGATCATCACCGCGGCCGTCGTATTCGCGGGCAGCCGGGCCGCGCCGTACTGGAGCGCCAGGTTGCCGGCCAGAAAGGCCAGCGCGAGCACCAGCGCCGGCACGATCCACACCACCTGCGGCGCAGGTGGCAGCGGCACGGACCCGCGAGCGCCGAGCCACAGCGCCAGCACGAGCGACACCGCCACGCCGCCGCCGAACATAGCCAACGCGCGCGCTGACTCGGGTTGCGCGGCCTCGCGCCGCAGCAGCACGTTGTTCAGTGCGAAGCTGAAGCCGCCGAGCACGCCGAGCCACTCCGCCAGCGTACGCGGCATCGGCATCCCGCCGCCATCCTGCGGCCAGAGCACGATCAAGGCGCCCGCGAGCGCAAGCAAGACGCGCAGCAGCGACACCGCCGTCAGCCGCTCGCCGAGCAGTGCGCGCGACAACAGCACCGCCCAGACCGGCATCAGATAGAAGAGCAGAACGACGCGCACCACGTCACCCAGCGTCACGGCCCAGTTGAAGGTGGCGTTGGTGGTGCCGGAGGCGACCACCAGCCACCACAGGCGCGGTGTGCGGCGCAGGTGCGCCCAGGCGCCGGGGCGTGTTGCCGTGATCGCGGCCACCGCAACCAGGTAGATCATCGCAGTGGCCCAAAGTGCATGCAGGCCACGCGCCTCGAGCCAGCGGAAGGGCCACCACGACACGCCCCAGGTAAAAGCGTTGAGCATCAACGCCAGCACCGGCAACCACACGGCGCGCTGCAGGGCGTGCGTGCTCAATGCGGGTCGGAGCGTGCGATCACCAGGAGGCGCTCGACCTCGTCGCGGTGCATCACGCAGTTGCGCCGGTGCCAGTGGCCGATGAGCCACATCGTGCCCGCCACCACGGCCCCGAAGACCGAGATCGCCACGAAGGCCGACAGGCCGAGCTTGGACATTCCCGTGTAGAACGCGCCGAGTCCCAGGATGCAGGCCTGCTCGTTGAAATTCTGCACGGCGATCGAGCGGCCGGCACCCATGAGGTTGTGCCCGCGGTGCTGCAACAGTGCATTCATCGGCACCACCAGGAAGCCGCCCAGCGCCCCCAGCAGCACGAGAAACGGTGCGGCAATCCATACATCGCGGATCGCCACCATGCCCACGAGCAACAGGCCCATCGCGACGCCGAGCGGTATGACCGACGTGGCCTTGTCCAGCCGCATGTACAGCGACGCCATCACGGCACCGACCGCGGTGCCCACCGTCACCACGCCGACGAGCGAAGTGGCCTGGGTGGTGTCGTAGCTCAGTGCCACCGCGGCCCAGGCCAGCACGATGTAGCGCAGGTTGCCGCCGACGCCCCAGAACAAGGTCGTGGTGGCCAGCGAGATCTGCCCCAGCTTGTCGCCCCACAGGCGAGTATTGCAGTGGCTGAAGTCGCGCATCATGTGCAGGACATTGCCCTCGATGCGCTGCAAAGGCGCTTCGGTGCGCGGGATGTAGAGGTTGAAGATGGCCGCCAGGATATAGACGAAGACGATGGCCGAGATCGCCGCCTCGGGCGGCGTATCCACGCTCGTGGTGATCAGCGGCACGTCGATACCGAGCAGTGTGGGCGCCACGTGCGGCCCGATGAGCTGCCCGCCGAGCAGCACGCCAAGAATGATGGAGCCGATGGTCAGCCCCTCGATCCAGCCATTGGCCTTGACCAGCTGCGACGGCGGCAGCAGCTCGGTGAGGATGCCGTACTTGGCGGGCGAATAGGCCGCGGCCCCGAGGCCGACAATCGCATACGCCATCAACGGGTGCGTGCCGAACAACATCATCAGGCAGCCGACCACCTTGATCGAGTTCGACAGGAACATCACCTTGCCCTTGGGCAGCGCATCGGCGAGTGCGCCGACGAAGGGCGCGAGCACCACGTAGAACAGCGCGAACATCGGCACGAGGGCGGCGCGCTGCCATTCGGGGCCACCACCGGTGCGGATCAGCTCGACCGCCGCGACGAACAACGCGTTGTCCGCCAGCGAGCTGAAGAACTGCGCCGACATGATGGTGGAGAAGCCTTTTTTCATTCGCTCGGCGCCGTGCTCGCATCTCGCCGGGCGCGGGTGCGTCGGCTCTTGTCTCCTCTATGGGGCGCGCGGGTTATAGCATGCGCCCCTGCGGCCCCCGAGGGTGTGCCCGCCCCCGAATCGAGGAGTTGCCTTGCCCCGCCCGATCGAAGCCGTGATTCACGTGGATGCCCTGGCGCACAACCTGCGCCGCGTGCGCGCGGCCACGCCAGACGCCCGAGTCTGGGCCGTCGTAAAGGCCGACGCCTACGGTCACGGCATCGAGCGCGCATTCGCCGGACTGCGTGGCGCGGACGGGTTTGCGCTGCTCGATCTGACCGAGGCCGAACGGCTGCGCGCGCTCGATTGGCGCGGGCCGGTGCTGCTGCTCGAAGGCGCCTTCGAGCCTCGCGACCTGGAGCTTTGTTCGCGTCTGGACCTGTGGCACGTGGTTCACTGCGCACAGCAGATCGACTGGCTGGCAGCGCACAAGACACAGTCGCCGCACCGTGTTTTCCTCAAGATGAACAGCGGCATGAATCGTCTGGGATTCCGCCCCGAGGCATTTCGTTCCGCGTGGGTCCGCCTGAATGCGCTGCCACAGGTCGGCGAGGTCTCCCTGATGACGCACTTTTCCGACGCCGATGGCGCGCGTGGCGTGGACCACCAGATGGCAGCCTTCGATGCCGCCACGCATGACCTGACGGGCGAGCGGTCCGTGTCGAACAGCGCTGCCACGCTGCGCCATGGCGCCGCGTTGCGCAGCGACTGGGTGCGCGCCGGCATCGTGGCCTACGGCAGTGCGCCCGACTTTCCGGACCACGACACCGCCCACTGGCAATTGCGGCCCGCCATGACGTTGCGCACGCGTCTCATTGCCGTGCAGCACCTCGCGAAAGGCGACACGGTCGGCTACGGCAGTGCATTCACGGCGCCGGCACCGATGCGCATCGGCATCGCCGCTTGCGGCTATGCCGACGGCTATCCACGGCATGCCGGCACCGGAACGCCCGTGCTGGTGGAGGGCACGCGCACCGGCACGGTCGGACGTGTCTCGATGGACATGCTGGCCGTGGACCTCACGCCCGTGCCACAGGCAGACACCGGCAGTGAAGTCACGCTCTGGGGCGAAGGTGCGGCCGGCAGCCGGCTGCCGATCGACGAGGTCGCTCGTGCCGCAGGCACGATCGGATACGAACTCATGTGCGCGTTGGCGCCACGGGTACACGTTCGGGTGGCGGAATGAACCCCAATGGCCCAGCACCGCGCAAAGGTGTCAACATCGAGCTTCTCAATCCTTCTGGAGCATCTTCATGGGTCTTATCGGAACCATCATCCTCGGCCTCATCGTGGGTGCGCTTGCACGCTTCGTGATGCCGGGTGAACAAAAGATGGGATGGATCCTGACGTGCCTGCTCGGCATCGGCGGCTCCATGGCGGCCGGCTTCGTGGGCCAGGCGCTCGGCTGGTACCAGGCCGGGCAGGGTGCGGGCTGGATCGCTTCGGTCCTCGGGGCCGTGGTGCTTCTGTTCGTCGTCCAGAAGGTTCGCGGCGGCTCCGCTTCGCAATAGTCGCCTTCGTCGGGCCGCCCCATGCGCCGGCGCGTTCTGGTGGACCCCGCGCAGGTCGACTTCACCGCCATACGCGCCCAGGGCGCCGGCGGGCAGAACGTCAACAAGGTGTCCAGCGCAGCGCATCTGCGTTTCGATGTGCACGCGTCGTCATTGCCGGATGACGTCAAGTCCCGACTGCTTGCGCAGCCCGACCAGCGCCTGACGAGCGAAGGCGTCGTGGTCATCAAGGCACAGGACCATCGCAGCCTGCCGATGAACCGCGCCGACGCGCTGGCGCGCCTACAGGCCATGGTCGACAGCGCCGCCTCGCCGCCCAAGGTGCGCCACGCGACGAAGCCGACATTCGGGTCGAAGCAGCGCCGGCTGGAATCGAAGACCCAGCGCTCGAAAGTCAAGGCAGGCCGCGGCAAGGTTCACGAGTGAATCCGCCGACCTGAGCACGGCCTGACAATCGGCCGATGGCGATCAAGGACAAGACGATCTATACCTGCCGCGAGTGTGGCGGCACCAGCGCCAAGTGGCTCGGCAAGTGCCCCCAGTGCGCAGCATGGAACTCGCTCGACGAGACGGTGGCCGAGCCCAGCGCCGGCGCATCGAAGAACCGCTTCCAGTCACTCGCCCGCAGCCTGCCGGTGGCGACGCTGAGCGAGATCGACGCGGCCGACGTGGCGCGCTCGCCCACAGGCCAGGAAGAACTCGACCGGGTACTCGGAGGCGGCATCGTCGCGGGTGGGGTGGTGCTGATCGGCGGCGACCCCGGCATCGGCAAGAGCACGTTGCTGCTGCAAGCGCTGGATGCGCTGTCGGGGCAGATGAAGGTCCTCTACGTGACCGGCGAAGAAAGCGGCGCCCAGGTGGCCCTGCGCGCGCGGCGGCTCGGCCTGGCCGGAACCGGCGTGCGGGTGCTGGCAGAGATCCAACTCGAGAAGATCGTTGCCACGCTCGAGGCCGAGCAGCCGGCCTTTTGCGTGATCGATTCGATCCAGACGGTCTATTCCGACCAGCTCACGTCCGCGCCGGGATCGGTGGCGCAGGTTCGCGAATGCGCGGCGCAGCTCACGCGCGTGGCCAAGACCTCGGGCGTGTCGCTCGTGCTCGTGGGCCACGTCACCAAGGAAGGTGCACTCGCCGGCCCGCGCGTGCTCGAACACATCGTCGACACGGTGCTGTATTTCGAGGGCGACACCCACTCGAGCTTCCGTCTCGTGCGTGCGATCAAGAACCGCTTCGGGGCGGTCAACGAGATCGGTGTCTTCGCGATGACCGAGCGCGGGCTCAAGGGGGTGAGCAACCCGAGTGCGATCTTCCTGTCGACGCACGGTGGCGAGCCCGTGCCGGGCTCTTGCGTGATGGTCACGCTGGAGGGCACCCGCCCGTTGCTGGTCGAGGTGCAGGCGTTGGTCGACAGCGGCGGACCGAGCCCGCGCCGCCTGTCGGTCGGCCTCGACCGGGACCGCTTGGCGATGCTGCTGGCGGTGCTGCACCGGCATGCCGGCGTGGCCTGCATGGACCAGGACGTCTTCGTCAACGCCGTCGGTGGCGTGCGCATCGGCGAGCCGGCCGCCGACCTGGCGGTATTGCTCGCCATCCAGAGCTCACTGCGCGGGCGGGCGCTGCCGCGAGGCTTCATCGCGTTCGGCGAAGTGGGCCTGGCCGGCGAAGTGCGGCCGGCGCCACGCGGACAGGAACGGCTGAAGGAGGCCGCCAAGCTCGGTTTCAGCACGGCCATCGTGCCGAAGGCGAACGCACCCAAGAAATCGATCGAAGGGCTGACGATCCACCCGGTCGAACGGATCGAGCAGGTCATCGACATCGTGCGCGGGCTGTGAGCGACACTTTGCAGAACCCATGTCGAAACGACCCACAGCTCACGCCGCCACCTTGGTGCGGTACCTCTGGCCAGCCCCATGGACAGCCGTGGGCCTGGCCGTGGCATTCGTCGCGGTGGCCCTGGGCGCCAGGCTCCGCGCTCGAGGTGGCACGCTGGAGGCCAGCGGCGGCGTCCTCGGCCGGCTGGCCGCGCGCGGGCGCTTCGGCGCCGTGACGATCGGGCACGTGATCCTCGGGTGCGACAGCGCAACCACCGACGCGTTGCGGGCCCACGAACGAGTGCACGTGCGCCAGTACGAGCGCTGGGGCCTGTTGTTCGTACCGGCCTACCTGGCCGCGAGCGCCTGGGCCTGGACACGCGGGCGCGACCCGTACCTGGACAACCCTTTCGAGAAGGCGGCGCACCGCGCATGAATTCCACCGTCGGATGGGCGCTGGCAGTCGTGGCCGTGGCGCTGGGTTACGCACAATGGGGCTGGCGGGGTGCGATCGTCGGCATCACGTTGGCTGTCTTCTGGTTGCTGCTGCAGTTCAGCCGCGCGATGCGTGTCATGCGGCAGGCCGGTGAAGCGCCGGTTGGCCATGTCGACAACGCCGTGATGCTGCACTCGAAGCTGAGGACCGGCATGCGCCTGATGGAGATCCTGCCGCTCACGCGCAGTCTCGGCGTGAAGGTGGCGGACGAGCCCGAAACCTTCGTCTGGTCCGATGCGGCAGGCGACAGCGTGCGCATCGAGTTGGCCGGCGGCCGATGTGTCCGTTGGGAACTGACACGCCGCAGCCCCCAGACCTGACGCGCCGGGCAGGCCCGCCCGCCCAGAACGACAAAACCCCGCCGAAGCGGGGTTTCGAGACGCGGCGCAGCTATCGCCGCGCAATGAAGCAATCAGCCGCGACGGCGGCGGCGCATCATCAGGCCGATGGCGCCCAGGCCGGCCAGCATCATCGCGTACGACTCGGGCTCCGGCACGGCCGGGGTGGTCGAGTACAGCGCGGCATTGGACAAGCCGCCCCTGCCGAGTTCCGGGTTGGGGATGGCCACGGTGAAGCCCGCGAAGCCCGCACCGACCGTGACGCGGTAGAAAGAGCTGGTGCCGCCGCCGGCGCCGCCGCCCCAATGGAGGCCGATCACGGTGTCGCCACCGACCGGCAGCGCGAAGTTGACCGGGTTGGCGCTGACGTCGACCTGCTCGAGGCGGTCGGTGCCCAGGGTGATGCCCGGGAACTCGGTCGACAGCATCGCGCTGACATCGGCAAAGTCGGCCGCATTGTTGAGGTTGCCAGTGAAGTAGCCAGCGCAGCCGGTCACGGTGACACCGGCGCCCGACACGTCGCTGAAGCTGCAGGTGCCCGGCGAAGTAAGCGCCATGGCCGGCGCGGAGAACGCTACGAAGGCGGTGGCCAACGCAACGGAGGAAAGCTTGAACATGGTTTCGACCCCTAAAAGAGTGGTTTGAACTACTCGGACGCAACCTTGCGCCTCCGTGACCCGAAGTGTCCGAGCCAGCCCTGCATGGCCGCAACATGCCGAGCCCCCCGGATCCGGGGGTTCTTACCCTGTTCCGGGGGGTACTTGCCAAGCAACGGCGGCACCGGTGCCGCGAACTAGAATCCGCGCTCCCGAACCCCACGACGAG